>CAWBFL010000129.1:0-34102 GCA_963787905.1 uncultured Acidobacteriaceae bacterium | reverse complement strand
GACTACGGCAAGGCGGCGGAGTGGATCGATGCCGGGTATCAGGCAGCGGAGCAAAGTCAGAAGGCACTGATGGCGTATGCACTTACGAGGCGAGTTGGAATACTTACCTGGCCGCGCGCACCGGTCGTCGCAACCCCCAGCCCGGCGTGCTGCGCGAGGTTCGCGTAAAGGGGGCGAACCAGGCGCGCAACGCGAAGTGCTGGCCGACATGAAGCCTCTTGAAGGTAAGGCTGTTTCAGCGGCTTCTATCTTGAGCGCCATCAGCCCCATACAATCCAATGGCGACTCTTCCGCAACCTGGGAAACCTTCAATCCGTCCAGCGCCGGAGCCGACTCCGGCATCCTGGCGCGCCTTAGCCATGACCCCATAGCCCGGGCAGCACCGGCTCTACTGCTCCCTCGGCCAGGACGGCAACGACAAGGTTGCCACCACCTTCCTCACCCCCAACGGCGGCTCCACCGGCTGGCTTGACGGCCAACTCAGCTCCTTCAACCAGCATCTCCTCATCCCGTTTAACACTACTCCCGGCAACGCCCAGGGCGGCCGCGTCGTTATCGACTTCACCGAAATCGAGTTCTACGGCTGCCAGGTCGATATCGTCTCGCGATAGCGTCGCCTCAACCCAGGGGGATAACAAGCGAGGAAGCCCCTTGCCTCACGGAGCGACAGCCCCTCGCGCGAACCGCCGTTCGCCCTGCGCGCAGGAGTTGGTATCCTCATCCTGCAATGCCAACCGACCCGAACCCGAAGACCGCCATCCCTCCCCCAGACGCCGCAAGGCCGCCCATCTACCTGCTCGACTCGATGGCCTTCATCTTTCGCGCCTACCACGCCATGCAGCGGCAGCGCCCTATGTCCACCCGCACCGGCATTCCCACCGCGGCCACTTACGTCTTCGTCAACATGATCAACAAGCTGCGCAAGGACTTCGCCCCGCAGTACCTCGCCGCCGTCTACGACCTCTCCGGTCCCGTCTTCCGCGACGAGCGCGCCCGCGACATGAAGCCCCTGCGCAAGTGGAACGTCAAAACCCAGCAGTTCGACCAGGTCGACTACGCCGGCTACAAGGCCAACCGCGCCGAGATGCCCGCCGACCTCGCCCAGCAGCTTCCCTACATCCGCCGCGCGCTCGAAGCCTTCCGCATCCCCATCCTCAGCTACGAAGGCTTCGAGGCCGACGACGTCATCGGCACCCTCAGCCACCAGCTCGCCGCCCCCGGTCACCCCGTCTTCGTCGTCTCCTCCGACAAGGACATGATGCAGCTCGTCACCCCCCAGGTCAGCATCCTCAACCCCACCAAAGACAACCTCGTCCTCGATCCCGCCGGTGTCGAAGCCGCCCTCGGCGTCCCGCCCAGCCGCGTCATCGACGTCATGGCCCTGCGCGGCGACTCCGTCGACAACATCCCCGGCGCGCCCGGCATCGGCGACAAAGGTTCGGTCGAGCTCATCCAGCAATTCGGCACCGTGGAAGCCGCGCTCGACGCCGCCGTCGCCGCGCCCGACTCCATCAAGCGCAAAACGTATCGCGAATCGTTACAAAATAATCGCGACAACATCCTGCTCTCGAAAGAACTCGTCACCATCCACACGGAGGTCCCCATCCAGTTCTCCATCGACGAGATGCGCACCCAGCCCGTCGACAACGCCGCCTGCCGCGAACTCTTCTCCGAACTCGAATTCACCACCCTGCTCAAGGAACTCGCACCCGCCGCCGGCAACACCGCCTTCGACTACATCCTCAGGCCCACCCCCGCCGAAATCGCCGCGCTCCTCGCCGCCGCCCGCAACCCCGCAGACGGAGAGTGCCAACTAACAACGGCAACGTACAACGGACAACGGACAACGATCCCTTCCGGGCCTCGCCATCGCCCTCTTCGCGGACGCCCCCGCCCTCGCCGAAGAAATCGCCACCGAACCCGACGCCGGCAGCCCCGACCCCGAGCCCGAACCACCCCCCGCCGCGACCATGGATCTCTTCACCCGGCCCCAGTCTTCGCCAGCCCCAGAAGCCCGGGTGCCCCATTCATCGCAGCTTCACCGCGATGAGTGGGGTGCAAACACTCCGCCGGCTACAGATCCCGCCTGCCGCCTCGGCCTCTCCGTCAATGGCCAATCCGCCCTCGAAACCACCCTCGACGCCCCCGGCCTCCGCGCCGCCCTCGAAGACCCCACCCTCCCCAAGCTCGTCCACGATCTCAAAGCCGTCCTCCGCGCGCTCGCGCCCCACGCCGTCACCCTGCGCGGCCCCATCACCGACGTGATGCTCGAGAGCTACCTCGTCAATCCCACCCACGCCTCGCACACCCTGCCCGACATCGCCGCCCGCTCCACCAACCGCGCGCTCGAGCACCAGCCCACCAAGGCCAATCCCGCCGACCCCAAACGCCTCCCCGAAGCCGCTGCCGCCATCGTCCGCCTCGCCCGCGTCTTCGCCGCCCAGATCGCCGAAAGCGACGCCACTTCCACAAAACCCGGTGCCCCAGGTCTGGATTCTCAGGCCTGGGGATCGAAACCCCTCCAGCACATCTACGAAACCATGGACCTGCCCCTGGTCCCCGTCCTGCTCCGCATGGAACAGGCCGGCGTCCGCATCGACTCCAGCGTCCTCTCCGCCATGTCCACCCGTCTCGCCGTCGAGATGGACACCCTCGCCGACCGCATCTATACCGGCGCCGGCGAAGCCATGGGCTCCGACTCCGGCCACCGCTTCAACATCAACTCCCCCAAGCAGCTCGGCGACGTCCTCTTCAACAAAATGCAGCTCCCCAAGCCGCTCAAGTACGGCAAGGGCAAAGTCATCTCCACCGCGCAGGACGTCCTCGAAGAGCTCGCCGAGCACCATCCCATCCCCGCCCTCGTCCTCGAATACCGCCAGCTCGCCAAGCTCCGCTCCACCTACCTCGACTCGCTGCCCAACCTCGTCGACGCCGAAGGCCGCGTGCACACCACCTTCAACCAGGTCGGCACCGCCACCGGCCGCCTCTCCTCCACCAATCCCAACCTGCAGAACATCCCTGTCCGCACCGCCCTCGGCCGCGAGATTCGCGCCGCCTTCATCCCCGCCCCCGGCAACCTGCTCATGTCCGCGGACTACTCGCAGATCGAGCTCCGCCTCATGGCCCACTTCTCGCAGGACCCGCTCCTGCTCAACGCCTACCGCACCGGCCAGGACATCCACACCCTCACCGCGTCCGAGGTCTTCGGCATCCCCGTCTCCCAGCTCGACAAGGAAACCCGCAACCGCGCCAAGGCCGTCAACTTCGGCATCGTCTACGGCATCTCCCCGTACGGTCTTGCGGCACAATTAGGAATAGACCAGAAGGAAGCCCGCGCCTACATCGACAACTACTTCGAGCGCTACGCCGGCGTCCGCCGCTTCATCGACGAGACCCTCGAAACCGTCCGCCGCGATCAAGCGGTCCGCACCTACTTCGGCCGCGTCCGGCCCATTCCAGACATCCAGTCGCGCAACCCCAACATGCGCGGCTTCGCCGAGCGCACCGCCATCAACACGCCGCTGCAAGGCACCGCCGCCGACCTCATCAAGCTCGCCATGATCCGGCTGGATGCGGAGATTTCGAAACGAAATCTTCGCTCAAAGATGACCCTCCAGGTCCACGACGAGCTCCTCTTCGACGTCCTCCCCGCCGAAGCCGAAGAGCTCCGCACCCTCGTCCAACACGAAATGGAACACGTCGCCGCCTTCACCGTCCCCATCGTCGCCGAAGTAGGCCTCGGCCCCAACTGGCGCGACATCAAGTAGCTGGCTCAATCCTTGCGCGGGAGACATATCCTCCGCCGAAGGACACGCTATCCTATGCGAGACCAGGAGAAGCCCATGAGAAGAGTCCTGCAGGTGTTTCTTGGAATCGTCGTCGTTGTGTCCGGTATTGTCCTCTACAACTTACTGCGTGGTGAGCAGTGGGCGCATTCATGGCTCAAGATCATTTGTGCGATGCTCCCGGAGGCGGGCACGATCATCGCAATCGCTGAACTACAGCACTCGGCAGAAGCGAACGACTTGCGCGAAGAGAGAAACAGACTGGCCAAAGAAAGTAACGACTTGACTGAAGAGAACAGAAAGCTCAACGCGGAGCGAAATGAGCATCTCGCGTTAATCGCCAAGGGAGTGGTGGAGCGCCCTCAGACCCCGGCCGAACGAAACGCGACGAGATTGCGTCGGTACCTTGGGAACCCGGTAGACGTAACGAATCATGACAACTCTCGTTGGGGAACACCTCCCCTAATCGCGGAGGTCTCGGATGAGAACATCGTCGCGTTCTTTTTACCGTCGCAGTCCGGGGGCCAAGCGACCGCCATTTACGCAGATTGTGCTGACGTGGAGATCACTGAGATTGCGCAGGGCGCTTGTCCTCTACAGATCAAGGTGAACAAGCGATATGGAAACCTCGTTCAACTCGGGAGTATTACAAAATGGGAGGATCGCAACAGCGCCGCAGCAACACCCAGGTTCGAGCGAGGAGGGGCTGTTGTCAATGCCCAGTACAGCAAGCAGGGCACAGCTGAAACCAGGACAATATCTGTCTTCTCGTCGAAGGACGGAACCAACTCGTTCCTACTAGAAGCCTCGACCGGAGAGAAGTTCGTCGGAGACAACAAGGCTGTATCAATTCGTTTCCTCTCAGCAGGTGGAGTACCTTGCCCAAGGATTTGGGCGTACAGGTATGGGAAGCGGTCAGAACGCATTTCCTCTGTACGTGTGCTGATTCAACGCCGTCACGGTATACTCGGCGACATCCTCCCCGTTTCCCCAGCAGAGAAACACGTCGCGAAATTGAAGAGCGCTTTTTCTTTTACCTAAGCGATGAGCGAATCAGCATCGTCACAAATGCTCTGCATGGAAGTGTGGGTGTCAACCAGCCCGTCTCCGGCAGTGTCGAACTCGGCGGCCTGGAAGCCTGGGTCTTCAGTAAGCCCTACGCCGAAGCACACCGCGGCGGCGATGTGTACTATCTCTCCAGCTGCGCCACCGGCCGCATCACACGCATCCTTCCGGCGGATGTCGCAGGTCACGGGCGCGACGTCGCGTCCGTCGCTGCCGACCTCCGCACCGGGTACCCCATCCAAGCTCCGCTTGGGTGGGTGGAGAACCGTCATTCTGGAGCGCAGCTCCAGAATCTCCGTCGTTGCTCCTCGGAAATGGCACGGGACACGCGCCCATCCATCGCCGCCTCACCGCGACGAATCGAGTCTCCACTTCGCGATATCAGCGCCACACCGAGCGCCAAAGGCCGACACATACCAGCCTGGGCCGCAGGCCCAGGTCAGCGTCCACCCAAGACCAGAGGGCTGAAGGCCCGACATATAAACCCCGAGGCCAACCTCACTGCGCTGCAAGCGGCCTCCTCAAACTCGAAAGGCCACTCGCCCCAAGCACCGGCGGGCTGAAAGCCCGCGCTAAAACCACACCGATAACCCCGTCTATACGCAGATGCGGCAAGCCTCCGCATCTGCGGCCACATCAAGTAATCTGATCGAGCCCCTATTGACGCCAACCCCATGCCCACCCCCAAGACCGCCATCCTGCTCATCGACTGCCCCGACCGCAAGGGCATCGTCGTCACCATCGTCAACTTCCTCGTCAACACCTACGACATCAACATCCTCAACGCCGACCAGCACCAGGACGTCGAGCTCGGCCTCTTCTTCATGCGCGTCGAGTTCGCCACCGACGCGCCCAGCTTCGACGAAGCCGCCTTCCGCGCCGCCTTCGAGCCCATCGCCCGCGAATTCCGCATGAACTGGCGCATCGAGTTCGCCGACGCCGCCCGCGAACGTCGCCCTCTTCGTCTCGCAATACCCCCACTGCCTCGTCGACCTGCTCCACCGCCACCGCGCCGGCGAGTTCCACTGCAACTTCCCCCTCATCGTCTGCAACCACGAAGACGCCCGCGCCCTCGCCGACTTCCACGGCGTCCCCTTCCACTTCATGCCGGTCACGCCCGCCACCAAGCCCGCCGTCGAAGCCGCGCAACTCGCCCTCCTCGCCGAGAACAACATCGACCTCGTCATCCTCGCCCGCTACATGCAGGTGCTCTCGCCCGCCTTCGTCGACGCCTACCCGCGCCGCATCATCAACGTCCACCACTCGTTCCTGCCTGCCTTCACCGGCGCGCGCCCCTACCACGCCGCCTTCGCCCGCGGCGTCAAGCTCATCGGCGCCACCAGCCACTACGTCACCGAAACCCTCGACGAAGGCCCCATCATCGAGCAGGATGTCGCCCGTATCTCGCAAAACGACCAGCTCCCCCCCCTCATCCAGAAGGGCCGCGACCTGGAGCGCATGGTCCTCTCCCGCGCCGTGCAGTGGCACCTCAACCACCGCATCCTCAGCTACGCCAACAAGACCGTCATCTTCGCTTGAACACGAGTTACAGTCCCGCCGGACCGGCCCACTGCGCGGGCAGCGGTCATTTGGTGGCCTGTGCCAAACACGCGTCACGAAGTGACTTCGGCAGGACAGCCTCTAGGCCGAAAGCCGGTTCGCTCCCGCATCCGCCGTCAGCACCGCCTCTACCTGCACCGGCAGAACCCCCCGCTTTTTCAGGTGGTACATCCGCTGGTCGGCCAGCCGCAGCAGCTTGGTCGAGTCCTTCGCGTCCCGCGGATAAATCGCGAACCCGAAGCTCGCCCCCACCACCATCGCCTCTTCGTTGATCGTCATCGGCCGCTCAATCGCCGTGCGCAGCGAGTCGGTAAACCGCTCCACCGCTCCCTCGTTGGTCATGTCGGTCGCCACGATGATGAACTCGTCGCCGCCCAGCCGCGCCACCGTGTCCGTTCCCCGGATGCTCTTGCGCAGCGTCGCCGCCACCTCGCGCAGCACCTGGTCGCCGGCCACGTGCCCCAGCGTGTCGTTGATCCGCTTGAAGTCGTTCAGGTCCAGCACCACCAGCGCCAGGCTGCTCTGGCTCCGGTCGGAGTGCTCGATCGCGCTGGTCAGCCGCGCCGCAAACAACCGGCGGTTGGGCAGGCCCGTCAACTCATCGTGCAGCGCCAGCCACTCGTTGTTCGATACCTGCTCTTCCAGCATGATCAGGATCATGCCGATCGAGATCAGCGACTTCTGCATGTTCCACACGTGCGATGCGATATCGGCATGGGCCTCATAGTGGTCCATCACCCACGGATGCGTCAGGAAAAACAAGGCCCACACCGAAAATCCGGTCACGATCGCCAGCCGTCCCGTGCTGTGGTGCCGCAGCCGCCGGTAGAAGTTCAGCGCCGCAATCGCGTAGATGCAGCCCAGGCTCCAGTAAACCGCTGCCCGGAAGTTGCCCTCGCTCACCAGTACGCCGATCAGCGTCCATCCCACCACGTACATCAGCGCGTAGCGCCAGTTGCGCCGCAGGAACAGGGAAGTCGTCACCCCGATAATTGCGCCCAGCACCACGGCCGGCACATACACGCTCGAATAGCGGAGGTTCAATCCATACGTCGTGGTCAGAACCAGCAGCGACAATCCATTCAGCGACAGGTACAGCAGCCGTACCCGGTGAGTCAGCGCCTGGTTTCCTGCCGCCCAGTTGAACACCAGCCCGGCCAGCACGTAGCAGTCCAGGACGATCACGTGCAGCACCTTGTCCGGGACCCCCGTCGGCGCGTAGAACGTGTGCGCCAGCGACTCAATCAGCGTGAACGACAATCCCAGCAGCCACGCATCGGCCCGCGCGTCGGAGTGCCGCTGGCGCACCAGCGCCAGAATCACAATCAGAATGGCCAAGGCAAATAGATCAGGAAGAAATGCAAGGTTCATGGTGCCTCCGGGACCCGGACGCTCTGCGAAGTACTCGGGTCGGCCCCTGGGGCCACAGTGCCACTATGCGCAAGTCTCCACAGATTATCGCCCATCCCCCAAAACTGGAAGCAAAAAATCCTCAATAGAAATTGGCCCGCCTGAATTTGCCATCCTCTCTGATCTGTCTGCCAGCCGACAGTTTGGCGCGCCCTATAGCGTAATCTCTAGCAAGTTACACTTCCCCGGGAGTTTCCATACCCTTGCCCGTCCGCGCCCACTTCGCCTGGCGTCTCCGTACCCGCACCCTCGCGCTCGGTCCGCGGACTCTCCTCATGGGCATCCTCAACCTCACCCCCGACTCTTTCTCCGACGGCGGCCGCTTCCTCGCGCCCGGCGCCGCCCTCGCCCACGCCCTCCACATGCTCGACCAGGGCGCTGACCTGCTCGACCTCGGCGGCGAATCCACCCGCCCCAGCTCCGTCCCCATCACCCCGGAACAGGAGCAAGCCCGCGTCCTGCCCGTCCTCCGCGCCATCCTCGCCGCGCGTCCCGAAGCCATCCTCTCCATCGACACCTACCACGCCGCAACCGCCCGCCTCGCCGTCGAAGCCGGCGCCGAGATCGTCAACGACGTCAGCGGCCATCTCTGGGACCCCGCCATGTCTGCCGCCTGCGCCGCCCTCGGCTGCGGCAACGTCCTCATGCACACCCGCGGCCGCCCCCACCAGTGGCGCACCCAGCCCCCGCTCGCTCCCCATCAAGTCGTCCCGCTGGTCCTCAGCGATCTCCACGCCCGCACCCGCGCCGCCCTCGCCGCCGGCATCGCCCGCGACTCCATCGTCCTCGACCCCGGCTTCGGCTTCGGCAAGATCCTCGACGAAAACTACCCGCTGCTCGCCCGCCTCGACCAGCTCCACACCCTCGGCTTCCCCCTCCTCGCCGGCCTCTCCCGCAAAAGCTTCCTCACCCGCACCCTCGCCGCGGACTCGCGACTCACCCCAAACCCGGGTGCCACACAACTCGGAGCGCCCGCCGAGCCGGCTCGCAGCGGTGAGCTGCTCGATCCTGAGCTGTGGGATCGAACCCTCCCCACCACCGTCGCCAACACCGCCGCCATCCTCGCCGGAGCCCACATCCTCCGCGTCCACGACGTCGCCCCCGCCTTGGCCGCCGCCCTCATCGCCGACCGCCTCCTCGCCGCCGCCAGCCCGTCAGCGTAGCAATCCACCAGTTACTCAGCCGTATCTTCCGCGTCGGCGGCCAGCGCCAACGACGGCTGCCAGTCCTCCGCTTCCATCGGCTTCAGCGTCAGTCCAATCGGCTTCAGCTCGCCCAGTTCTTCTTCCCCGATCCCCAGCTCCCGCAGCTTGCGCGATATCGAGAAGATGCCGCCGCGCCCCTCCGCCTTGGTCAGCAGGCCGTCGTAGAGATCGCCTGCGGCCTTCAGGCGTTTGCCCAGGTTGAGGAAGTCCGTGTGCAGTCCGGCCAGCTTGGCGTATACCGCCAGCGCCGTGTCGCGAATCGTATTCGCGTTCTTGGCAATCTCCGATTGCTGCCAGCCAAACGCCACCGCCTTCAGCAGCGCAATCAGTGTCGTCGGCGTCGCCAGCAACACCCCCGAGCTGGCGCTGAATTCTATCAGCGAAGGGTCCTGTTCCAGTGCCGCCGAGAACAACACCTCGCTCGGCAGAAAACAGATGACAAAGTCCGGCGAGTCGATAAACTGCCGCCAATATCCTTTGCTCGAAAGCTCCTTCAGATGTTCGCGCACCCGCGCTGCATGCGCCGCCAGCTTGCCCGCGCGCACCACCTCGTCCTCCGCGCTGCTCGCGTCCAGAAACGCATCCAGCGGCGTCTTGGCATCCACAATAATCGTCCGTCCGTTCGGCATCTTCACCACCAGGTCCGGACGGTAGCCTGCGTCCTCTCCACGCACAAACCGCTCCACATCGAACGACGCGTACTCCACCATCCCCGCGAATTCCACACATTTCTTCAGTTGCAGCTCGCCCCAGTTGCCTCTCGCCTTCGGCGCCCGCAAAGCCTGCACCAGTTGCGTCGTCTCCTTGCGCAGATCGGTATGCGACTTCTGAATGTTCTGCACCTCCGCCAGCACCTGCGCGTACGCGCCCTCGCGCTTGATCTCCAGTTCCTGGCTGTGCGCCGACAGCTTGGTCAGCGACTCCTGCATCGGCTTCAGCAGCGTCTCAATCGCTGTCTCCTTCTCCGTCAGCTTGCTCGTCGCGGCCTGCTGCTGTTGATCCAGCTCCCCCTTGGCCAGTGCCATGAACCGCTTGCTGTTCGCGTCCAGTGCGTTCGCCGCCAGTGCCTCAAAACTTTGCTTCAAATTCTTCTCGACCGCCAGCAGCGCCTGCACCTTTTCATCGGCAGCTCTTTGTTCCGCCACCAGCTGCGCCCGCACCGTCGCCAGTTCTTCCCCCGCAGCCTTGCTTGCCTCGCGCTCCGCCTTCAGCTCTTCCTCTTTTGCCCTCAGTCCCTGCTCTTTCTCCTCAATCGCCTTGCGCAGCCCTGCCAACTCCGCTTGCGCGGCCTGCGCGCGTCCGTTCGCCACCAGCCAGGCCACCAGCGCCCCCACCGCCAACCCTGCACACAACCACACCGCCATCTCGATTTGCATTCCACAAATCTACGCCAGTTCTTCGCCAAACCCCAAGCCAGGCCTGCATTCCCGCGCAATCGGCCGGCCCTCGCCCGCATTTCCGCGCAGCGGCCAATCTCCCGCTCGCCCCCGCTTTGCTTTACACTCTCCTAGGCGCTCGGTATCCTTTAAACTTGCGCACTCGGCCCGACGGATCCCGGCTCCACGCAGATCCCGGCCCGCCCCGAATTTTGAACCAGAAGGCAAACAGGAGAACGAAATGGCAGCAGTAGATGAAAAAGTAAAACAGATTATCGTCGAGCAGCTTCAGGTGGATGAGGCGGAAGTCACCCCGGGTGCCAGCTTTCAGGAGGACCTCGGCGCTGATTCGCTCGACGTCGTCGAGCTCGTCATGCAGTTCGAAGAAGCCTTCGACATTCAGATTCCCGACGAAGACGCCGAGAAGATCAAGACCGTCAAGGACGCCGTCGACTACATCGAAAAGACGCAGAAGGGTTCCAAGTAGCAATGCAGGCAACCAATCCGTTGGAGCAGTATCCCCGGCGGCGAGTCGTCGTCACCGGCCTGGGCCTCATCTGTGGTGTCGGTAGAACCGTCAGCGAAGTCTGGGAGGGTCTGCTCGCCGGTCGCAGCGGCATGGCCGAAATCAAAGGCTTTGACCTCACCGGCCACCCCGTCCGCTTCGCCGCAGAGGTCAAAGACTTCGACCCGCTCCTCTTCGTCGACAAAAAAGAGGCCCGCAAAATGGGCCGCTTCATCCACTTCGCCATCGCCGCCGCCCAGGAGGCGATGGACCACTCCAACCTCAAAATCGATGACTCCAACCACGACCGCGTCGGCGTCCACATCGGCTCCGGCATCGGCGGGTTCGACATCATCGAGCGCGAGCACTCGGCCATGCTGGCCGGAGGTCCGCGCAAAATCTCGCCCTTCTTTATCCCCGGCTCCATCATCAATCTCGCCGCCGGCCACGTCTCCATCCGCTTCGGCGCGCGCGGCCCCAACGAGGCCACCGCCACCGCCTGCACCTCCTCCGCCCACTCCATCGGAGACGCCTTCCGCATCATCCAGCGCGGCGACGCCGACGCCATGATCGCCGGAGGCACCGAGGCCGCCATCACCCCCATGGGCGTCGGTGGCTTCGCCGCCATGAAGGCCCTCTCCACCCGCAACGACGACCCCACCCACGCCTGCCGCCCCTTCGACAAGGACCGCGACGGCTTCGTGGTCGGCGAAGGCGCCGGCATCCTCATCCTCGAAGAACTCGAGTTCGCCCGCGCCCGCGGCGCCCACATCCTCGCCGAAGTCATCGGCTACGGCATGTCCGCCGACGCTTACCACATGACCGGCATGGCTCCCGAAGGCGAAGGCTGCTTCCGTGCCATGAGCGCCGCCATCAAGTCCGCCGGCATCACGCCCGCCCAGATCGACTACGTCAACGCCCACGCCACCTCGACCCCGCTCGGCGATGCGCTCGAATCCAAAGCCATCGAGAACGTCTTCGGCGAACACGCGCTCGACCACACCCTGCTGGTCAGCTCCACCAAGTCCATGACCGGCCACCTGCTCGGCGGCGCCGGCGGTCTCGAGGCCGGCATCACCATCATGGCCATGCTCAAGCAGACCGCCCCGCCCACCATGAACATCGTCGAGCTCGACCCCCAGTGCCGCCTCAATTACGTGCCCAACGCCCCCAAGGCCGCGCGCATCGACTACGCCCTCTCCAACTCCTTCGGCTTCGGCGGCACCAACGGCTCCCTCGTCTTCCGCCGCTGGACCGAGTAGGCGTCAGCTCCTCTTCAACGTCGGCCAACCGGCTGCATGGCCAATCCTGATTCTGCGGCCATCGGTGTATATCGGCGTTAAGCCTTTGTCCGCTCTAGCTGAACGCCGCCGTCGCCGCCACCGAAATCAAAACAATCAGAAGCCACCATCCCACCACCGCTGCGGCTGCCTGGCCCATCGATTTCTTCGATACAATCTTCAATCCCAGCACCGTCAGCGCCAGCGTCCACAGCTTCACCACGTCAATCTGGATCAGCAGCGCCTTCAGCCAGGGTGCAGCGTCCGGCAGATAATAAGCCAGATTGGTCCCCACCGGGTTCTGCAGACTGAACCCCTCGGCGTTGCCTCCGAACCAAACCACGACAATCGTTAGCAACGAAATCAACAAATACGGCAGCGACGCATACCAGCTCACCGCAAGCACCTGCGCGTAGGTCATTCGCGCGCCCAGGGCAAAGTTGAACGTTCCCAGCATGATCCCCGCGTAGATCGCAAACACCAGCAGCAGAAACAACGGCAGCCCGTAGGAAAAATACCTGCTTCCCATCGCCATCCGGTTCAGCTGCAGCGCTCGCTGGTCGGGCGTCAGTTCTGCCATCTGTTCCGCTTGCTTCGGACTGGACTGCACCTGGTTCTCCGCCACGCGGCTGAATCCCACCTGCCGGTCAATGCTGTACGTCGCCGCTGTCGAAAACACCGCCATCAGCACCAACGGCAGCCACCACGAGCTGCTGCGCAGAATGTCCTGGAACGTCGCGGACGGAGCAACAAACACGTCCACCACCCGCTCCAACTGGCTCAGGCCGCGCGGCCCATCCCCAACCACCCCGGTCTCGCCTGCCATCGCTTGCTCGTTCATCGCGTGCCTCTCGCCTTAAATTACCGCAGTCGGATTGTAGCCCTTCCGCCCGCCTGCCCGGCGAATCTTCTCCCTCGTCCAACAGAAAAGCCTCCCGCGCCGGGAGGCTCTTCCTGTTTCTCGAAGCGGACAACCATTACATCGTGACGCCGCCGCCCAGTTTCTTTTCCTTGTTCAGCTCGTTGGTCTTGCGTGCGCCCATCGCCCGCTGCGTCCACGAGTCCACCTGCGCCATATCCGCTTGCCGCGCCGCGGCGTTGCCGCAGTCCAGGTCGGCCTTGCGCCGGTACGTCAATTGCAGATACTGCATCGCATCGTCGTAGTTGGGATTCAGATCGACAGCCTTTTCCAGGTTCTGGATGCCCTCGGCCACCAGCGGAGCATTGGCCGCCTGAATCTTCGCGCACGCGCCCTTGGTCATCTTGGGATTGCCGTCGCCGGCGTCGGTCAATCCATCCGCCGCCAGGATCGTCACCGCGTTGTTGTACGCCTGCTTCCAGTCCACGAAGCCGACAATGTAATACGCCTCCGGCTCGTTCGGCGCAAGCTTGATCACCTGCAGCTCGTCCGCCTTGGCCTGATCCAGCTTGTTAATATTGCGATCGATCGAGGCAATCTGCTTCAGCGCCGTCAGATCGTTCGGATTCTTCGCGAGCACCGCGTTGAACCCGTCCAGCGCCTTCTGCGCCATCGCCAGATTCGCCGGATCCATCAGCCCCGGAACCACCTGCGACGCGTACGTCGTTGCCAGATACAGCTTGGCATTGTCATTCTTCGGGTCCAGTTGCGCCGCCGTCTGAAAGTAGCTCGTCGCCTGCTCGTACTGGCCGTTCTTGAACGCCGCAATGCCCTTATTCAACTGGTCGCGCGACTTCAAAAAGTTGCATCCGGTCGCTGTGCCGAGAATTACCATCAGTCCGACCAAAAGTGGAATACGTGCATTGAGTTTCATGGCGCGGTGTTTCTCCTTCGATGAAGCGCGTTGTGTCCGGTACTGGAACGCGTGTTTGGGGTGTGTCCTAGTCCCCTCGATTGTAATGTGAGAGTGCCCGCCCTGACCAGCGATAGCACCCGCTGTCCCCGCATTTCTGCGCGGCTTTCCTGCGTCTGATGCAAATCCGGCCCCGCCGTCGATGCCTTCCACCGTCGGGCCCAAACATCTTCCGTAACTATCGCGCGTGGTGGACAATCTATCCGTAGACGGCCCCCCGCTCGACAAAGTTTCCCGGCACCGTTTACCGTCCGCTCGGCGCCCATCCCGTCCCGCTCCCGCTCCGCCGATGCCCTTCATACAATCCGTCCGTCGCGAATATGCACCGTCCGGCTCGCATACGCCGCCGCCTCCGGATCGTGCGTAATCATCAAAATCGTCTGCCCCGTCCGCTGGTTCAGGTCCTTGATCACTTTCAATACCGTGGCCGAGTTGTCGCTGTCCAGATTTCCCGTCGGCTCGTCCGCCAGCAGGATGGCCGGCTTGTTCACAATTCCCCGCGCAATCGCCACCCGCTGCTGCTGCCCGCCCGAGAGTGCCCGCGGCTTATGCTTCAACCGGTCGTCGATCCCTAGCAGCTTCAGCACGCCCGCAAACTCCGGAGTAAAGGTAGTCGACCGCCCGCCAATATACTCCACAATCTTGATGTTGTCCTCCGCCGATAGGGTGGGCAGCAGGTTGTACTTCTGAAAGACAAATCCCACCGTGTTTTTCCGCAGATCCGTCCGCTGCCGGTTGCTCATCCCGCCCAGGTCGTGCCCGTCGATCAGCACCGTCCCCGCCGTCGGCGGCGTCAGCCCGCCCAGAATGTGGAACAGCGTCGATTTCCCCGACCCCGATGCGCCCACAATCGCCACAAACTCGCCCCGCGCCACATCCAGGTCCACCCCGCGCAGCGCATGCACATCC
Source organism: uncultured Acidobacteriaceae bacterium (assembly GCA_963787905.1). Lineage (GTDB taxonomy): Bacteria > Acidobacteriota > Terriglobia > Terriglobales > Acidobacteriaceae > Edaphobacter. The sequence goes on along the minus strand of CAWBFL010000129.1, from coordinate 19,175 downwards.
ACATCGCCCACGTGGTACACCTTGGTCAGCCCGCGCACCCGGATCATCGGCCCCGCGCTCTTCGCCTCCGTCATCGCCGCTGCCGTTCCCAACCCGCCCTCACTCATACGACAGCGCCTCAGTCACATCCTGCTGCACCGCTTTGATCCCCGGAACCACCGCGCCCAGCATCGCGCCCACAATCGCAATCGCGCCCGCGATCGGCCACCAGACGTACACCGTCTCCTGCACCAGGCTGCCCGGCTCAAAGTGCTTCATCATCCATTGCGACCCATACGTCAGCACAATCCCCACCAGTGTCCCGCCCACCGCCAGCAGCAGCGTCTCCCGCAGCAGAATATTCAGCACCAGTCCCGACCCGCCGCCCACCGCCTTCAGAATCCCGATCTCCCGCGTCCGTTCCAGCACCGCCGTGTACATGGCCATAAACACCACGATGAACCCCACAATCATCGCCACAAAAATCACCACGTCGATGAAGTCCCGCAACATCCCGATATTGTTGATCGAGTACGCATCCATCAAGGCATTGATCGAGTAAATCTGGTCGTCGCTCAGGGCCACCTTCAGTTGGTCCGCCACCTGGTCCGCGAGCAATGGGTTGTCCAGCTTTACGTAAATCATCGTCAGATGCCCGAGCGTACCCTCGATCTCCTGCAGCATCCGCAGTTTCACTGCGACCCGCGCCGCCTTCCCGTCTTCCATGATTCCGGAGATGTTCCATTCGTGGGCAATCAGTTTCACCTGGCTGCCCACATGCAGGTGGTACTTCTGCGCGTAGTCCTCATCCACAATCATGTCGTCATCGTTGACCGGATCATGGCCCTTCAGATACTGGAACCCTCCGCTCATCGTGTTGAACGCCGCAAAATCGATGCCGAAAACCGAGTCGGGAAACTGTAGCGACTGCACCACCACACCCGTCACAGCGGTCACATGAGGCTGTTGCATCAGCAGCGAAAGATACTTGTCGCTCATCGGCGCGCCGCTCAGGCTCGAGATCACCGACGTCCCGGTGGGCCGCACCATCACGTCTGCGCCGACCGCCTTGGCGCGGTCCTTGGAAGAGTCCAGCGTCCCATGGCTCACGCCCACCAGCGTCAGAATCATGGTCACTTCCACCGCAATCGCCAGCATGCTCAGCAGCGTGCGCACCGGCCGGTGGGTCAAATTGGCGACAATCAGCTTGTTCAACACAAGCTTCGAGTTTATCGCACAATACCCCCCTGTCCGCATCCAACCCCAACCAGTGTGTCCCCGATCACAGGATTCCCCGATTTTCCCTTCGAATTAACCATGCGTCTCTTCGCCCTCTTCGCCGGACTGCTCTTCTGCCTGAGTGCCGTCCTGGACGCATTCCAGACCATCATCCTGCCCCGCCGCCCGGTCGGCCGCTTCCGCATTACCCGGTTCTTCTACGTCCTCACCTGGACTCCCTGGGCCGCCATCGCCCGCCATATCCGTAGCCCCAAAGTCCGCGAGCAGGTCTACAGTACCTTCGGCCCCGCGTCCCTGCTCATGCTGCTCATCGTCTGGGCGCTGCTGCTGGTCACCGGATTCGCCCTGCTCTACTTCGGCCTGCGCACCCCGTTCGCCGATGCCATGGCCGACGCCACCGCCCTCGCCCGCCTGCGCACCGACCTCTACGTCAGCGGCACCACGCTCTTCACCCTCGGTCTCGGCGACGTCCTTCCCCGCTCGCTCGCCGCCCGCGCCCTCATCATCGTCGAGTCCGGCACCGGCCTCGGCTTCGTCGCCCTCGTCATCGGCTACGTCCCCGTCCTCTACAACTCGTTCTCCCGCCGCGAGGTCTCCGTCGCTCTGCTCGATGCCCGCGCCGGCTCGCCGCCCACCTCCACCGAACTCCTGCGCCGCCACTCCTTCCCCGGCGGCCAGGAAGCCCTGGTCGTCCTCCTCATCGAGTGGGAACGCTGGTCCGCCGAGCTCCTCGAATCCCACATCTCCTACCCCATCCTCTGCTACTACCGCTCCCAGCACGACAACCAGAGCTGGCTCTCCGCGCTCACCGCTGTGCTCGATAGCTGCTCGCTGCTCATTTCCGTCGTCCCCGGCACCGCTTCCCGCCAGGCCCAGCTTACCTTCGCCATGGCCCGCCACGCCCTGGTCGACCTCGGCCATGTCTTCCATCTGGAAAAACACGAAGCCGCCTGGCGCGAACGCGGTGGTCCCAACCGCCTGCCCCCGCAACACTTCAACCTCGTCTGCGACTCCATGGCCGCGGCCGGCCTCCGCCTCTGCGGCGACCCCGAAGCCCCCGCCCGCCTGCACGCCCTCCGCGCCCTCTACGAGCCCGAGGCCCAGGCCCTCGCCGACTACCTCGGCATGTCCCTCCCCGGCTGGGTCCCCGAACCCCGCGCCAAGGATCAGTGGAAGACCGTCGAAGCCGTCCGCTCCCAGGCTGCCTCCGTCTTCAAAGACACCGACACCGTCATCAGCGATCAGGCGGTCGCCATCCGCCTGCGCCCCGGCGATCACCACTAGCCTTGCTCCCCGCGCGCACCAGCCCTCGTCCGGAAATTCTCCGGAATCGCTCAAACCCGTCGCCTTCCAGCGCTTATACTCCCCCTGTGTCGCCCCCGCGCCTCGCCGCGGAGCTGGAATGTTCCCGCAAGGGAGAGTGAGCCATGAAGATTCTGATGGGTGTCGATGATTCCAAGTACGCCGACGATATCCTGCGCGCGATTCTCGCCTGGCGTCCGGCCGAAAATACTGAGGTACTGGTGGTGCACGTCTTGCAGCCGGTCGGCCCCGCGCCCCCGCAAATGCACCCCGGCTACGCGCCCGAGCTGGAAAGCGAGCGCGAAGCCGCCCAAGCCCTGGTCCATCGCATCGCCACCGAACTGCGCTGCGCCGGATTCAAAGCCGACACCCTGGTCGGCGTCGGCGACGTCCGCGAAGGCCTCATCGATGCCGCCGCCGACTGGCACGCCGACCTCATCATCGTCGGCTCCCACGGACTCACCGGCATGCACCGCTTTCTCCTCGGCAGTGTCTCCGAGTTCGTCGTCCGCCACGCGCCCTGTTCCGTAGAAATTGTCCGCTCGACAGCCAGACCCTGATCGAGTCGCAGCTTCCTATTGCTCGCCCGCAGCCCCCGCCGGCGTTGGATTCAGCTTCTCTTTCGCCATCGCCCCAGCCGGACCCTTGGAATCCTTGTCCTCGAGATCCGCATACACCTTCCTGGCCTCATCCGTCTTGCCTTCCGACGCGTACAGATCGGCCAGTTGCAGCCGCGCCAGCCCAAACGGAACCGTGTCCGTCGGCTTCGCGCTCAGCTGGTTGTAGAGATCCATCGCCTGCGCATCCCGCCCGGTGTTTTGGTACAACCCGGCCAGCGCCAGCTTCGCCAGGGCAGCCAGGTTCTTGTTCCATCCGCCGCCAACCTTCTTCAGCGTGTCTTCCGCCTGCTGATTCTCTCCCGCTTCAATCTCGGTCAGCCCCGCAAAGTACAGCGCGTTCCCGCCATCGGGCGTCAGGCCGTACTTGTCCGCAACCCCCTGGAACAGCGCGCCCGCAGCCTTGGCCCGGTCCGCGGCCGAGGTGTATGTCTTCGCGCCCGCAGGCACCGGCTCGCCCGGCGTCGTCAGCGGCGACTCGTACACCTGCATCGCTGCGCCGAACGCCACCGACGCCGCCTCCGACCGGGTGTTGTAAACCACTACGCTGGCCACCACCACCAGGATCACCGACAGCACAATCGATCCAATCGCAATCACGCGCTGGCGGTTTTCACTGGCCCATTCCAGGCCGTGGGTGGTGGTGTTAACGAACTTGTCTTGTTTGAGCGCTTGCCTGGTCTGCTGATCCACTGTGTCTCGTCTTCCTTTTTGCCCCGGCCGGCGGGAAACTTCGGCCTGGAATCCGGGGCTTTGATAGGGACGGGCTTTAGCCCGTCCCCAACTACTACAACATGAATGGGGCTTTAGCCCCTGAGGGAATCGTGAGCGCGGCGGCATGACCGTGGTCAAGGCATCCTTGAGGGACATACGCCGAGCGGAAACTTCACCTGCGCCACTACCCGGCGCAACCCTACAAGTCTATCAGCCCCCGCGCGCGAAGTGCTAGACTGCGCGCAGGATGGCAGAGGCGCAGTTCGCACTTGCTCTGAAAAGGCGCGGCTTCAAACGATTACGCAAGCAGTCGTTGCCTTGAAGGGCGCGGCTTCAAACCATTACGCAAGAGGTCGTTGTCTTAAAGGGGCGAGGCTTCAAACGATTACGCAAGAAGTCGTTGCCTTGAAGGGCGCGGCTTCAAACGATTACGCAAGAAGTCGTTGCCTTGAAAGGGCGCGGCTTCAGCCGCGCCGAACCACCTGGCTAAATTGACGGGGCTTTAGCCCCTGAGGGAAGGTTTGTTTGCCAAGCGACTCCACTGCGCGCAGGATGCGCCGACACCTCCGCGTAGCCCTCTGCCTCGCCGCAGCCGCGACCCTCTGCACCCTCGCCCCCGCCCAATCTGCCCCACCCCCCGACGCCAATCCCCCAATCTCCCAGCCCGACCCGCAGGCCCCGCCCGAGTTCCCCACCTCGCCCGCTCCCGCCGCCTCCCTGCCCGACCTCCCGCCCGCCACCCTCGCCGCCCAGATCGCCACCCTCACCGCCGACCCCGCCGTCGCCCGCGACCACTGGGGCATCATGGTCACCTCGCTCGACGGCTCCCTCATCTACGCCCTCAACCAGGACCAGCTCTTCCAGCCCGCCTCCAACGCCAAACTCTTCACCACCGCCGCCGCCCTGGCGATGCTTGGGCCGGACGACCGCTTCACCACCCGCGTCATCGCCGAAGGCAAGCTCGCCCGCGGCACCCTGCACGGCAACCTCATCCTCCGAGGCGGCGGAGATGCTACCTTCGCCACCGGCTATTCACTCCCCTACCTCCCTCCGTCCCAACGACCCAAAAACGCTCCCACACCCACGCCTCTCGGCGACATCGAAGAACTCGCAGCCCAGATCGCCGCCAAAGGCCTCCGCGTCGTCGACGGCGACATCGTCGGCGACGACACGCTCTTTGATACCCCCTACGCCGAGAACTGGAGCATCGACGACATGATCTGGGGTTATGGCGCGCCCGTCAGCGCGCTCACGATCCACGATAACCAGATCGACGTCACGCTCACGCCGAGCGTCTCCGGCCACGGCCCGGCCGCCACCACGCTCACGCCGGACCTGCCCTATTACCGTATCAACGCGCAGATGCCCGGTTACGCCTGGACACCCAGCGTTCTAACGCAAGACTGGGGTCGCGACAGCCTGCAAACCTTCGACCGTGCGCCCGGTTCACTTGATCTTCAAATCAGCGGAGATTTGAAACCCGGCCAGCCCCCGGTTCACGATGAGATCGCCATCGCCGATCCAGCCCAATACGCTGCGATGGCCCTGCGCGCAGCCTTGTTGAGGCACGGCATCAAGGTGCGCGGCAACGTTACCGTCCGCCATCGCGCCAACGGCAATCTAATGCCGTTCTCTCAGGAGTCGCACCAGCCACTCGCCATGCCCGACGAGATGCAGGAAAGCATCTTCCGCGGTGGCAAGATCGAGTGCATGGCGCAAGCCATCGACAACGGTCCCCGCCCCACCGAGACATTGCTCGCCGAACATCTTTCGCCGCCTCTCATCGAAGACCTCACCCTCACCAACAAGATCAGCCAGAACCTGCACGCGGAATTGCTGCTGCGCCACATCTCAGAGGAAAAGGACTGCGGCTCAACTCTTGGCCGCAGTGCACAGCTCGTACGCGCCTTCCTCGTCCACGCCGGCCTCGACCCCAACGACTTCGTCTTCTACGACGGCTCCGGCCTCTCCACCCACGACCTCGTCACCCCCCGCGCCACCGCCAAGCTCCTGCAATTCGCCACCACCCAGCCCTGGTTCGCCGACTGGAAAGCCTCCCTCCCCATCGCCGGCATCGACGGCTCTCTCGCCGACCGCTTCCCCAACCCTCCCTTCAAAGGCCACGTCTTCGCCAAAACCGGAACCCTCGGCGAAGCCCGCGCCCTCTCCGGCTATCTCGACGCCGCCAGCGGCCGCACCGTCATCTTCTCCATCCTGGTCGACAACCACCTCCCCGGCACCACCGCCGACCGCGACGTCATGGACAAAATCGTCGCCGCCATCCAGGCCGCCGAATAGCCCCCTTCCCGAACGCGCACGCTTTGAGGCATACTTCCTCTACTTGGCCCCATCCCAATCCTCCCCCCGGGCCCCTGATTCAAAATCGACCTCCAGGAGGTTCCACGTGGCAACAGACGCGTTGCGGCAACAGGCTGCGCCCCGGGTGCGGGTCAATCCCAAAGCGGATCGCATCTTCTTCTCCACCATGGTGGTGCTCCTCTGGGCCACCGTTCTCTTTGGCTTTGCCAGGACCTACTTCCTCGCCGGCATGGTGGAGGCCCCGCTGCCCAACCGGCTCATCCATGTCCACGGCGCCATCATGACCCTCTGGATGGTGCTGCTCTTCGTCCAGACCGCGCTGATCTCCGCCCACAAAGTGAGGTGGCACATGACCCTCGGCCTCTTCGGCTTCGGCCTCGCGTGTGCCATGGCCATCATCGGCCCCTTCGCGGCCACCGATTCGCTGCGCCGCGGCGTCGGCGTGCTGGGTCTGGACGCCAAAACCTTCTACGTGATTCCCCTCAGCGCCATCTTCATCTTCGCCGTGCTGGCCTTCTTCGCCTATCGCTACCGCCGTCAATCCGCCATCCACAAACGCCTCATCCTCATCGCCTCCATCGGCCTCATCGACGCCGCGGTCGGCCGCTGGCCCGTCGCCTTCTTCCAGAACAATCCCAAGGCCCAGGACCTGATTCCGTTCGGGTTCCTTCTCGCCATCATGGTCTTCGACCTGGTCACGCAAAAGAGGATTCTGAAGACCACGCTGTGGGCCTCGCTCTTTCTCATCGTCGTTCATCTCACCCGCGTCCCCATCGCCTTCACCCACCCCTGGCAGGCTTTTGCCACCTTCATGCTGGGCAAGGGATAGGGCTCCCCACGCCGCACCCCGGATGCGACAATAGTTCCATGAACCACATTGCCCGAGGACTGCTCGCTGCGGGCCTCGCCTTGATCTTCGCCGCCGCCGTGGGCTGCACCCAGCTCCCCCCGCCCACTCCGCTCTCCCAGCTCAATGCCCAGCAGATGCGCGGCCACGACGTCTATCAGCAGCGCTGCGCCCGCTGCCACAACGACCGCACCAACGAGCCCCTCAACGGCCAGTCCTTGCGCGGCATCTTCAAAAAGCAATACCTCGACTCCGGCGCCCCCGCCAACGACGACCGCGTCATGGACGCCATCCTCTACGGCCGCCCCATGATGCCCGCCCTCGGCAACACCATGACCCCGCAGGACCGCGAGGACCTGCTCGCCTACCTGCACACGTTGTAATTACAGGTTCTCCGTTCTCCGTTGTCCGTTGTCCGTTGTTCGTTGTTCGTTGTTCGTAGTTCGTAGAACGTAGAACGTACAACGTAAAACGTACAACGCAACCACAAACCCATGGACCAACCCGCCCAACCCGCCCAACCCGCCGCCGGCCAGATGCTCCCCGGCATCGCCGCCATCTCCCTGTTCATGATCGTCATGACCTCGGCCAATGTCTACGCCGCGCTCCACGGCGCCTTCGGCTCCGGCGTGGCCCGCTACAGCATCCTCATCCTCTGCACCCTGCTCGCCGCCGGCATCTACGGCCTGCTGCGCCTGCAGAAGTGGGGCTGGGCCCTCGTCACCGCCGGCTCCCTGCTCTTCGCCGCCGGAGACTTCTACTACTTCTCCCGCGTGCACGCCGCCTTCTTCCTCGTCCGCGGCCTCTTCGTCCTGCTCTTCTTCCTCTACCTCATCCGTCAGGAAACCCGCGAACGCCTCCACTAGTCCCCGTCGCGACCGTCGGGAGCACCGCCGCGAAGCCCAATACCCGCCACGAAGTGGCCGCCGCCCGCGCAGGGCGCACTTTGTTCCTGCAGCGCTACAATTTAATTCGATGCCTCCGCCCACCGCCGACCTCGTCCAGATCGACCTCGCGCCCCGCCGTCCTGTGCGCAAGCCCGAATGGCTCAAGGCCCGCGCCCCCGGCGGCGAAACCTTCCACTCGCTCAAGCAGCTCGCCCGCGACCTCAACCTCCACACCGTCTGCGAATCCGCCCAGTGCCCCAACATCGGAGAGTGCTGGAACCAGAAGGCTGCCACCTTCATGATGCTCGGCAACCTCTGCACCCGCCGCTGCGGATTCTGCGCCGTCCCCAAGGGCAAGCCAGAGCCCATCGACTTCGACGAGCCTCGCCGCGTCGCCTCCGCCGTCGCCCAGCTCGCCCTCGCCCACGCCGTCATCACCAGCGTCAATCGCGACGACGACAACCTCGGCTCCGCCCGCGCCTTCGTCGAAGTCATCCGCGAAATCCGCGCCCAGTCACCCGGTACCCGCGTCGAAGTCCTCACCCCCGACTTCCAGGGCAACGATGAATCCCTGCGCATGGTCGTCGCCGCCGCGCCCGAAATCCTCAACCACAACATCGAGACCGTCCCCCGCCTCTACGCCATCGCCAAATCCGGCGGCCGCTATACGCGCTCCCTCGAGTTCCTCCGCCGCGCCAAAGAGCTCTCGCCCACGCAGGTCACCAAAACCGGCATCATCGTCGGCCTTGGCGAGGAGATCCACGAGCTGCTCGCCGTCTTCCGCGACCTCGCCGAGCGCAAGGTCGACATCCTCACCATCGGCCAGTATCTCCGCCCCTCCCGCGACCACCTCGTCATGCAGCGCTTCTACACCCCCGACGAATTCGCCTTCCTCAAGCACGAAGCCCTCGCCCTCGGCTTCCGCCACGTCGAGTCCGGCCCGCTCGTCCGCTCCAGCTACCACGCCCGCGAACAGGCCCAGTCCACCGGCCTCGCCTAGCCTGCAAGACTTCATCCCATCCACGGAAGGCCGTCATCTCGACCGGAGCGCAGAGCGCGCAGCGGAGAGACCCCCGCATTCTTCTTCCGCCTACGCCAACTAAACTGCCCGTTTCGCTACGACCGCCCATCGCTCCATTGACAATCCATCGCGCTGGTTCAGTTACACTCATCCCACGCGGGGTGTTGGCGATGAATCGGCGTCCTTGGTTCCTGGCAAGCGAATGGGTTGCGGCAATTCTCTTTGGCGTCCTCCTGGCAACCTGCGCCCCCCACCTGCGCGCGCAGGACGCCGAGGGCGACAACCCCCTTCATACCGCCACCCGCACCGAGCTCGACGTCGTCAAGGTCGTCCTCGCGCAGGAGAAAGCCTGGAACGCCGGCGACATCGAGGCCTACGTCCAGGGCTACAAAAACTCGCCCGACACCCTCTTCGTCGGCAAGCAGGTCTCCAAGGGCTACGCCCAGATCCTCGAAGACTACAAGCGCAACTACTCCAACCGCGCCGAGATGGGCCAGCTCACCTTCTCCGAACTCGAAGTCCACTCCCTCAGCGACACCTTCGCCGCCTGCATCGGCAAATATCACCTCGAGCGCTCGAAAAAAGACGGTGGCCCCGCCGACGGCCTCTTCACCCTCGTCCTCCAGAAAACCCCCGACGGCTGGAAGATCGTCCTCGACCACACCACCTAGGCGTTCACACGCCATCCTACTGCTTCGCGTTGGTGCTCCGATGGTCGCAAGCAGAATCCCGTGCCGACCAACGGGAGGATTGCGCGAAGCCCAATACCCGCCACGAAGTGGCCGACCATCGGGAGCACCACCGCGAAGCTCGGCACGCGCCACGAAGTGGCCGCCGCCCGCGCAGGGCGCCCGTCCGGCAGGACCAGCATCTACACCGTCAGGATCTCTTTTTCCTTCGCCTTGAACAGTTCCTCCACCCGTTTGATCTCCGCGTCCGTCAACTGCTGAATCTCTTCGTTCGCCCGCTTCTCTTCGTCCGCCGAAATCAGCTTGTCCTTCGCCGCCTTCTTCACCTGCTCGTTGCCGTCGCGGCGGATGTTGCGGATCGCCGTCTTGTGGTCCTCCAATACCCCCGACAGGTGCTTCACCGTCTCCCTGCGCCGTTCTTCCGTCATCGGCGGCACCGGCACGCGGATCACCTTGCCGTCGTGCATCGGATTAAATCCCAGGTTGCTGGTGCGGATCGCCTTCTCAATCGGCGCCACCATCGTCATCTCCCACGGCGACACCAGGATCAGCTGCGCCTCGGGCGTCGAAATCTGCGCCACCTGCGAAATCGGCGTGTCCGTCCCGTAATAATCCACCTTCACCTGGTCGAGCATGTGCACGCTCGCCCGCCCCGTGCGGGTCGAGAGCAGGTTCGCCCGGAAATCCTCCACCGTCTTTTCCATACGCGTCTTCAACTGCGCATGCGTTCCCTTCAACGCCGCGATACTTGCCATTGCCGATGCCATGCTGTTTCCATCCTCTCCAAATGCAATTCGATGCGCCCCATCCTCCGAGCGGCTTCGACCTCGCTATTCTACAGAGGTTGCGGGCCGTTGCGGCGCTCCCGCCTCCCAACCGCCTCAGAAGCCAAAATGACGGGCAAACAAGTTGCCGTCAATCCACCACAGCGCGATGAATGTGATCGCAATCGCCGCCAAAACAATCAGCGCCAGCCGCAACCCGGCACGCTCCCGCGGGCTCGGTTGAATGCTCTGCAATGGGTTCGCCGTCTCCCGGCTCTCCGCGGTCCCCTTGGCTTGCTTCACCAGAAACGGGAAGCGCCGTTGCAGATGCGAGGCGACAAACCGGGCGCTGGGACTCAGGACATTAAAATACCCGGCAGGCTCGACGTCGAAACCCCTGCGATTCACAGAGCTGCGAATCTTCATCGCTTCCTCCCGGCCCCTGCGCGTTGCGTCGATCTCAGCCGCCGCCATTCCCGGCGCAGATGTCACGCAGGATTATAGGCCCGCAACCCGCCCCCATCCCCGCTCCCTTCTCGGGACCGCCTGTCCCGGATTACCGTACTGGTTACCAGAGTTCGATTGACACCCCCACTCCCCCCCAGCATAGCCTTGACCCCATGGACGTCGACCTCACCTACGAGCAGCGCGCCCGCATCGAGCTCATCGCCATCCACACCGGCCGATCCCCCGCCCAGGTGGTCGTCGATACCGCCGAGTTTCTGCTCAACTGCGAAGTCGACTACTACCCACCCGCGCGCCCGCTTCCCACCCAGCAATTCCTCCCCGAAGGGGACCTCGAGGTTCGCTTCTCCCGTCTCCTCCGCCGCTGAACCCATCCTGCCGACCGCTCCCCCATCCTGCGCACCGTAAAATATCCTCAGGCGTCCCGATCGCTGCGCTCTCGCGCCATCCCCGCTCGATAAGGTCCTCGCTTGAAGGTCTTCGCATCCCTGCTGCTGATCGCGCTCGCCGGCTCCGCCCTCGCGGCCTGGCTCCTCTGCACTCCCGTCGGCCCGCCCCCCGGCACCTCCGACAACGCCGCCATTTACGTCGATATCCCCCCCGGCACCGCGACCCAGGCCATCGCCGCCCAGCTCGAACGCGCCGGCGTCCTGCGCTCCCGCTACGCCTTCCTGCTGCTCCGCGCCGTCAAAGGCGGCAAGCTCATCGCCGGCGAATACCGCTTCAACCACCCCGCTCCCGCCACCGAGATCTACGCCCGCATCGCCCGCGGCGACGTCTACACCATCCCCCTCACCATCCCCGAGGGCTACAACATCTTCGACATCGCCAACGCAGTCGAGTCCGCCGGCCTCGGCTCCCGCGGCGCCTTCCTCGCCGCCGAACGCAGCGACACCAGCCTCATCGCCGACCTCTCTCCCAACGCCCCCTCGCTCGAAGGCTTCCTCTTTCCCGACACCTACCGCTTCGCCCGCCACGTCGCGCCCGCCCAGATCCTCGCCACCATGGTCAAGCGTTTCCGCGCCGTCGCCGCCCAGCTCAACCTCGCCTCCAACCTCCCGTCCACCGTCACCCTCGCCTCCCTCATCGAAAAAGAAGTCAGCGACGACGCCGAGCGCCCCCTCGTCGCCAGCGTCTTCCAGAATCGCCTCGCCCAGGGCATGCCCCTCGCCACCGACCCCAGCGTCATCTACGCCGCCCTGCTCGAAAACCGTTACCGCGGCGCCATCTACGCCTCCGACCTCCAATCCCCTTCGCCCTACAATACTTACCGTCATCCCGGCCTGCCGCCCGGCCCCATCGCAAACCCCGGCATCGCCGCCCTCAAGGCCGCGCTCTCGCCCGCCCGCACCAACTACCTCTACTTCGTCGCCGACGCCCAGGGCCACAGCCGTTTCTCCGCCACCCTCGCCCAACATGCGCAGCAGGTGCAAACCTATCGCCGCGCCCTCCGTCGCTCTGCCCGGTAATCGAACCCCCAAAAAAGCTGCGAAGCCTCGCAGCCGCTATTCGCATCTAATTCATATAGCAGGACGTTTCTCTTCCAGCCGCGAAAAGCATGCGCGGGCAGCTATACTTGAAGTTTGTGCAAATGAGGATCAGAAAAGCCTTCTCCATAGGACTGCTCGCGCTGACTCCGGCTCTCACCGGATGTCTCGTGCACACCCATAGCGTCCTCAAGACCAGGCCCCCCACCATCGTCCTCGGCACCTCCCTCGACCAGTTGCTCAAGCAGGTCGATGATCGCTACTCCGCCATCCATAGCATGACCGCCGCCGTCGAGGTCGTCGCCTGCTTTGGCGGATCCAGCAAGGGCGACGTCCAATATGGCAGCAAAGGGGAGATCACCTGCTCTGCCGAACTCGATGGCCATATCGTCATCGGCAAACCGGAGAACATCCTCTTCCTGCTCGAGGTGCCCGTGGTCCACAGCCGGTTTCTCGACATGGTCTCCGATGGCAAGTCCTTCAAGATGCTCATTCCGCCCGAGAATTGCGCCATTACCGGCTCCGACGTCGTGACCAACACGCAGCAGAAGGGCATCTACTCTCTCCGCCCCGGAGTGATCATCGACTCCCTGCTGGTCCAGGGATTGCAGCCCAATCAGGATGTCGCCATGACCCAGGACTCCCGCATCCTGCCCGATCCCAAAACCCGCAAGGACGTCATCGAAGAGCCCACCTACAACCTCGAGTTCCTCTCCCAGCCCGAAGGCAAAGTCGCCAACTCACTGCGCGTCATCCACATCAGCCGCACCGACCTGCTGCCGTACCAGCAGGACATCTACAACTCCGACGGCAAGATTGCCACCCAGGCCACCTACAAGAACTACCGGAAGTTCGGCAACATCAACTTCCCCACCTTAATCGAGATTCAACGTCCGCTCGACGAGTTGAGCCTCACCATCACCATCGTGCCCAACCGCACCAGCTTCAACCAGGAGCTCCCCGCCGATCAGTTCGGCCTCGACATTCCCCCCGACACCGCCCACGTCACCAACATGGACTCGCCCGCCAGCGCCTCGATCACAAACCCGTGCGCCGTGCATGCGCCGCAATCGCCGCATTGATCTCTAGCGCTAGCCCCAGCGCTGCGCGCCCATCCGCCACCGTCACCACCGGCTCCGACCGCGCCCGCACCGCCTCCACAAACGCCTCGATCTCCAGCCGCAGCGGCTCGCCCGTCTCCACCGCAACCTTGCGCAACTCCATCCCCGGCGACGGATGCGCTTCCACAGGTCTGGGTGCCCCATTCGTGACAGCGTCACCGTCACGAGTGGGGTTCGGGACCGCCGCCGCCATCTTCGCCATCTGCGCCATATCCATCCCCGCCGCCGCCGTCACATCGATCAGCAGCAAATCCTGCCGCGCAAAGTCCAGCGATACATACTGGTGTGGCTGAAAGAACCGCACCTTCCGCACCCGCTCCGTGCTCACCCGGCTGGCCGTAAAGTTAGCCACGCACCCGTTCTCGAACTCCAGCCGCACATTCGCAATATCCACCTTCTTCGACAGCACCGGCAGCCCCACCGCCCGCACCTCGCGCACCGGCTCACCCACCAGCTTCATCACGATATCCAGATCGTGGATCATCAAATCCAGCACCACATCCACATCCAGCGACCGCGGCGTAAACACGCTCAGCCGGTGCACCTCAAAAAACATCGGGCGGTTCAGCAGTCCGCGCACCGCCCGCACCGCCGGGTTGAACCGTTCCAGGTGTCCCACCTGCACCACCCGCCCCAGCTTCCGCGCCAGCTCCGCAATCTCGTCCGCCTCGGCCAGGCTCGCCGCCAGCGGCTTCTCAATCAGCAGATCCACTCCCGCCGCCATCAGCTCACGCGCACACGCCGCATGCGCGACCGTCGGCACACACACGCTCGCCGCATCAATGCGTCTGGGTGCCCCATTCATGACAGTCCCACCGTCATGGGTGGGGTCCGCCACGCACTCCGCAATCGTCGCGTATCCCTTGACCCCGAACTTCGCCTCAGCCGCCGCGCGCGCCCCCGCATCCGGATCGATCACCGCCGCCAGCTCCACCGGCGCTCCCGCCTGCTCCAGCTCGCGATACACCCGCAGATGGTTGCGCCCGAACGCTCCCGCGCCCACCACCGCCACCCGCACCGGCGCTACTCCACGGAGCCCTGCGCCCTGTTCCCGGTTCCCTGAATCCACCTACTTCACCGGACCCTCAACCGCCTGCCGGCATCGCCCATACAGCGCCAGCAGCTCCGCCACCTGGTCCTCCGGCTTGCCCGACGCCGTCACCCCAAATCCAACACCGCCGCCCGCTGCCTTGGTCCCAACATGCGTCGTCGCCGCCACAAACTTCAACAAATCCAGCGCAATGTCTTCCGTCCGCCGAGCCCCATTGTTCCCTTCACTCATCCTCTTGAACCCCTCTCATTCCAACCCCGATCTTAACTCCCCATCCATCGCGAAGCAAATAACGCCACATGATAATGTGCCGACCATCGGGAGGACCACGCGACCAGCTCGGCACAAGTCACGATGTGACTCCACAAAGAATCTCATACGAAATCGTCCCCGCAATCCGTGCGTGATCGTCCGCCGTCACTCCATCGCCCAGCACCACCACCTCATCCCCCACCGTGACCCCTTCAATCCCCGTCACATCCACCGTCGTCAGATTCATTGACACCCGCCCCACCATCGCCGCCCGTTCGCCCCGCACCAGCACCCACCCTCCCGCTTTCTCATTCGTCGCCCCCAGCTCCCGCCGCAGCCCATCCGCATACCCTACCGGCAGCAGCGCAACCCGCATCGGCCCCTTCGCGGTAAATGTCGCGTTGTATCCCACCGTCTCGCCCGCGCGCACCTCCCGCACATCCAGCACCCGCGTCTTCCACGTCATCACCGGCTTCAGCCCTCCGCGCAGCCTGGACTCACCCTCACCCTCGATCGGCAGGCAATACCCATACAGCGCAATCCCGCACCGCACCATCGCCCGCGCCCCCACGCTCTTCGCCAACTCCACCAGCCAGCGCCCATCCCCCGCCGCATGGTCCACGCCCGCATTATCGATGGAAGACGAACTCCCCGCGTGCACCCATTTCGGCTCCAGCCCCCGCTCGCGCACCTGCATCACCGCCGCCGCAAACCCCCGCTGCTGCTCCCGCGTCTTCTCTCCGCCCGCGACCTCCGCCGCGCAGAAGTGCGTCAGCACCCCATCCAGCACCAGCCCACCCGCACCAATCGCATCCAGCACCGCATCCAGCTCCGCTCCCGGCCTCGCCCCCTGCCGTCCCATGCCCGTCTCAATCTCGACATGCACCGCGCGCCATCCCCGGGTCCCGCGCACGCCGTAATCCCGCGAGCCACTCCACCTGCTCCTTCGTCCACACCACCGGCGTCAGCCCATGCTCCACAATCGCGGCCACATCCTCCGGCATCAACCCGCACATCACCAGAATCTCGGCACCCGCGAACCCCGCCGCATCCAGCGCCCTGCTTACCCGCGCGCCCTCCCCCGCATCCGCCACGCCGAACCATCGCGCCCCCGCCCGCGCCAGCGCCACGGCGCACCGTTCCGCCCCATGCCCATACGCATTCGCCTTCACCACCGCCAGCACAACCGTCTCCGCGCCGGCCGCCGCTCCCGCCGCCGCCTGGATCGCACGGTAATTCCCCGCCAGCCGTTCTTCCGAAACCTCAATCAGCTCGTCACTGCCACCCTTCCGATCCGCGCCTTCGTGTGCAGGCAGGGTCCGCGTCGACCATCGGTCGAACCCAGAAGTCGATTCCTGCCACGACCGGTATACCCGCCACGAAGTGGCCGCGCCAGACATCTCCTCTAATACCCCGCGTGCTCGCCAGATTCTCAAATCTCGTGTAATCGCCAGATACGCCAGCTGCATCGTCCCCGTCGGCCCGTTCCTCTGCTTGGCGATGATGATCTCCGCCTTCCCTTTCACGTCCTCGTTGTCGCGGTCGTAGTACTCCTCGCGATGGATGAACGCCACCACGTCCGCGTCCTGCTCGATCGACCCCGACTCGCGCAGATCGCTCAGCAGCGGCTTCTTGTCGCCCGCCCGCTGCTCGCTGCCGCGCGAGAGCTGCTAGAGCGCCACCACCGGCACCCTCATCTCCTTGGCCAGCGCCTTCAGCCCGCGCGAGATCGAGCTCACCTCCTGCGTCCGGTTCTCGAACCCCTTCTTCCCGCTCGTGTTCGTTCCCGTCATCAACTGCAGGTAGTCCACCACGATCAGGTCCAGCCGCCCCTCCTGCTGCTTCAGCCGCCGCGCCTTCGCGCGCATCTCCGCCAGCGTAATCCCCGGCGTGTCGTCGATAAACATCTTCGACTCCATCAGCCGCTCCAGCGCGTTCAGCAGCTTGCCCTTGTCCTCGCGCAGCATAGACCCCGTCTGCATCT
Source organism: uncultured Acidobacteriaceae bacterium (assembly GCA_963787905.1). Lineage (GTDB taxonomy): Bacteria > Acidobacteriota > Terriglobia > Terriglobales > Acidobacteriaceae > Edaphobacter. The sequence continues at coordinate 2,437 of CAWBFL010000129.1, read as the reverse complement.
TCCTCGACCCCACCAGCGCCTCGCTCGCCAGCATTCTCCGCAGCAGGCTCTCCTTACTCATCTCCAGCGAGAAGATCGCCACCACCTTGTCGCCATGCACCGCCGCGTTCTGCGCAATGTTGATCGCCCACGCCGTCTTGCCCATCGAGGGCCGCGCCGCAATAATAATCAGCTCCGAATCCTGCAACCCGCTCGTCATCTTGTCGAACTCGGTATAGTGCGTCGCCAGCCCGGTTACCTCGCGTCCCTGCTCGTACAGCTTGTCGATCGACCCGAAGCTCGACGCTACAATCTCGCCAATCCCCGCCAGCCCGCGCTGGATCGCCGAGTCGGCCACATCCGCCAGCAGCGCCTCCACATCGCCCAGCACCGTAATCGCATCTTCGCTCTGGTCCGCCGCCCGAATCTGCCCGTCGTGGAAGATCCCCATCAACTGCCGCAGCAGGCTCTTGTCCTTCACAATCCGGACATAGCTCTCAATCGAAAAATTCCGCGGAATCCCCTCCGTCAGGTACGCCAGATATGCCGCCCCGCCCACCGAATCCAGCTCCCGCCGCCGCGCCAGCTCCTCCTGCACCGTCAGGTAGTCGATCCCGTGGCCCTTCGCCATCAGCTCCACCATCGCCCGGTACACTCGCTGATGCGAGTCCAGCGAAAAATCCTCCGCCTTCAGCTTCGCCGTCGCATCCGCGATCGCCACGCCGTCCAGCAGCATCGCGCCCAGAATCGCCACTTCGGTATGCACCGACGAAGGAAGACCCTCCGCCGCGTTCAGTTGTGCCAGGGAAGCCATACATGAATTATCCTCCGGACAAGCCTGCGCAAAATTGGCACGTATCGTGGAAACCAAGACAAGCCCAACCGGCGCGCAGGGTTTTGTCATGCTTAAGGGCACGGGTTTACCCGTGCCGTAAATGGCGTGCTTGCAAAGCGGCTTGAGCCGCTGCGGTCACTTTCTGCTTAGCTGGAATCTTTCAGCCCTTTTCGCGCGACTTGGAATCTGAGCCCGCCACGCCGCATACTGGAGTCCACCCATGCCCGCCACCAAATCCCTCGACATCCCGCCCGCCGCCGCCCGCGACCGCGCCTCCTTCGAAGTCCTCCGCGTCTGGATCGCCGAGCAGGGCCAGCACGTCAGCATCCGCTCCGGCGCCTGGGACGACCCCTTCGCCTGGGGCATCGTCCTCGCCGACCTCGCCCGCCACATCGCCCTCGCCCAGCAGCTCCAGGACCCCAAAACCGACACCGACGCCTTCGTCGAGCGCCTCCTCGAAGGCTTCCACGCCGAAATCGAAAACCCCACCGACGAACCCGAAGGCGACCTCACCCAGTAGTCCTCCCGCGATCCACGTCACCGGACCTGGCATCCGCCGGGCTATAATTCGCCCGTCTCGCTGACCCGGAGGATTCCTGTGCTGAAAACCGGCCCATCGCTTGCGCTGCTCGTTCTTCTCACCGCGGGCCTCGCGCCTGGCCAGCTTGCTACCAACATTCAGATAGGCAAGCCCGACCAGCCCATCGTCGGCTCCCCCTACACCGCCGACCAGACCGTCACCACCGTCCGCCATCTCCCCGACGGCATCCTCGTGACCCAGACCGTCCAGGGCCACATCTGCCGCTCCGCCGACGGCGTCGAGCGCTACGATGGCGCCTTCCCCTCCACGGACCCCGCCCATCCCGGCACCATCACCATCGCCTACATCCTCGACCGCGCCCGGCACACCTCCATCACCCTCAACTCCAACCTCAAGACCGCCTACCGTCAGGCCCTCCCCGAGGTCGCAGCCGTCAACGTCAGCCTGCTCCCGCTCCCGCGCCCAAGCGCCGCCGATAGCCAGATCAAGCCCGAGAACCCCACCACCACCGATCTCGGCAAGCGCAATCTCGGCATGCTGGAGATCCATGGCGCCCTCGTCACCGCAACCATCCCCGCCGGCAAGATCGGCAACTCCCAGCCCCTCCCCGTCACCTCGGAACTTTGGCTCGCCCCGCAGGAAAAAATCGTCGTCAAGCAGGTCGAAAAGAACCCCCTCACCGGCGAGCGTACCTTCGAGCTCTCCAACATCCGCGCCGAAGAGCCCGACCCGGCCCTCTTCCAGATCCCCGAGGGCTACACCGTCAAGGACCGTCCCGCCATCCCCGCCACGCCGCCTCCGCCAGCCGCCTCGTTGTCCCCCACGCCCAGGCCGCCGGAGCAGCGCACCAGACAAATTGAAGACGCCCTCAACAATCCCGACCCCGGCATCAAGAACGACGTCGCCTACGGCCTCGCCCTCAACCGCGATCACCTCGCCGACGCGCAGCTCCTCACCGAGCAGGCCATCCCCCTCAAGGAGCAGCAGATCGCCGACGTTGTCTCCGGTGGCGACCCGGCCAAGGCCTTCGATCAGATGGTCTACCTCAGCCGCTTCTGGGACACCGCCGGCTACGTCTTCTA
>CAWBFL010000128.1:0-27016 GCA_963787905.1 uncultured Acidobacteriaceae bacterium | reverse complement strand
AAGCCCGGCGAACACCAGAACCAGTACGACATCTCCGTCGGCGGCCCCATCCTCAAGGACAAGCTCTTCTTCTTCGGGGACTACTCCGGCTTCCGCTATACCAAAATCAGCAACACGCCCCAGTACCTCACCATTCCCACCATCGCAGAGCGTACCGGCAACTTTACCGACGTACTCGGTACGGCAACGGCCAATATCCTCGACCCCACCCTCGGCTCCTTCGGCTCGCGCCGCCCTTCCAGGGATTGGTCAATGGCGTGCCCACCTACAACGTGATCCCGTCTTCGGAGATCTCCAGCATCTCGAACTATCTCCAGCAGGGCCTGCCCCAACCGACCAACCTCTCTACCTTCCAGAATTACCTCGCGTCGCTGCCCCAGGCCAATGACAACTACAGCGTGGACGCCCGCATCGACTACACCCTGAACTCGCGCAACAAGTTCTCGCTGGTCGCTGTCGGCGGCAACGTCGGTTATGGTGGCGCACCCTTCTACAGCACCCAGACCCAGCTTCCCATCCCCTACGCGGCCGGTCAGTTCACCAATCAGAAGACCGCCTCCGGCATCTTCTCCTACGTCTACATCCTCTCGCAGAACCTGATCAACACCCTCAAGTACGGATACAGCCGCAACTGGGGCGAAGGCTTCTCCGTCACCCAGGGAACCAAGTTCAACTCCACCGCCGCCGGCATCAACAACCTGCCCAGCGGAAACGCAGCGTCCAGCATGCCGGCCGTCAGCTTCTCCCAGTCCAATGGCCCGACCGCTCCCTACAACTGGGCATCCACCTCCAACACCGGGCCGGTGGCCACCAACTCGTTTGTCTTGCAGGACGCGCTCCAGTGGATCAAGGACCGCCACAACATCACCTTCGGCATCCAGGTCAGCTGGGATGAGACCAATGGCGCAAACTACGGCGGGTTCAGCAACACACTGCAGCTGAACTACAACGCGTACGACACCGAAGGCGGCACCACCAACACCGGAACCAATGGCGACGCCTACGCCAGCTTCCTGGTCGGCGCGGTCTACAACGGCAGCGTCGCCACCCAGAGCATTCAGGACGTCGGAGCGCGCTACCGTCCCATCGAGCCGTACATCCAGGACAACTGGCAGGTCAGCCCCAAGCTCACCCTGAACCTGGGCATTCGCTACAGCTACCTGCAGCCCTACCACGAGGTCCACGATCGCCTCGCGTTCCTCAACGTCAACACCAAGAACCCGGTCGTCGGGATTCCTGGCGTGCTGGAGTATGCCGGCTTCCCCAACTCCTCGACCCCCTCGGCCTACACCCCCTACATCTGCCACTGCACCACCCCGGTCAAGCCGTATGACAACAACTTCCAGCCCCGCGTGGGCTTCGCCTACGCCTATACGCCGTCCACCGTCTTCGCTGGCGGATTCGCCGTCAACCTCACCCACGCCGGCGGCGTAGGCGGCAACGCCGGCGCAACTCAGGGCACCGGAAATAATGGCGAGTTCGGAGTGTCCACCAGCTGGAATCAGTCGGGCGGCAGCACCGGAGTCCCGGGCTTCTACCTGAATCCGGCCTCGCCAGCGTTCCCCCGGTTACCTACGGACCGCCCATCCAGGGCTTCCCAGCCCCCGGCTGTCAACGGCGTGCTTGGACCGACCATCGCCTGCGTCGCTTCCAATAGCTGCAGCGCCCTCTCCGCCATTCCGCCCTGGACCGTACCCTCCATCAACGTCAATCCGCTCTCCACCACAGGCGATTACAACTTCACCAGCTACTTCCCAGACCATCTCAACGACTACGGTTGCAATACTTCGGACAACATCTCCTGCACCCCCAGGGAGTCAACTTCGCCGATCCGTACTATGGCGGCCGCGGTCCGCAGTACATCAGCTATAACTTCTCCATCCAGAAGATGATCAACAAGAAGGCCGTTCTCAGCGTCGCCTACGCCGGATCGGAGACTCACTTCCTGCCCGGCGGCGCGGGTCGCGGCCCGGCCACCAACGTGCCGTCGCCCGATACCGCTCTGGAATACAAGGGCAACCTCACCGGCGGCTGCTCCACCGGTTGCACGGTTCCCTACCCCCTGTTCGCCGGTTCCGCCGCGACCGTCCTCCAGGCTCTCCGGCCCTTCCCGCAGTTCGGAGGATTTTCCGACCTCTGGGGCGACACCGGAAACGCCAACTACAACGCGCTCCAGCTCTCCGTCATTCAGCGTGCCTGGCATAACCTGGCCGGCTTCATCAACTACACCCGCGCCAAGGAAATTGACGACACCGGAATTCACCGGACTCAATACGGAGTCGGCCCGCAGGATGGAAACTTTATCCGATCCTACGGCGCCAACCGGATCGATCGCGGTCTGGGCACATCCAACCAGACCAACGCAATCAACGTCACTTGGACCTATACCTTCCCCTTCGGCCGCGGCCAGGCGTTCTTCGCCACCAACCGCATCGCCGGCATGATCGGCGGCGGTTGGCAGCTTTCCGGTATCTACCGCTATCGCGATGGCTACCCGCTGCAGGTCACCAACGGCGGCGGCTGCATGACCAACTCCGACGACGCCCAGGGAACCTGCATGCCAGACTACGTCCCCGGCTTCAACAAGAGCCAGGAACGCATCAATGGCCGCTGGGGCCGTGGTCCCGGAGCCAATGCCGGAAACCTGACCCAGATCAGCTACCTCAACCCCAACGGCTTTGAATGCCCCGATTCCTCTCCGCAGTCCACCACATTTACCTGCGGCGGCACTACCGAGCCCAACACCACCTTCAAGCTCGGCAACGTCGCTCGTTCCGCTCCCTACGGCCTCACCGGCCCCGGATGGTGGGACGTTCAGCTTGGCCTTCGCCGTACCTTCAACGTGCGTGAAACCGCTACTCTCCACCTCACCTTCCAGGTCGAGGCAGACGTAGACAACGCCACCAACTCCACCTTCTTCAACCTGGCCAGTTCAAACTGGGACACCTCAGCGTTCGGCGTCATCGGCGGCCAGAACAAGAGCATCCAGCCGCGCGACTGGCAGTTCGCTGGCCGCTTCCGGTTCTAAGCGGCCCAACCGGTCCGGTCCATCCGGATCGCCAAACTTCACCGAAACCGATGGCGGCCATGCACCCAGCATGGCCGCCATTCTCTTTTGCAGTCACCCCGGACTGCGCACCTTCGCCCCAGGGCCACACCGACCCAGGCGCGAACCTCTAGCTCCACTGCGCGGCTCTCCACGCGGTTCAGGCCGTTCACGACCCGCTCCTCAACCGCGAGCCGGCGTCAGCCTCCCCGCAACATGCCAAACAGCAAAACCGCCAGCACGGTCAGGCTGACCGCCACGTAGAGGCGGTCCCGCTCGACCGCAAACGCAATCACCCCAAAGATCACTCGGCAGATCGGTGTGGCCACCAGCAGCAGGATTCCGAGTTCGACGATGGCCGAAGCGTCGCCCCGCGCAATTCCCCTCAGCCACGCCGCCGGGTGGCGCAGCTCAATCGGCCGAGCCGTAAATACGCGGTAGTTCGCCTGTCCGCCCGCATGCGCAACCAGATACAGCACCCCGCCCACCAGCACCACACAGGCAGCCAGCAATACTCCCGACTGCAGCAGGCGGCCCATCATCTCCTCCATGCGCGCGTCGTCGAAAGCCGCCGCGGACTTCCCTGGCGTCTCCGCACCCTCCCCGGCCGGCAGCCGCGAATTCAACTTGGCCGTCATACTTTGCCCATCCAGCCGTTCACGATCATCTCGACCCCCAGCGCCGCAATCACCAAGGCGAAGATCACTCGCAACAGCGACACCCGGCTGTGCACCAGGAGCTTCGCGCCCAGCAGCGAGCCCGCCAGCACGCCCAGCATCACCGGAAAAGCCAGCCCCGGATCGACGTACCCCCGCGCCAGATAGATCCCCGCGCTGGCCGCCGCCGTCACCCCGATCATGAAGTTACTCGTCGTCGTCGACACCTTGAACGGAATACGCATCACCTTGTCCATGGCCAGCACCTTCACCGCACCCGACCCGATGCCCAGCAGTCCCGACAGCACTCCGGCCCCGAACATGGTCGCGAACCCCGCCGGAATCCGGTCCACTCGATACGCTAGGAGGCCGCCCGCCCCATCCGGATACGCCCCCGACATGCCCAGCCGGTCCGACCATGGATTGTTGACCGCCCGCTCCTGCCCGTCGCCATGCTGGCTTCGCGAGAGCCACGCTGAATAAAGCAGCACCACCCCAAAGATAACCGCCAGCGTCCGCGTCGGCGCCCGCGTCGCCAGAAACGCCCCAAACACCGCGCCGAATGTCGTCGCGACCTCCAGAAACATCCCGATTCGCACGTTCGAATAGCCCTCGCGCACATACGCGGCCGCCGCGCCCGACGAAGTCGCAATCACCGAGATCAGCGACGCCCCGATCGCGTAGCGCATGTCCACGTGGAATACCAGCGTCAGCAAAGGGATCAGCACCACCCCGCCGCCAAGCCCCGTGAGCGCACCCAGCAGGCCGGCCGCGAAGGACCCCGCAAACACGAGCGTGGTGAACGAAAGCAGCGGCATCGGGCCTCCGCACGATTATTCCACGGCCCTGCCGCCACCGCCCACCCGCATCGATCAACCGCGGGAGTTCATCGCGTCAGACGGACAATCCGCACATCCTGCGCCACCGCGCGGGTAAGATCGAACGCCTTCGCCGAGCGGCCGACCCTCACCGAATACCCCTCCGACGCCGCGCGCTTCCGCACCTGCAGCCGTGCTCCCGGCGTCATCCCGCGGGCCTCGATCAACTTCAGATGCTCCGCGTCCCGGTCGGAAACGCTGTCAATCACAAAGGTTCCATCCCCATCGACGTCGGCCAGCCGCATCGACTCCCGCGCCGCCATCTCCCCCTCCATGGTCGGAATCGAGTGCCCATGCGGGTCGAACTCCGGATTCCCCAGCTTCGCCGCAATCCGCTCCTCGAAGCGCTCCGAAATAAAGTGCTCCAGCCGCTCCGCCTCCGCGTGCACCTCTTCAATCGGGTAATCCAGCACCTCGTACAGGAACGTCTCAATCAGCCGGTGATGCCGCACAATCTCCAGCGCCCGCCGCTTCCCCGCCCGCGAAAGTTGCACCCCGCGATGCCGCTCATACTCCACCAGCGGGCTCGGCGCGGCCGCCAGCTTCTGCAGCATGTTGGTTACCGACGCCGGCGCCACCCCCAGTTGTTCCGAGAGCGACTTGATCGTCACCCGGCTCTCCTCCCGCCCTCCCAGGGTCAGGATGGCCTTCAGATAGTTATCCACCGATTCGCTGTTGCCGTTGGTCCGTCGGCCTGGTGACATGCCCGCTCTCCCATCCCCTGAATCAGTTTGACTCATATCTTCAAATTAGGTATACCTAATTCATAGGTTAGTCTAATTCTGTGCCGTGCTGCGCCCGGGATCGCCCCGGCCGCAACCCTCCCCAACGGCACAACGCGGCTCAACCCAGCGCAGGAGCGGAATGCCCAGCCTCGAACCAGTGCGATCGACCGACAACGCCCAGGCCGATTCCAGTTCTGTCGCGCCCACCGCGCCGCTTCCTCCGTCCCGTGGCTTCCTGCCCAACTTCCAGCGCAACGCCATGTGGAGCTACTTCGGCCCCGCCTTCGTCGCCTCGGTCGCCTACATCGATCCCGGCAACTTCGCCACTAACATCCTCGGCGGCACGCAATTCGGCTACCGCCTGCTCTGGGTTCTGCTGTGGTCGAACGCCATGGCGATGCTCATCCAGTACCTGTCCGCCAAGCTCGGCATCGTCACCGGCCTCACCCTGCCGCAAAACTGCCGGCGGCATTTCTCGCGTCCTGTCACCCTCGGTCTCTGGGCCGCCGCCGAGATCGCCGCCGTCGCCACCGACCTCGCCGAATTCCTCGGTGCCGCCATCGGCCTCGATCTCCTCTTCGGTCCCATCCTCTATGCCCACGGGTTTACGCCCAAGGAATCGTTGCTGGTCGCGGCGCTCGTCTCCACCGTGCTGGTCTTCGCCATCCTCGCGCTCGACCTTGCCGGCTTCCGCTGGCTGGAGCGCGGCATCATGGCCTTCGTCGCCATCATCGGCGTCGCCTACGCCTTCGAGATCTTCCTCGTTCACCCCGACTGGAAGCTCGCCACCATTCACACTCTGCTGCCCACCCTCGACCGTTCCTCCGCGCAGAACTTCCACGACAGCATCTACGCTGCCGTCGCCATGCTCGGCGCCACCGTCATGCCCCACGTCGTCTACCTTCACTCTGCGCTGGTCCAGCCCCGGCTCAAGGAACTCACCGGCTCCCCAACCCCCGCCGGCGAAACCCTGCAAGGCCTCGCCGCGCGCAATCAGCCCACCCTGTTTCCCCGCCGCTTCATCCTCAGCCGCTTCCTCAAGTTCGAACTCATCGACGTCTTCGTCGCCATGAACGGCGCCTGGCTCATCAACTCCGCCATGATCCTCATGGCTGCCGTCGCCTTCGTCCACACCAACAACCTCCAGCCCACCATTCAGGAGGCGTACCACACCCTCGGCCCGCTCTTCGGCCGCGCCGCCGCGGTCGTCTTCGCCGTCGCGCTGCTCTGCTCCGGCCTGTCCTCCTCAACCGTCGGCGTCATGGCCGGCCAGGTCATCATCGAGGGCTTCCTCGACATCAAGTTCCCCATCTTCCTGCGCCGCGCCATCACCGTCATTCCCGCCATCGCCATTATCGCTACCGGCCTCGACCCGCTCAAAATCCTCGTCCTCTCGCAGGTCGTCCTCAGCTTCGCGCTGCCCTTCGCGCTCATTCCGCTGCTGCTGCTCACCAGCCGCAAGGACGTCATGCACAGCTTCGCCAGCGCACTCCGCACCCGCATCGCCGGTTGGGTCACCGTCGCCGTCATCCTCGCGCTCAACGCCATCCTGCTCGGCCAGCTCGCCTTCAGCACCTAGCCGCACAAAAATAAAGCGGCAGGATAAAGTCCCGCCGTTTCATTGCCATCCCTTCAATTGGTTCCACTCCGCAAACCCTAGTTGTGCGGCCTGTCGTCCTTGTGTGCTTCGCCCGCTGGTTGCGCATGGGCAGCGGGCGCTGGCGCCGGCCGCGCCTGTGGCTGCGGACGCGGTGGAGGCGCCTGCCGCGCCTGGGGTTGCGGCTGCGCCTGCCGTGCCTGAGGTTGTGCCTGTACCTGCCGTTGCGGTTGTGCCTGTCGCTGTTGTGGCTGCGGTTGCGCCTGCCGTTGCGGCTGCGCCTCGCGCCGCTCTGGCTGCGGCTGCGCCTGTCGCTGCGGCTGAGCCTGTCGCTGCTGTGCCTCAGGTTGCGCCAGCCGCTGCTGTGGCTGATTCTCCGGAACCGGTCTCGCCATCGGCGCAGTCCGCTCTGCTCCGGGAGCATTCCTCACCTGCGGCTCTGCCTGCGAACGCATGCCCTGTACCGGCGCTTCCGCCTGGCCCGGCCGCGCTTCACTGCGACCGGCAGGCCGCGCCGCCGGACCCGCGACGCGCGGCAGCGCCGCCGGCGGCGTACGATCGGCAACCACCGGCCGCGCACTCACCGTCATCGCCGGCCGTCCCTGGTTCGCGCTATAGAACTGCGCTTTGTTCTGCGCAGCGTCCCGCGCCACCTGCACCTGCGACGCCATGGGCGCATTGCGCTGCTCATGCAGCACCGCAATCTCCGCTGGCCGCGGCTGCGCGGCAACGCCGCCGCGCCCGCCGTTGAAGCTCACGCGGTTGACAATGCGGTTGTTCACCACCACGTTGTTGATCACCACGTTATGCACGTACACATTGCGAATCACACCCGCGTTCACGCGATTGACGGACGTATTGTAGAAAAAATTCCCGCCGTTCCAATACCCGCCGTAATAGCCGTAACCGGTGTATCCAAAGCCATAGTCAATGCCGCCATAGAAGCCAATATGCAATCCCCAGAAGCCATGGTGAAAGCGATAGCGTCCGCCATAAAATCCCCAATACCCCGGAGTCCACAACGCCCCCACATACGGCGCCGCAACCCAGCAGCCCGGAACCCAGTAGTAGCCTCCCGAGCCCCAGGCCCAGTAGCCCGGCGTCCACAGGTAATTCGGATCGGGCGCGGGCGGCTGATCGAAATCCGGCAGCGGTGGCGGAGGATCGTTCGCCGCCTCATTGGTCAGATCGCTCGCATACGCGTCGGCGGCCTGCTGGCTGTTGTCATAGCCCTGGTCGCCCGGGTTGGGCGCCTCCTGCTGCGGACCGTAGTCCTGGCCCTGTTGCTGCGGCTGATACTGCTCGTTCTGCGCCAATACCTGCGCCGGCGCCATGTTCGCGTCAGCCGGGTCGCCGGCATCCTGGTCGACCGGAGCGGCCGTCGCATTCTGCGCAGGATTGCTATGGCAACCCGCCGCACCCCACACCAGAGCCAGCGCCAGGCCAAGGCCCAACCCCTTCGCAAACCGTCTCCCCACCCGCCCGCCGCGCATCGCGTGGATACTGCCTGCCCGTAGCCCAATTGCCGTCATCGCCGAAACCTCGTGCTTCATCTGAATTCTCCCATCCCAAACTGCGCCAAACCATCGGCCCAGCCAGTCAGTGAGATGCAGTTTCAGCGCCCAGGCGTACCTGGCGATGGAAATAGATCGAAGTCGTTCCCCTCCCATTGGTTGCCGCGCAACCTTCCCAGACCCGCACGAGTGCCACACTGCCGTCCTTCACGCGAAGCGTCGAGACCCGCACGAAGTGCCGAAGCACCTACTTCGCTGGGTATTCCACGCTCGCGCCCGTTCGCGAGTTCATCACCGTCAGCGTCCCGTCCGTGCGCACCGTCAGCTTCAGATAATTGCCCGCGTCCGGACTGGACGGCGTGGCCGGCAGATTCGCAATCCGCGCGTCCGCGACGTTCTTCGCATCGGGAACCTCGGCCGTATGCAGCTGCCACAGGTCCTGCAGCCGTGACGACCCCTCGATCGTCACGTACGTCGACGGCGCGCCACCCTTGTGCGGACCGTTGTCCTCAATCGCCACCCGCGGCGCGATCGCATCCACCAGCGCCGGACTGCCGCTGTTGATCAGCCCGTGGTGCGACACCACGTAGACGTCGAACTTGCCCAGCTTGTTCACCGGGCACATCAGCCCCCGCTCTTTATTCCAGGTCAGGTCGCCCATATCCAGAATCCGCGTCCTCCCAAACGTAATCACCAACCCCAGAGACCGATCGTTCTCGGTGTTCTCCGCATCCTTCAGCGGCGACGCCGCGCACGCCGGATTTGGTTCCCCTCCGGCGGCCAGCGGTTTCGCAATCACCTCGCCGTCGCCGCTCACCACTTCCACCTTCATCCCCTTCACCGGCAGCACGTCGCCCGGCTGAACCGTCAGGTGGTCCGCATGGCTGTCGGCCAGCACCTTCTGGTATGCGTTATAGCCCGCAATCGTCGACGCGCCGCCCTGCACATCCGCGGTTTCGCGGTTCGGTCCATGGTCGATAAACCGTCCCACCGGAATCATGCCCACCAGTTGCGGCAGACCGCCCACGTGGTCGGAGTGGTAGTGCGTAATCAACAGATTGTCGATCTTCGTCACGCCAGCCAGCTTGCACATCGCCGCAATCCGAGAGGCATCGCGCGGCGCATTCGGATTCCTCGCGTCCGGCGATCCCGTATCCACCAGCAGGCTCTCCCCCGAGGGCATCACAAACAGCGTCGACTGCCCGCCTTCCACATCCACAAAGTAGACCCGCAGCTCTCCGCCGCCGCTCTTCGGCCCGGCTGTCGGTCCCCTGTGCTCCCCACTCTGCGCCCAACCCAACGCGCTCGCCGCCAGCAGCCCCGCCAACCCCAGTTTCCACAGCTTTCCCATGCGCATAGTCTCCCTCAGTTTCGCGGTCATCGCCGCCAGTTCCCTTCCAGCGTTGGAATCATCGCACAAACCGCCCGCCACTTTCTCGCCGAAGCCCGCCTGCCGCCTCGCGTGCGGTCGTATACTTCTCCCGCACGGCGAAATGCCGTCGGCCCGAAGATGACCCAGACGAAGCTTCCTCCATGCGACTTGGCCCGCCTGTTGCTCGCCGCAGCGGTCCTTCTCTCCGCCCCATGCGCTCTCGGACAACTGGAGCACGGAGGGCCGGCGAAGGCCATCGCGCGTGCTGCGACGGTTGCCCCCTTCGACGTCGTTTCCGTCAAGCCCCACAACACCGCAAACGACTTGCCCAACTCCCAATCCTTCAGCATGAGCATCCACGACACCGTCTTGACCGCGTCCAACGTGCCGCTGGATATGCTCATCGAGTTTGCTTACGACGTCAAAGCCGATATGATCTCCGGCCTCTCCGGCCCAGTCAGCTCCGCCCACTTCGACATCGAAGCCAAAGTGGTCCCGCCGGATGGCGGCCCGATGCCCAAGCTGACCGACTCTCAGCTTCAGGCCATGCTCATCCTCCTGCTCGCCGACCGTTTTCACCTGAAGGCTCACCTGGAGCCCAAAGTAATGCCCACCTACGATCTCGTCGTCGCCAAGGGTGGCCCCAGGATCAAGCTCGACCAGGCCGAACGCACCGACAGCAATTGGAACGTCAACGCATCGGACACCAGCAAGATCCTCACCGCCAAGAGCGCCTCGATGGCCGACCTCGCGCAGGCGCTCTCCGACGAGGTCCACCGCCAGGTGAATGATAAGACCGGACTATCCGGAGGCGCCGACATTACCCTCAAATGGTCCGACGACGTCGCCGCCGAAGCAGGCGGCAGCAACGTCGTCTCCATCTTCACCGCCGTCGAGGAGCAGCTCGGCCTCAAGCTCCAACCCAGCAGAGGCCCCGTCGACACCCTCGTCATCGACCACGCCGAAATCCCCTCGCCCAACTAGCCGGCATCAACGAAACGCGAACGCCGGCGCCAGTCCTGCGTGATGGACGCTGAGCCGCTGCGCCTCCGCGTTATCAATCACCGCGCGCGCCTCCTCCAGCGCATACTCCTTCGCCATCTTCAACGTCGGCAACTGGACCCGCCCCTTCATCAGCGTCACTTCCCGCCCCGGACGCGTGATCAGCATGGTGTCGCACTTCCAGTAGCCTTCATCCTGCTGATGCATCTCCAACTCGATCTCAATGCCCTTGTAGATTGACTGGATCACAGATCCTCCTCCGCAAGACACACCGCTCTGGCCCGCATGCGTCGCCATATTGGACGCCGGCGCTAATCGGGATGCTACGCAGAAAGTCGTAAAAAAGGTGTTGTCCTCGCCTCGGAATCAGGTACCCTCGCGGATTCACAACCGTCTTCCGCTCTCCCGCCGCCCAGGCGTAGAATATTGCCGATGCCACTCCGTCTCTCCATCCCGAAGACGAAGCGCTTCCGTCACGGCCGCCGCGACCGCGGACGGTTTTAGTTTGCTCTCGGCCGCTCCTGACCGACATCCCCCGCGCACCCCCATTTTTTGATACGCTTTTCATTCCCGCCGGCTCGCGCCCCACGCGCGTTCACGGCCTCAAATCGAGCGCCCGGTGTTCGCCCCCGGCGCCACGCTACTGGAGAAAACTATGACCGCCAAGCATCCCGACTCCTTTTCGAGCGCCGCCACCCTCACCAGCGGCTCCTCTACCGTCAACCTCTTCCGCCTCGGCGCCCTCCCAAATCTCTCCCGCCTTCCCTACTCGCTCCGCATCCTGCTCGAAAATCTCCTCCGCCACGAAGATGGCCACTCCGTCACCGCCGACGACATCCGCTTCCTCGCCGCTTGGGATCCCAAAGCCGAGCCCTCCCGCGAGATCGCCTACATGCCCGCCCGCGTCCTCATGCAGGACTTCACCGGCGTCCCTGCCATCGTCGACCTCGCCGCCATGCGCGACGCCATGAAGACCCTCGGCGGCGATCCCGAGAAGATCAACCCCCTCCAGCCCGCCGAGCTGGTCATCGACCACTCCGTCCAGGTCGACGAATTCGGCACCGCCAACGCCTACGACCTCAACGCCGCCCTCGAGTTCACCCGCAACCGCGAGCGCTACGCCTTCCTCAAGTGGGGCCAGTCCGCCTTCAACAACTTCTCCGCCGTCCCCCCGGCATGGGCATCTGCCACCAGGTCAACCTCGAGTACCTCGCCCGCGTCGTCTTCACCACCGCACCGGACGCCGACGGCAAAGTCACCGCCTATCCCGACACCCTGGTCGGCACCGACTCCCACACCACCATGGTCAACGGCCTCGGCGTCCTCGGTTGGGGCGTCGGCGGCATCGAGGCCGAAGCCGCCATGCTCGGCCAGCCCGTCTCCATGCTCGTTCCGCAGGTCGTCGGCTTCCGCCTCACCGGCAAGCTGCGCGAAGGCGCCACCGCCACCGACCTCGTCCTCACCGTCACCGAAGCTCTGCGCAAGCACGGCGTCGTCGGCAAGTTCGTCGAGTTCTTCGGCCCCGGCATCGCCGAGCTGCCCCTCGCCGATCGCGCCACCATCGCCAACATGGCCCCCGAGTACGGAGCCACCTGCGGCATCTTCCCGGTCGACGCCGAAACCCTGAAGTATCTGCGCCTTACCGGCCGCACCGAGGAGCACATCGCTCTCGTCGAAGCCTACTTCCGCGAGCAAGGCCTCTTCCACACCGCCGACGCACCCGAAGCCGAGTACTCCTCTACCCTTCACCTCGACCTCGCCACCGTAGAACCCTCCGTGGCCGGTCCCAAGCGCCCCCAGGACCGCGTCCTGCTCTCCGAGGCGGCTACCAGCTTCGAAAAGCAGCTCCCGTCGCTCCTGGGTCCAAACGGCAACCAGGACTCCGCCCGCCAGCTCGTCCGCTGGGAAGGCGACGGCGGCCACCACTCCGCCAACGGCAACGTCACCAGCAGCGTCGGTGCGCCGGCAGCCGTCGCTGAGGCCGAATCCACCGCCGCACCCACCAGCGTCAAAGCCCGCTTCGGCATCAATCCCGATCCCTACCTCGGCAACGGCTCCATCGTCATCGCCGCCATCACCTCCTGCACCAATACCTCCAACCCCTACGTCATGGTCGCCGCCGGCCTGCTCGCCAAAAAGGCCGTCGAGAAGGGCCTCAGCACCCCGCCCTGGGTCAAAACCTCCCTCGCCCCCGGCTCCCGCGTCGTCACCGACTACTACAACAAGGCCGGCCTCACCCCCTACCTCGACGCCCTCCGCTTCAACACCGTCGGCTACGGCTGCACCACCTGCATCGGCAACTCCGGCCCGCTGCCCACCGACGTCAGCGCAGCGATTGAAGCCCACTCCCTCGTCGCCGTCAGCGTCCTCTCCGGCAATCGCAACTTCGAGGGCCGCATCTCCGCCGAGGTCCGCGCCAACTACCTCATGTCGCCGCCGCTGGTCGTCGCCTACGCCCTCGCCGGCCACATCTCCCACAACTTCTCCACCGATCCCCTCGGCAAGGACAAGTCCGGCGCTCCCGTCTATCTCAAAGACATCTGGCCCTCGCAGCAGGAGGTCGCCGACACCGTCGCTTCCTGCCTCGATTCCTCCATGTTCCGCAAGCAGTATGCCACCGTCAGCGATGGCGATGCCAACTGGCAGAACCTCAAGTTCCCCTCCGGCAATACCTACGGCTGGGAGCCCGACTCCACCTACATCCGCAAAGCACCCTACTTCGACGGCATGACGGCGACACCTTCGCCAATCTCAGACATCCGCGCCGCTCGCGCTCTTGCCGTCCTCGGCGACTCCGTCACCACCGACCACATCTCCCCCGCCGGCTCCATCAAGAAGAACGGCCCCGCCGGACAGTATCTGTCAGCTCACGGCGTCGCCCCCGCCGACTTCAACTCCTACGGCTCCCGCCGCGGCAACCATGAAGTCATGGTCCGCGGGACGTTCGCAAACGTCCGCCTGCGCAACAAACTCGCCCCCGGCACCGAAGGCGGCGTCACCCGCCTGCTGCCCGAAGGCACCGACATGTCCATCTACGACGCCTCGGTCGAATACGCCAAGCGCGGCATCCCCCTCTGCATCCTCGCCGGCAAGGAGTACGGCTCAGGCTCCTCGCGCGACTGGGCCGCCAAAGGCCCGCGCCTGCTCGGCATCAAATTCGTCATCGCCGAATCCTACGAGCGCATCCACCGGTCAAATCTAGTAGGAATGGGCATCCTGCCGTTCCAGTACCTGCCCGGCCAGTCCACCGCCTCGCTCGGCCTCACCGGCGAAGAGATCTTCTCCATCGGCGACCACCCCGGCGCGCTCAAGGCCATGCTCGACAATAAATTCGCCAACGGCCGCGTCCTCCCCATCCTCGCCGAAAACCAGCACGGCAAAACCATCGAGTTCTCCGCCACCCTCCGCATCGACACCCCGCAGGAGATCCTCTACTACCAGCACGGCGGCATCCTCCCCTACGTCCTCCGCCAGCTAGCCGCCAAATAACCAGCCACCAACCCGGGTGCCCCATGATCGGCGCAGTTCCATCGCGCCTATCGTGGGGCTTCTCTCTTATGCCGCGCGCCAAATTCCACAGTCGTCGCTCCACGCCGGAGTCATCATCCTGACCCACAACGGAGCGAAGTCGAAGACCCCCGTCTTGGTCCTCGACTTTGCTATCGCACTTGCATCGAGGTAACCCAAGCCTTCAGGCTTGGGCCCTCCCCGCCCCAATACACATGGGGGGCTTTAGCCCCTGGAGTATGCTTTCCTGCCAACCGCTACCCCGCCAGCGGCGGCCCCACATACTCCATGTCATACTTCGCAAACATCGCCGCGTCCATCGGCGGCCCATTCGGCACCGCCGTCTCGCGAAAGAACGCCTCCATCATCCCCGCCGGCGTAAACGCAATAATCATATGCGCCGGCTTCTCCCCCGCGCCCATAAACCCATGTGGAATCCCCCTCGGCCCCAGCACCGACTCGCCCGCACCTAACCTCTTCCGCTCACTCCCCACCTGGAACAGCACCTCGCCCTCCATCACGTAAAACCACTCATCCTGATGCGGGTGGATATGCACCGGCGGCCCGCCGTGCCCCAGCCCCTTGTGCTCGATCACGAACAGCCCGCCGCCTGCATCCCGCGTCAGCACCTTGAACAGAATCGTGCTGAAACCCAGCGGGTGCGTCTCACCCAGCCGATCCTGCCCAGCGCCCACCACATGCGCCTCCCCTGCGGCGGCCTGCGATCCGCCTGCCCCAAAGCGAAATCTTTCAGCCCCGCCATCGGCAGAATAGCGGCAGCATCCCCTCAGAAATGAACGTCGCTGCATAGGCGAATCCCCTTTTCTGATTCACTGCACACAAACCGGGCCCACATCAGTTTTTGTGTCTTGCACAGGATTCCACAACAGTCTTAGATCCGCCCCGCCGCCCGGAGCGCCCGAATCTCCGCATCCGTAAACACCCGCGACCGGATCAGAAACCGCACCCCCTCCGGCCCCTCCAGCGAGAACATCCCGCCCCGTCCCGGCACCACATCCAGGATCAGCTGCGTATGCTTCCAGTACTCGAACTGCGGCTTGCTCATATAAAACGGCGCGCCCGGCGAATCGCCCTCCGCCCCAATCGTCCCCAGCAGCACATCGCTGTCGCCGGTCATGAACTCACCCAGCGGAAAGCACATCGGCGAGCTTCCATCGCAGCATCCGCCCGACTGGTGAAACATCAGCGGCCCATACTTCGCCCGCAGCGTCTTCATCAACTCCACCGCCGCCGCGGTCGTCAGCACCTGCTGCGGCGGATTCGAATCGTTCTCCGCCGCAGCAGTCGTATCAGCCCCATCCCTCTGCATTACGCCCATGCTAGAAAAACCCCATGGCGTTCGGGCTGAAGCTGACAAGCACGTTCTTCGTCTGCTGATAGTGGTCGAGCATCATCTTGTGCGTCTCGCGCCCCACCCCCGACTGTTTGTATCCGCCAAACGCCGCGCCCGCCGGATACAGGTGATAGCAGTTCGTCCACACGCGCCCGGCCTGGATGCCGTGGCCGAACTTGTACGCGCGGTTCATGTCCCGCGTCCAAACGCCCGCGCCCAGCCCGTACAGCGTGTCGTTGGCAATCTCCAGCGCCTCAT
The DNA here is from genome assembly GCA_963787905.1 of uncultured Acidobacteriaceae bacterium. Taxonomy (GTDB): domain Bacteria; phylum Acidobacteriota; class Terriglobia; order Terriglobales; family Acidobacteriaceae; genus Edaphobacter. The sequence continues at coordinate 11,107 of CAWBFL010000128.1, read as the reverse complement.
CTTCGGTCTTGAACGTCGTCACCGAAACCACCGGCCCGAAGATCTCCTCCTGGAAGATGCGCATCTTGTTGTTGCCCTTGAACACGGTCGGCTCGATGTAGAACCCGTCCTTCAAATCGCCTTCCATCTTCTTCTGCTTGCCGCCGATCAGCACCTCGGCGCCCTCCTGCTTGCCGATATCCAGATACGACAGAATCTTCTCCATCTGCTCATTCGACGCCTGCGCGCCCAGCATGGTCGACGCATCCAGCGGATTGCCCTGCTGGATCGCCTTCACCCGCTTCAGCGCCCGCTCCATAAACCGGTCGTAGATCGACTCCTGGATCAGCGCCCGCGACGGACACGTGCACACCTCGCCCTGGTTCAGCGCGAACAGCGTGAACCCCTCCAGCGCCTTGTCGTAGAACGCATCGTCCTCCCGCAGCACATCCTCGAAGAAGATGTTCGCCGACTTCCCCCCCAGCTCCAGCGTCACCGGGATAATGTTCTGCGACGCGTACTGCATAATCAGCCGTCCCGTCGTCGTCTCGCCCGTAAACGCAACCTTGTTCACGCGCGGGCTCGACGCCAGCGGCTTGCCCGCCTCCAGCCCAAAGCCATTCACGATGTTCACCACGCCCGGAGGCAGTATGTCCTCGATCAGCTCCATCAGGCACAGGATCGACATCGGCGTCTGCTCGGCCGGCTTCAGCACCACGCAGTTGCCCGCAGCCAGCGCCGGCGCCAGCTTCCAGGCCGCCATCAGAATGGGAAAATTCCACGGAATAATCAGCCCCACCACGCCCAGCGGCTCATGGTAGTGGTACGCCACCGTCTGCGCATCGATCTGCCCGATCGATCCCTCCTGCGCCCGAATCACCCCCGCAAAATAGCGGAAGTGGTCCACCGCCAGCGGAATGTCCGCCGCCATGCTCTCGCGGATCGGCTTGCCGTTGTCCCACGTCTCGATCGTGGCCAGCATCTCCAGGTTGTCCTCAATCCGCTGCGCAATCCGTTCCAGCAGCCGGCCGCGCTCGGCGCCGGAGGTCTTGCCCCAGGCTGCCTTCGCCGCGTGTGCCGCGTCCAGCGCCTGCTCCACGTCGGCTGCCTTCGACCGCGCAATCTGGCACATCACCTGTCCCGTCACCGGGGTGATGTTGTCGAAATATTCGCCGGAAACCGGAGGCGTCCACTTGCCGCCAATGTAGTTGTCGTACCGCTTCTTCAGGCTGACCGGGAACCCATAAGCACCCGGCTGAACTTTGGTCATCGTGGTAGGCATGGGCACGTGCTCCTTCTGGAATTGAAATGAGCGGCGAGGATTCGTCCCGCCGCTCAGTCGTCTAAGCCGGGAATTGTAGCCCACCGCTGCGTCGCCTGTCTCGCCGCCGCCTGTGGCTTTTCTTCAAAAGTCCGGGGTTTCCCTGCGCAGTCTCGCAAGTCCCCTTCGCCATGCCGGACAAGCCCCTGGAAACAAGAATCTTCCGGCATGCGGCCGCAACCCGGCCACGACCTCATCGCCATCCCGGCATCACCGTTTCGTGATCCCCGTCACCACTCGAGCGTGCGCCGCCACGTAAGCTAAGGGAGCAATGGAATTGCGTTGCTCTCAGCGGGGCGACCAGGAAAGCAGGTTCATGCCCCCCATTCTCATCTTCGGCCTGATCTTCTCGGTTCTTGTGGTCTTCATCCTCGGCTTTCTCATCCTGCGCGCCCAGGCGCACGAGAAAGCCAAAATCCGCCTCTATGAAGAGCGTCAGCGGAACCTCAAAAACCCGGCCTCCGAACAGAGTACCCAGAGCTGGCACGACAATCAGCACATGCATATGCGCTGAACCCCCGAAGCAGCCGTTAATCAGCCAAAAGAAACTCCGGTCAGCCGCTCGCACTCGCTCCACAGCCGCGCCGCCGCCGCCTCATCCAGCGCCTGCGCCGCAATCTTCGCCGGCCCCACGTCCCCACCGCGCGACTCCCACCAGCTTTGCGGCCCGTAGTACCCGCCGTCGGCCGCGTCCGGCGAAGTCGCCGCGAACAGCGTTGGCACCGCTCCCTGCGCATCCGTGTTTAGCAACGCCCCAATCGCAGCGCCAAAGCCGCGCCGCACCATCCTCTCGATCGCATGGAATTCCCCCGTCTGAAACAGGTTCGTATTGGCTACGCCTGGGTGCGCCGCCACGCTCATCACGTCCCACGCCGGAGCCCCGGCCGCGTGCAGCTTCCGCTTCAGCTCGAACGCAAACATCAGGTCGGCAATCTTCGACTGCCGGTACGCGCCCATCGGGCTGTATCTCTTCTCCGATTGCAGATCGTCGAAGTTCAGCCGCCCCGTCTTGTGCGCAATCGAAGCAATCGTCACCACCCGCGGCTTTTCCGCCCCACCCCGCACCGCCCGCACCAGCGCCGGCAGCAGCCGCAGCGTCAGCGCGAAGTGTCCCAGCACATTCGTTCCGAATTGCAGCTCAAATCCGTCCGCCGTCTCCAGCCGCTGCTTCGGAGCCATCACGCCCGCATTGTTGATCAGCAGATCCAGCGGAATTCCCCGTGCCAACTCCGCCTCCGCAAACGCCCGCACCGACTCCAGCGATGCCAGGTCCAGCAGCGCCAGCTCAACCTTCGCCTCCGGAATCTCCGCGCGTATCCGCGCCAGCGCCGCCTCGCCCCGTGCCCGGTCCCGGCTGCCCAGCATCACCTGCGCTCCCTTGCGCGCCAGCTCCAGCGCCGCATAGTAGCCAATCCCGCTGTTTGCCCCGGTAATCAGAGCCCGCCGTCCCGCCTGCCCGGGAATCTCCGCCACCGTCCAACCCGTCCCTACTGCCTTGCTCATTGCAGTCATCCCGACATTTCATCCCGACGCGCCGGCTGCCCCGCTTAGAACCGCCGCACGTCCTTGTAAAAAACGCAGTAGGTTTCCAGGTACCACGAAGCCAGAAAAAGTATCGCCATCACGCCCGCCGCCCAGCAGAACATCTGCACCGGCAGCGTGCGCGTCACCGGTCCCATCCCTGCTTGCGCCGGCTCGCGAAACAGCATTCCACTCGCCAGGCAAACTCCCGCCGCCAGCGACAGCAGGATCAGTGAGTCCCAGGTCTTCTGTTCCAGGTCGCTCGCCGGAACCAGAAACGCCGTGTAGAAAACCGCACACAGCGACAGCATGCATAACCCCAGCGCCACCGGCTTGGCGATCTCCAGCATCATGCTCCGCGCCCCGCGCCCAGTCAGTTCTGCTCGCAGCAACCCTACAGGTGGATCGTCCAGCCCAGTTCGGCCAGCTTTTCCTCAATGTCCGCCAGCGCGTTCGTCAATGCGGTCCGCCGGTGCGGATTGGAGGTTCGCTCCGAAAGCACGCGTTCCCGCTGAAGTTCCAGTGCCTGGAGTTGCCGCTTGCGATCGGCGTCTTGCGCGTGCGCCGCCGCCGGGTCGGGTTTCGGAGCCCCTGCCTGTGCCCGCTGCTCTTCCACGGATTTGCTCTCCCATCCACGTGACATACCCCAATTTTACGCCCGCCACCGGAAACATCGCGCATTCTCCCTGAAAACACCTCGTGAATCCTGCAACACCACGATTCGCGCCTATCTTTGGTAACACTTGGCGACTTCTCTGTGGCCTACCCCACCCTCGATGCCTATAATCGGATCACCGCGAAATCAACGCAGATTGGCTGGGGAGAAGTTTGGCTTCTATTGTCCAGGTCCAGGGACTTCGTAAAGTCTACGAAGGCAAGCAGCGAGTCGTCGCCGTCGACGGCATCGACCTCGCCGTCCATGAGGGGGAACTCTACGGCTTGCTCGGCCCCAACGGCGCCGGCAAAACCACCACCATCAGCATCTGTACCACCCGCGTTCTCCCCACCGCTGGCAGCGTCCGCATCGCCGGCGTCGACGTCGTCGCTTCGCCCGCCATCGCCCGCCGCTCCATGGGCATCGTCCCCCAGTTCAACACCCTCGACCGCGCCTGCACCGTCTACGAAAACATCTTCTTCCATTGCCTCTACTTCGGCTTTTCGCGCACCGACGCCAAACAGCGCACCAATCAACTGCTCGAACAGTTTCTCCTCACCGAGCGCGCCGCCGCCTATCCCACGCAGCTCTCCGGCGGCCTCGCCCAGCGCGTCCAGATCGCCCGCGCCATCGCCCATCGCCCCAAAGTCCTCTTCCTCGACGAGCCCAGCGCCGGCCTCGATCCCCAGAGCCGCATCGCCATGTGGGACGCCGTCCGCGGCCTCCGCAGCGAAGGCATCACCGTCGTCCTCACCACCCACTACATGGAAGAAGCCGACGAACTCTGCGAGCGCGTCGCCATCATCGACCACGGCAAAATCCTCGTCGAAGATACCCCCGCCGCGCTCAAAGGCTCAGTCGGCGCACAAAAGGTCTACGCCCTCGATCTCGCCAGCCACGACCGCACCGCCTCCCTGGTCGGCCAGCTCGAGCAGATGCACGGCGTCCGCGGCGTCGAGCCCACCCCCGGCGGCGTCCGCATCCTCGCCGACAACGCCGACGGCCTGCTGCCCGAAATCGTTCGCGCCAGCAACCCCTACGGCCTGCGCGACCTCACCATGACCGAAACCAGCCTGGAGACCGTCTTCATCCGCCTCACAGGCCGAGACCTTCGCGAGTAGCCCCGCCGCAGTAAGAGTAAGATGCCCATGCTGACCATGGAACCCGAGATCGACGTGCCCACGCCCGCACAAACCGCGCATCCAGCCCCCGCATCCAAGTGGGTCCAGTACGCGCGCGCCTTCGCCGGCCTCTTCCTGCGCGACCTCCACGTCCTGCGCCGCGAGAAGTTCCCCTTCCTCATCCGCATCGTCATGAACCCGCTGCTCTTCCTCTTCGTCTTTACCTACATCATGCCCCACATGAGCAGCGGCGCCACCCTCAACCCCACCGCCGCCATGGCCGGCGGCAACTTCTCCACCGTGCTGCTGCCCGGCCTCATGGCCGTCGCCATCATGTTCTCCGGCATCGCCGCCGTCGCCCTGCCCCTCGCCCAGGAGTTCGGCATCACCCGCGAGATCGACGACCGCGTCATGTGCCCCCTGCCCGTCGCCGCCGTCGCCATCGAGAAGATCGTCTTCTCCGCACTGCAAAGCATGATCGCCGCCGCCATCGTCTTCCCCCTCGCCTACTACGTCCCCGCCACCCCGGTCTTCGCCCACGTCAACAGTTGGCCGTTCCTCATCGCCATCCTCGTTCTCGCCAGCCTCTCCGCCGGAGCCCTCGGCCTGGTCATCGGCACCAGCGTCAAGCCCGCCCAGATCGGCCTCATCTTCGGCACCGTGGTCATGCCCATCACCTTCCTCGGCTGCGTCTACTATCCCTGGGAAATGCTCGGCCGCATGCCCATCCTCCAGCACGCCGTCCTCATCAACCCCATCGTCTACATGAGCGAAGGCCTGCGCGCCGCCGTCACCCCCACCCTCCCCCACATGAACCCGCTGCTCATCCTCACCATGCTGGCGTTCTTCCTCGCGCTCCTCACCACCGTCGGTATCCGCGGCTTCCTCCGCCGCGTCATCGGCTAGGCCCTAGCACCAAGCACCTAGCACCTAGCGACCTAGCAAACATCGACTAGCACCACCAGCAACTAGCAACTAGCAACTAAGCCTCACAGCTTTTCTCGATATCCATCGCGATGTAATCCATCTGCCAGCCCGGCTTGATCCCATGCTGCCGCACCAGCGTCGCCAGTTGCGCATAGTGCCGTATCCCATGCAGCAGCGCGTGGAACAGCACCGTCTTGCGCGCCGACCGCGCCGGCCCCATCGACCGCGTCACGTACTCGAACTTCGCGTCCCAATCCCCATCGTTCGCCAGCAGTTCGCGTAGCATCCGCATCGCCCGCTCATGCGTCGCGTAAATCGCCGCCGCCGAATCGAACGGAATCATCGCATACTCCGTCGGAGGCAGTCCCGAAAGCTGCTCCGCATACCGCAGTTCCACCGCAACAATATGCTGCAGCAGTCCGCCCACCGTCGACACGCCCATCACATCGCACGGAAACCCCAGAACCTCCGGGCGCTCTTCAATCAACGCCCGCCACTTCGCCGACGTCACGTCCAGCCACGCCATCACTTCGTTCGCACTCAAAGCCGGTTGAGCCATCGTCTCGTCTCCTCTTTTGAACATTATGGAATGATTGTTGCTCCCTGCAATTCCGTGCCGACCATCGGGAGGACCACGCGAAGCTCGGCGAAAGTCACGAAGTGACCGCCGCCCGCGCAGGGCGCCCGTCCGGCAGGACATGCCTTAACCCGCCTCTACAATCCGTCCCGCAGAGCCCGCCAGCCAATGTCCCCGCGAAACTGCATTCCCTCAAACGAAATCCCGCGCATCGCCCCATACGCCTTGCCCAGCGCATCCCACAATGGCGTTCCGCCCTTCGACCCCGGTCCCGACGCTGTCCCCGGCGCCATCGCCGTCGCGCGCGACACCGCCGTCACCCCCAGCACGCGCCCGCCTGCCGTCACCACCTCGCCGTCCTTCACCGCCGTCCCCGAATGAAACACCACCACATCCGGATCGCCCACCGAATCGAGGCCAGCGATCGGCACTCCCGAGACCACCTTCCCCGGATACCCGCCGCTCGCCGCAATCACGCACACGCTCGCTCCCGGCCGCATCCGCACGTCCAGCTTGTCCGCCGTCCCATCAATCGCCGCCTCAAATAAATCCACGATATCCGTCTCCAGCCGCACCAGGATCGCCTGCGTCTCCGGATCGCCAAACCGCGTGTTGAACTCCAGCACCATCGGCTGCGTCGTTCCGTCCTTGCGCGGTGTCATCATCATCCCGCAGAACAGAATCCCCTGGAACGCCGTGCCCTCCAGCGCCATCTCATCCACCACCCGCTGCGCCACGTTCTTCCGCAGCCACTCCGCCATCTCCGCCGTCAGCAGCCCATCGCCGGTGTACGCGCCCATCCCCCCGGTATTCGGCCCGGTATCGCCCTCGCCGATCCGCTTGTGGTCCTGCGCCGCCGCCAGCGACACCGCATGTTTCCCATCGCACAGCGCAAAGAACGAAACCTCCTCGCCATCGAGGAACTCCTCGATCACAATCTCCGTCTCTGTAACGCCCAGCAGCACGCCGGAGAACATCTCCGCCGCCGCCTGCTCCGCCTGGTGGTGCGTCGCGCAGATCACCACACCCTTGCCCGCCGCCAGCCCATCCGCCTTCACTACCACCGGCACGCTGAACCGCGGCAACTCCTCGCGCACCTCCTCCAGCGTCGTGCACACCGCATGCGCCGCCGTCGGAATCCCGTGCCGCTGCATAAACTCCTTCGCAAACGACTTGCTCGTCTCCAGCCGCGCCGCCGCCTGGCTCGGCCCAAACACGCGAAACCCGCGCCGCTCTAACTCATCCACCACCCCCAGCGACAGCGGCAGCTCCGGTCCCACCACCGTCAGCTCCGGCCGCTCCGCCTCCACCACCGCAACCATCGCCGCCAGGTCACCCACATTCACCGGCACACACCGGACCGGCGCACTATTGCCGCTGACGCCAGCGGCAATCCCCGCATTCCCCGGCGCGCACACTACTTCCGTCACCCGCGCCGACCGTCCCAGCGCCCAGCAGATCGCATGTTCCCGCCCGCCCCCGCCAATCACCAACACCTTCATCACAAATCTCTCCGCCGAGCGCGAATGGCCGCTCTAGAAATCATCGCCGCCCTCCATGCTACAGGCCGCGAGTATTTTGTCTCGCTTAAGGACACGGCTTCAGCCGTGCCGTAAAGCTCATTGATTGAACTGGGGCTTGAGTGGATGCTGATTGAACTGGGGCTTGAGTGGATGCTGAAAAACTCCGTTTTGCTTAAGGGCACGGCTTCAGCCGTGCCGTAAAGCTCATTGATTGAACTGGGGCTTTAGCCCCTGAGGCCGTCTTTCGTAGAGGTCTGCTACACCCGCCCCGCCTTCGGCTGCGCCACCACCAGCCCCCTTGGCGTCGGCAGCAGCACCACCGAGATCAGCCCTTCCTCCTCCATCTTCAGCGCCGCCGCCCGCACCACCTCCATGTGCGAGCTCGCATCATGCATCAGGATCACTCCATTCGCATTCATCTGCGGCAGAAACCGCTTCACCTCCGCCTCGCGTATCTGCACATCCGAATCCGAAAACAGCAGATCGATCGTGCCCTCTACCTGCATCTCCAGGCTCGACTCATTGCGCAACTCCATCCATTCCCTTAACGGCGAAGCCTCCAGCCGCTCCTTCGCCTTTGCATACACCACCGTGTCGAACTCGCAACTCACCACCTTGCCGCGCCCGTTCCGCTCCAGCCCCCGCGCAATCCACTCCGTCGACACGCCCAGAAACGACCCCGTCTCCACCACCAGCCGCGGCTTGATCGTCGTCACCAGCGTCGCAATAAACTCCAGCACCTCCACCTCGGCCGTCATCGAGTCGATCATGCTCCAGCGCTCCGGCTCCGGACACTCCGGCGTCGCCCGGTGATACTCCCGCAGCAGTTTCCCCGCCGCCCGCTCATGCTGGAGCATCACTTTATGCTCCTGCTTCATCTTTTTCCCGAATAATCCCATTCTGTTTACTCTATCGCCCCCAACAAAAAAGCGCTCCTCCCCACCCCCGAAGGTGGAAAGGAGCGCTCGTATTTCTACGCCGTCTACGCGTTATGCGCCGGCGCGTTCGATGCACAAAGTGGTACGGAGGCCACGGACCCGAAAGCTGCATCCGGCACTCCTTCAACTCCTGCGTCGCCGACGAATACTTGTTCTGGTAACGCTCCACCGTCTTGTTATCGATCAGGTGCGCAATGTCCAGCAGCATCTTGCCCGACTCCATCCGCTTGCACGTAATCTCCTCGGCAATCGGCAGGAACATCCGGTGCATCTGCACGCTCAGCGCGCGCGCCTTCGACTGCCGCTCCCGCTGCCGCATCGCGCTCTCCCGCAGGCTGGTCAAATACTGCTGGCCCACCGTCATGTCGCGCGCGGAATTTCCCGGGCAGGTATCGTCCACCAGCACCTTCAGGTGCATCTCCGCCTTGCCCCGCAGCCGCTCCACGTTCGCCGTAAAGTGCCGCTGGTTCGAGCGCACCGACCGCCGCAGCGCATCGTCGTCCGGAAACGAAGTTCCGAACCGGAAGGGCAGCACGGTGGAAAGTTTGAAGCAGTCCGCAATCACGCGGGCATGGTCTTTGGCTGAGTTCTGGTCCATCCGGGCAGCGTCTTCGGCCGTGTGCTCCGAGACAATGACCGCTAAATCACCGGCTGGAAAAAGGAAGGTCTGGTTCCCGAATAGTCCCGTCACCCCCGTCAGGGGCATCGGTCGGCGGTGCCGGCAAAGTTCCGGAAATGCGTTTCGTTCTGCAATGCAGTAGGCGTACCATGCCATCGTCGTATCACTCCAAAGCGCACTAATATCTGACCCTTCCTGTGGGAAAGGTGGTCTCCAAACAACACAGGCTGCCCGATTGGGTTGCGGAACGGGCCGGTAAATGCTCTGGGAATTGCAACTTCGTCTCGGTCCTGGCACGGGTGCCAACTCTACACTCTGCACCGAACCGAAACGGATACTATGCCTATCCCGTAACGATTGGCAAGACCAAATTTGCCGGGGAGTTTCCCGTGGATCGGCCAATCAAACACACTGCTCTCATGCACTTGCCTTGAGCAAGCTGAACCAGTGGAAGAGATATGGCCGGTAACCGATCAATATAGCCGGTCCCTCCCGATCCTTGCAATCGAATTCGTAACCCGTACTCCGCCCTGCCAGTCGCACCTCGCCTTTCCCTCAAAATCGCGCCGCAGCAAATCCCTCCAGCGCCACATCCGGCCGCTCGCCCGTCATCGCCTGCGCCATCACCTGCGCAGTCACCGGCGCCAGCAGTATCCCATCGCGATAGTGTCCCGTCGCATGCCAGCAATGCTCCGCCTCCGCCCTGCCCAGGATCGGCAATCCGTCCGGCGTCCCCGGCCGCAATCCCGCCCACATATCCATCAGCGGCGGCGCCTCCGCCTCCGGCAGCAGCCGCAGCGCCGCATCCGCCATCGTCCGCACCGACTGCTCCTGCACCGTCTCGTCAAATCCCACGTGCTCTATCGTCGCCCCGATCGTCACCCGCCCGTCGCCCCGCGGCACCAGGTAGATCCCCGGCGCCCGCACCACGCAGCGCAACCGTTCCGGCGAGCAGCGCAGATTCCCCATCTGTCCCTTCACCGGAGCCACCGGCAGCCGCTCCAGGCCGCGTTCCGGCTCGCCCGCCCACGCCCCGCAGCAATTCACAAACATCCCCGCCGACACCAGCTTGCGCGACGTCCGCACCACCACCCCGCCGGTCACGCTCTCCACGCTCAGCATCTCCGTCTCTTCCAGCAGCGTTCCCCCCGCCGCCACAAACGCCGCCGGCAGCGCCTCGCGCACATCGTTGGGGTCCAGGCTGCCTTCCTCCAGCCACTCAAAGCTGTGGCCGCCCGTGTTCAGGCCTGGCGCAAACTCCTCCAGATCCTCCGCGGTTACCGGCTCGCCCACTCCCTGGTCCGCCATCACGTACTGCATCGCCCGCCGCGTCCGCAGCGGCACCTTCCGCCCCGACAGATACTCCAGTCGCCCCAGGTATTCGGGATAAAGCTCCCAACTCCGCTGCGAAAGCGCCAGCAGCTCCACCGGATTCTGCGGATCGTGCACCGCCAGCATCCCACCCGCCGCCCACGAGGCCGAACTCATCGCCTGCTGCCGCTCAATCACCACCACCGAAAGTCCCCGCCGGCGCAGTTCCAGCCCCAGCGACAACCCGATAATCCCGCCGCCCGCAATCGCAACATCCGCCACAGCCGACCCGTTCATAACCCTCATTCTCAGTTCTCCCTGCCGTTTTGTCTGTGCCGTTGCGCACACCAGTTGCAGCCGGCCGGTTCGCGCCTCGCCCTCAGCCCAATCCTACGGTTTCCGGTCCTCCGGCTTCGCCGGCAGCCGGTCGCGCCACGACGGCGGGTCCGCCGCCGTCTTCGGCTTCGCCACCGCATCCTCCGGACTCGATATCCCCACCAGCCGCAGCACCTTGCCCATCATGCGTACCAAAGGATTCATGCCAACCCCCTCCGCCTAAGCTACGCCTACGTGGCACAATAATACCAACCGAACCAAGTAGGTTACATAACATAA
>CAWBFL010000127.1:0-18299 GCA_963787905.1 uncultured Acidobacteriaceae bacterium | reverse complement strand
GACTGGCAGTCGGCGAGGTTGCCGTCGCGATGAAGAAGCAGGTCGCGCAGAGAGGCGTCGAAAGCGGTGTCGCCGCCACCGAGGAGCAAGAGGGTGCGGCGCGCAGCTTCGCTGAAGAGGGGCGCGGCATCCTCGGCGGGGGTGAGGCGGCCGCCGCTGCCGGAGAGGACGGGGAGGGTACGGGCGATCTCGGCGCAGACGGAGTCGATGGTGCGGATGTTGAGGCGCTGAGGATGGTCGAGCAGGGCCCAGTTGAGTTGGCGGTCGCGCTCAAGCACGGCGTGGGCCAGGGTGCGGGTCTGACCGGCGAAGCTATCGGATTCGGACGGCAAGGGACCGGACTGGGCGGTTTCGAGATGGGAAAGGACGCGATCGCGGAGTTCGCCGGTCGCCTTCTTGGTAAAGGTAATAGCCAGGACCTGCTCGGGTTCGGTGACGGAATCGTCGGCGAGCAGCTTGAGGAAGCGCTGGATGAGCAGGCCGGTCTTGCCCGAGCCGGCGGGAGCTTCGACGATGAAGGAGCGGCGGATGTCGAGGGCCTGGCGCCGCGCGTCGATGTCGGGTGGGAGGGGTGCCCCAGATGGGGGAAAATGCAGCACTTCAGCCACGGTCTACCTCCGCGTCGGAGGTCTCTGCGTCGGCGCCGGAGTCGTCGAGGGCTGGAGCTTCGAGGGTGGAGGGGTCGAGGCGGCACAGCAAGCGTTGCTGGCAGTATTCGCAGGTCTTCGGGTAGCTCTTTGGCGAGACGGAAGCATGGCCAGCGTGAAAATCTTCCGCCAGCGAGGTAAGCACGCTGCGCCATTCGTCCACCTGGGCTGCCAGGCTGGAAGCATTCAGCTTCGGGTTCTGGGGCAGGATGCCGTCGCGGGACTGATAGCCGCGGAGACCCATATCTTTGCCTGGACGGACGCTGGCGAAGGCGACAGCGGCGAGATGCTGCGGGTTGGAGACGACGGCGTAGAGCGGGAGCTGGGGCGCGTCGGGGCGATCGCCGAGCCAGTCCGCAGGCTTGGCCTGGCCGGTCTTGTAGTCGAGGATGATTTCGCCAAGGGGTTCGCCGTTTTCGTCGAGGGCGAGATCGACGCGGTCGACGCGGATGTCGAGGCGGAGGGGGCCGATCGTGACATCTTCCAGTTTCTGCTCCCGGGCTAGCACGGCAAAGGGCTTGCGCTGGCTGGCTTCGTAGTCGAGCCAGGGACGGAGGAGTTGCAGGAGACGATCGCGTTCAGTGTCGAGATAGGCGCGGGGCCAGCCGGCTCCGGGGCGGGCATAGTGACGGGCGAGCGCGGCGTTGATGGATCGGATGAGCTGGGCGTCGCGGGCGCCAGAGGTCATGCGCTGAAGTGCCGCCTGGTTTTCAACGTGGGCCCAGAGATCTTCGAGGACAAGATGAACGAGGTTGCCGCGCTCGCGGGCGTCGAGGCCGAGCGCGGCGGAGTCCAGTGCGGTGGAGAAGAGACGCTTCTCGGAGAACGCACGGAAACCGCAGGCGGCCTGGGATTGGAGAATTCCAGCGCCACCCTGGAGGACGCGGTCGGGTGGAGGCGGGATGGAAATGTTGTCGCGAAAGGCTTCGAGCTGGACAGGCGCAGGCAGCGGCTCCGCAGGGGCAATCTGCGCGGCGGGTATCCGCTCGAGAGCGAGGTGGGTGAGGATGGGGGATAGCCGCTGGCGGCCGTCGGCGGTCTGCTGCGCGTAGCTGAAAAGAACGGTGGGTGCGCTGGCGGCAATGCGATGGGTGATACGGCGAGCGTTTTCGCTGTCGAGCACGGGGTTGGCCCCGGGCATGGAAAGGTCGCGCTGCAGAGGCCAGGGCAGGAGCGGATTGGGCGACGACGCGGATGGCCAGGCAGCGTCGTTGGCGCGCAGGAACCAGATGGCGTCGAAGCTGGAGCCGGCGGATTCGAGCGGGCTCATGATCTGGATGGGCGCTTCGAGGGACTCGGGTGCGAAGACGGTTTGGGTGGCGATGAGCTCAAGCGCAGTGAGGGCAATGGAGAAGGAAACACGGGTGCCGTCGCCGCGGGAGTCGAAGTCGAGGCTCGCGAGTTCGTCAAGCGCTTCATCCCACTTGGTGCGAGTTTGAAACTCGATGCTGTCGAGATGAGCCAGAGGCGCCCAGCCTGCGGCGTCGAGGAGGTTGTGGAAGGCCACCGCCCAGCCAGCGTAGGTGAGCGGAGCAGCGTCCCGCCGATCGGCAAGAGCGCGCAGATGATGGAGCAGGGCTGGCAGGTTGGGGCTGTGCCGCGGACCTGCGACCAGCGAGCGGAGCTCGTCGAGCGAGAGCTGAGGCTGGAGGAAGCGCTGCTGGCGCAGGACAAAGGCATCGAATTCGGCGCGGGCGATGGACTCGGCGGAGTCGAGGGGATCTGCGGCGAAGTACGGCGACAACAGGAGAGCCGAGACGCGGTCGAGTGGAAGTGGTGCATCGACCCAGCGCAGGATGTCGAGCGCGGCCGCGACCAGCGGTGTGCGAGCCAGTGGGACGCCGAGCGAGAACTCGTAGGGAGCGGAGTGCGAGGGCGCAGCGATGTCATCGAGTTCGGGCGCGAGGACGTGGCGGAAGACACGGTCGATCTCGGCGCGAGCGGGTTCGATCGCGGGAACGATGACGGCGATGCTGGCGGCGGGTTGCTGGGTGAGGCGGTCGCGCAGCCAGTGGGCACAAGCGGCGAGCTCCGACGGCTCGTCGGAGGCGCTGACAAGGGTAAGGCTGGGCGAAGGCTGGATTGGCTCGAACTCGTCAATTTCGGCGCCGGCGGCCTGGATGGCGTCAAGCAGGGCTATCTGTGCGGGCGTTTTCGAGTCGAAGCCAACCAGAAGATATCCGGGCCCGGGAGCGAGCTGTTGCGCTGCTGCGGCGGCGCGGAGGACTTCGGGAAGCTGGGCCTCGGTGAGGTACTGCGCGCGGGCGCAGCGGCGCTCGAACTCGGCGACCCAGCGGGCGAAGGCGCGGGTGTCGGAGTTGCCGGGGAAGGATTGGAGGCGCTGGCGGTCGCGGTAGTCATGCAACAGCTTCCAAGCGCCCGCGGCGGTCTGGGCGAGGGCGTCCGGCGGCCGCAGGCTGACGGTGGCGGCGTCGGCGGCGACGATTGCGCGCCAGAGAGTATGCTCCTGCGCGGAGCTGAGCAGCAGGCTGGACACGTGGCCGTCCAGCAGCAGGCGGTCCCACAGGCCGAACGTCCATTGATCCCACGCAAGGATCCGCGGAGGCTCCCAGACTGCCAGGCCAAGCGCGTGCTGGCGGAGGTCGTAGGCGCGGCGGAGAGTGCGGGCGGCGCGCTGATTGGCGGTGAGTACGGCCCAGTCGCGCGCAGGGCCTGGTCGATCTCGGAAGGCAGCGCGCGGGGGAAAGGCATACGCCTTTTATACGCCTTGGGTCGGCGGAAAAAGGTGCGGGTTGCAGGGGGCCGGTACCTATGAAGACGACAACAGCGGCGACGTATCATGTGGACAGGAGGGTGTGTCGATGCGATTCGCATGGCGGGCGGTGGGTTGTGTGGTTTTGGCAGCAGGGATGGTGGCAGGGTGCAAGCAGTCGAGTAACAGCGCGCCGGCTGCGCCGGGAGCTGCGGCGGGTGAGTTGAAGACATTTCCGATTCGCGGCAAGGTCATTAGCGTGGACGCGGTGAAGGGAAGCATCGTGTTTTCCCATGAGGCGGTGCCGGGCTTTATGGACGCGATGACAATGACGTATAAGCTGAAGGATCCGGGGATTGCCAGCGAACTGCATCCGGGCGACCTGATTACGGCGAAGCTGCTGGTCCGCAAAGTTGGGGACGATTACGACGACGCGATGCTGGACCAGATCGTAGTGACGGCGCAGGCGAGGCCGGACTACAAGCCGGCTATGCAGTATCACGTGCCGCAGGCGGGCGATGCGGTGCCCGACTTCAAGCTGCTGAACGAGAAGGGACGGACCATTCATTTAGCCGAGTTCAAGGGGCGCGTGCTGCTGCTGACGTTTATCTATACGCGCTGCCCGCTGGCGGACTACTGCCCGCGAATGAACAAGAACTTCGCGCAGATCGACCAGGCGCTGGCGGCGGACAAAGGTCTGTATGCGAAGACACATCTGCTGAGCATCAGCTTTGATCCAAAGTTCGACACGCCCACAATTCTGAAGAGCTATGGAGGGATTTATACGGGCGGCAGGCAGGAGACATTTGCGCACTGGGACTTTGCCGCACCGCCGGAGAACGAACTGCCGGCAATTGAGAGTTTTTTTGACGTAGGCGTGACGCAGGGAGACGCAGGGACGCTGACGCATTCGCTGTCGACCGCGCTGATCGGGAAGGACGGCAAGGTGCTGGCGTGGTATCCGACCAACGAATGGCAGCCGGCGCAGGTGCTGGCGGCGATGAAAAGCGCTGCCGCCGCGTAAGTTATTCTGAGGGCTGACGAACGGGAGAGTGATGAAATGGCGAAGCTGACGATTGCGATTGGCGTGGTCCTGATGGTGCTGGGCGGGTGGGGTTTTTTCGGGACGGGGAGCGCGCATCCAACGGCGCTGATCCCAGCGTACTTCGGGCTGGCGCTGGTGATTGCGGGCGCGCTGGCGATCACGGAAAATGCGAAACGCCGGATGCTGTGGATGCACATTGCGGTGACGGTGGGGCTGCTGGGGTTTCTGGGCGCGGGGTCGCAGGCGGTGATGGAGGTGGTGAAGGCGCACGGCACGTCCCTGACCGATACTGCCCGGATAGCGGTTGGAGACCAGACGGCGATGGCGGCGATCTGCCTGGTGTATGTGCTGCTGTGTGTGCGGTCGTTTATTGCGGCGCGACGGAGCGGAAAGCTGGCGGGGTAAGGCCAGAGTCCTCGGGGCAATCTAGTACGTGTCGATCGATACTGTCGCTCAATGCGCCGCGTCTGCGGCCCGCAGGGTGCGAATCGCCTGCCGCAGGTGCTCCCGCACGGTATCGTCGCTCTCGACCTGCAGGGCGTGAGTAAGTGGGCCAGCGGCGCCGGTTGCGTGCAGGGATCGCAGCGCGTCGGCCGCGGCAATGCGCACGGTTGGGTCGCGGTCCGTCAGCGCCGAGATAGCCAGAGCTTGAGCCCTATCGCCCTGCCGCTGATAGTTCACCGCTGCCGTCAGAGCCTGAATCCGAATGCTTGCGTCCTGGTCGCTCTGCTCAATCTGCTCTACCGCGGGGAAACATGTTGGCAGTTCCTTGTTGGAGACGTAGCGCGCGGCATCCAGGCGGGTCGCAGAAGACACATTGATGTTCTGGCACAGCCGTTGGAGCTGGTCGAGAGCGCGGCGCGAATCGAGCCAGCTTGCCGCACCTGCCAGATTGACTTGCACCTGGAAATCGGACTCGGCTTCCATGGCTTCGAGAATTGCTGTCAGCGCCGGATGGTCGTCCATGGCCGCTAATTGCGCCGCTGCCAGGCTGCGCACCTCTCCGTTGGGATTGGCAAGGGCAGCAATCAGCGCAGTCTCGGTTAGATCGATGTGGTGTCGCGTCAATCCGTCGGCGAAGGTTTCTACTGGCGGAGGCGGCGTCCCCGCCAACCATTTCGGCGCCAGCGGAGCCACCTGCGCCCGCGGTGCCGTAATCGCGGCTGACAGCAATGCCCCGACGATGAGCAGATGAAAGCATCCACGCGCGTACGCCGCCGAACTTCTGGTCTTCAAGATATTTACCTCGCTATATTCATTCAGACGCATTGGCGGCGAATGGGTATGCGGTTGAACCGCGGTCTTTTGCCAAGCCGCTACATCTTATCGCGAGGATCTGCGCCAGGGCGATGATCGCGTACACTGGCGCTATATGGGTTCTTCGTTCGGCGGGCACGGGATGGGCGGCGGGATGCATGCGGCAGACCGGTCGAGCCGCGGGATCGGCCGTGCAGTGAGCGCGGAGATGACGAAGAAGCGGCCTAAGCCTCCGCTGAAGAAGGTGCTGCCCGAGGTTTGGGCGCTGATGAAGCCGCGGAAGTGGCTGATTGCGGGAAGTTTTTGCCTGATGGTGGTGAATCGGCTTTGCAGCTTTGTGCTGCCGGTTTCGTCGCGTCCGTTTATCAACGACGTGATGCGGCAGGGGAACATGGCCGAGCTGCCGAAGATTATCGGCGCGGTGGCGGCGGCGGTGTTCATCCAGGCGATTACATCCTATTCGCTGACGCAACTGCTCTCGACCGAGGGGCAGAGGCTGAT
The DNA here is from genome assembly GCA_963787905.1 of uncultured Acidobacteriaceae bacterium. GTDB lineage: Bacteria > Acidobacteriota > Terriglobia > Terriglobales > Acidobacteriaceae > Edaphobacter. The sequence continues at coordinate 12,136 of CAWBFL010000127.1, read as the reverse complement.
TTCTGAGTTGCGGATGAAGGTGCAGTCGCATATTGGGCGGCTCCCGGTGGCTTTTTACGATGAGAACCGCACGGGCACGCTGGTCGCGCGCATCATGACGGACGTGGAAGGCGTGCGCAACCTGGTGGGGACCGGGCTGCTGGACTTTGTGGGCGGCGTGCTGACGGCGATTATTGCGTTTGGAATTCTGATCCATATCAATCCGCGGATGACGGTGCTGACGTTTGGGATTCTGCTGGTGTTCGGACTGATCCTGCAGAAGGCGTTCAAGACGATCCGTCCAATCTTCCGGGAGCGGGCGAAGATCAACGCCGAGGTGACGGGCAGGCTGACCGAATCGCTGGGCGGCGTGCGGGTGGTGAAGGGATATCACGCCGAAGAGAGCGAGGCGAAGGTTTTTGCGGCGGGCGTGAAGCGGCTACTGGACAACGTAATCAGCTCGCTGACGGCGCAGAGTTTGATGACGCTGTCGTCGACGATGGTGCTGGGCGTGGTGGGCGGGCTGATTATGTACCTGGGCGCGCACGAGAGCGCGGCGGGGCGGCTGAATACCGGCGGCTATGTGGAGTACACGATGCTGCTGGCGTTCATGATTGCGCCGATTGTGCAGTTGGTGAACATCGGGACGCAGTTGACGGAGGCGCTGGCGGGACTGGACCGGACGAGCGAGATTCTGAATGAGCGGGAAGAGGATTCCGAGCCGGGGCGAACGGAGAATGCGGGGACGATTCGCGGCAATGTGGCGTTCGACCATGTGGAGTTTGAGTACGAGAAGGGCAAGCCGGTGCTGCATGGGATCAGCTTTGAGTCGAAGCCGGGGAGCGTGACCGCGCTGGTGGGATCGTCGGGGTCGGGCAAGTCGACGATCATCAGCCTGATCTGCGGCTTCCATACGGCGACGGCGGGCAAGGTGCTGGTGGACGGCACCGACCTGGCGACCATGCGGCTGAGCTCCTACCGCCAGCAGTTGGGCGTGGTGCTGCAGGAGACGTTTCTGTTCGACGGGACCATCCGCGAGAATGTGAAGTTTTCGCGGCCGAACGCGACCGAGGAACAGGTAATGGAGTCGTGCCGGATTGCGAGGGTGGATGAGTTTGCGGAGAAGTTTCCCGATGGTTACGACACCATTGTCGGCGAGCGAGGGGTAAAGCTGTCGGGAGGGCAGAGGCAGCGCTTGTCGATCGCGCGGGCGATATTGGCGGACCCGCGGATTCTGATTCTGGACGAGGCGACCAGTTCGCTGGATTCGGAGTCGGAGGCGATGATTCAGGGTGGGCTGAATCACTTGATGCAGGGGCGGACGACGTTTGTGATCGCGCATCGGCTGTCGACGATACGGCGGGCGGACCAGATATTGGTGATTGAGGGTGGGCTGATTGTGGAGCGGGGGACGCATGAGTCGCTGTACCGGCTGGGCGGGCGGTACTACGACCTGTATACGCGGCAGCATGGGCTGGAGGCGAATTTGTTCCTGGCGCCGGGCGAGGGGGACAAGGTGGAAGAGGAAGAAGAGACGCCGGCGGGGTAGTGTGGGAGTTGCAGGTGGTCGATTGCAGGTTGTTAAGCTGCTACGGTGAATCGGCTATGCTGTCGTCATGTCGACTGACTTGACCTACCGCTCTCGCGCTGTGCGTGCCCTCGTGCTGCTGCACGAGGAGCATCTTCGGCGTTTCGTTGCTGCTTGGAGGCGAGCCTTGGCAGCCTCAGTGCGCCTGCCCGTGACCGACGACCCTGCCTATGTTTCGCTGGAGGCGCTAGGGCAGCATGTGCTGCGCTCGGCTGGCGGCTACATGGTCTGGATGTGCGAGATGCTGGAGTTGCCGAATCCGGAGATACAGCCTGCGCCGGACGTGGCCGCGATCGTTGGCGAAGCGGATGAGTACCTGGAGCATGTTTTGGAGCGATGGCGGGCTCCGCTGCGGGATGTGTCCAACGAACAGTTGGAGACTCCTGAGTATCCCTCGCGATGGGACACGCGCTACTGCATCGACGCGATGCTGGAGCACGCCGTCATGCACCCTATTCGGCATGCGTTTCAGTTGGAGGAGTTGATCAAGGGGCGATGACCCGTTGCGGGCCTGGATGCGGCGCACTGTCAGCGAATGACGTGTGGCCACTTTACCGGAGTTGATCCATTTGTAACGATGTCAAGGCTGATCGCTCACACGTGCGAGTGGGGAGAAGTCGTCGCGAAGGGCGGCGACAGTTTTCCTATACTCATAGGCGTCGAAAACAAACGGGCCAAAGCCTGAGTAGTCGCGCTCCTTGCGAAAAGGCTGCTGGAAGAGGTTCCACTGTATGGTTTCGCCGAGCGTTTCTACGTGTGCCATCAGCGGCCAACAACCAACCTCGCCGCAATCGCAGCTCAGTAGATAGATACTGCCCAAGTTCGCGAAGTAACTGTCTGGCTCGAAATCGCCCAGAAAATACTTGTCCAGGGGGCCGTAATTGAAGTAGTCAGGAATCAAGCCGCCGCAGCCGCCAACGGGATCAAAGCACTGTTCACGTTCAAATGCCGTAACTGCTTCAACCAGCGACTTGCCGTTTGCATATGGCGTTACGGAGCGCGTTCCATCGAAGGGTTGGATTGAAAACGAAAGTGTTGCGAGGCTATTCATATTCCTTAACAAGAATCAGGATACTCGCCAAGTTCAAGAAACCTGGAGGTCGCGGTAAACTCTCCCAGGTGGTCTAGTCCGGCAGGCCTAGTGGTGGATTTATGGGGTTGTGACGACGCCCAGTTGGGTGAGGAGGAAGGCGTAGTCGAAGGCGATTTCCTTGAGGTAGTCGTAGCGGCCGGAGGCGCCGCCGTGGCCGGCGTCCATGTTGATGTGAAGCAGGAGCGGGGTGGAGTCGGTTTTGAGGGTGCGGAGCTTGGCGACGTATTTGGCGGGCTCCCAGTACATCACCTGCGAGTCGTTGAGGCTGGTTTTGACGAGAATTGCTGGAAGCTGTTTGCCGGCAAGCGACTCAAGATTGTCGTAGGGCGAGTAGCTGAGCATGGTGCGGAAGGCTTCGGGCTCGTTGGGATTGCCCCACTCTTCGTACTCGGCGACGGTGAGGGGGAGGGTGGCGTCGAGCATGGTGTTCATGATATCGACGAAGGGGACGTGGGAGAGCACGACGCGGAAGAGGTCGGGGCGCATGTTGGTGACGGCACCCATGAGCAGGCCTCCGGCGCTGCCGCCTTCAATTGCGACGCGGGTGGGCGAGCCGTAGCGCTGGGCGGTGAGGGCTTCGGTGACGGCGATGAAGTCGGTGAAGGTGTTGCGCTTGACCTGCATCTTGCCGGCGTCGTGCCAGGCGTCCCCAAGTTCACCGCCGCCGCGGATGTGGGCGTAGGCGATGACCACGCCGCGGTCGAGCAGGGAGAGGCGCGCAGGCGAGAAGCCTATGGGCAGCGGGTAGCCATAGGAACCGTATCCGTAGACGTAAAGAGGATTCGTCGCGTCACGATGGAAGCTGTCACGACGGTAGACGATGGAGACGGGAACCGGGATGGCGCCGGTGGGGGACTGCGCGTCAGGAGCGTCCACCCAGATGCGTTCGGAGGCGTAATTTGCGGGCGAGAAGCCGCCGGGGACTTCCTGCTGCTTGAGCAGCTTGGACTGACCGATGGGTGTGTCGGAGTCTGATCGCGAGATGTTGTACTCGTACACGGATGCGGGCGAGACCAGGGAGGTGTAGCTGTAACGGAAGGTGTCCGCGGTGAAGACGCGGTTGACGTGCGGCGCGGCTGAATAGGTGGGCTCGGGGAAGGCGATCGGAACTGGATCGGAGAGTGCGGGGGCCGATGCGCGAACGAAGCGCAGGACTTCGAGGGTGGGCAGGCCGAGCTTGCGGCGAGTGGCGACGGCGAAGGACTGGAAGAGGTCGAAGTCTTCGAGCGGGTGGTTGGGGTCGAGCGGGAGGAGCTCGGTCCAGTTGTCGCGGCCGGGAGTTGATGTGGGAGCGGTGACCACGCGGAAGTTCTTGCCGGTATCGTTGACGCGGATGTAGAAGAGGCTCCCTGTCTCTTCCGACCAGCGGTGGTTGGGGTAGTATTCCTGGTCATCGAGGCGAGGGGCGATGATGCGGAACTCGCCGGTGGGTTCGCTGGCGGCGAGGAAGCGGTACTCGTTGGTAGTGTGGCTGGCGGCTTCGATCATCAAGTACTGGCCGTCGCGGGTGCGGCCTACGCCGACGTTGAATCGCTCGTCCTCTTCCAACAGGACGATGGTGTCATCGACGGCGGAAGCACCGAGCGCGTGGCGGAAGATGTGGTCGTGGCGCTTGGTGGTCTCATCTTCGGTGGAGTAGAAGAGGGTGCGCGAGTCATTGGCCCAAGCGAGAGAGCCGACGCGTTCGGCGGTGTCGGGGAGATCCTCTCCGGTGCGCAGGTCGCGAATATGCAGCGTGTATTGGCGGAAGCCGGTGAGGTCAGTCGAGTATGCGAGCAGGTTGCCGTCGGGGCTGATGGCCAGGGAGCCGATGGCCATGAAGGGCTTGCCTTCGGCGAGGAGGTTGACGTCGAGGATGACCTGTTCCGGCTGGTTAGGGTCGAAGGGAGAGTTGAGGTCGGGACCGGAGGCGGCGCGGCGACTGTGGATAGGATACTGGAGCCCCTCGACGGTGCGGGTGGAATAGAACCAGTTGCCGAGCCGGTAGGGCACGGACTCGTCGGTCTCCTTGATGTGAGAGAGCATCTCAGAGTAGAGCTTGGCCTGAAGGTCGGCGGTAGACGCCATGAAGACCGCGGTATAGGCGTTCTCGGCCTCGAGGTAGGCGATGACTTCTGGAGAATCCTTGTCGCGCATCCAGCGGTAGTCGTCGTGGAGGGTGACGCCGTGAAGCGTAGTGGGCGTGGGATCGCGACGGGCGACGGGCGGCTGCGTGGACGGATTCGATGGGTCGGAAGCGCTGGGGTGGGACATGCCGGGGTTGGGCTCCTGCGGGTTTATGGGTTGGAGGGGGTTCGTTCGATGGTGCGCGACTGGGGAAGAAGCGTATTGCCACTGGTGAGCCTATGAGGATAGGATAACCCTCCAAGTGGAGGGGATGCAGAGCGCGGGCTGCAAACAGGCAGCGTTCGCCGCAGTTTCGGTCATCCAGCGGATGTGCGGTACGAACAGGGTATCGGCGGCAAGCCAGGATGTTCTTTATCTGGAATAAGGGTTGAACAGACGCCAAGTCTAGGAGTTTCGCTATGAATTCAAAACGCATGTGTGTTGCGACCATCGCCGCGGGAACGTTGTTGCTGGTTCCGGTTCTCGCTGCCCAGACGGACCCGAGTGCGTCCGGAGCCGGACCATTTCCGCAGTCTCCTGCGACGTTTCCTCAGTCGCCGGGCGGTGGAACCCAGCCGGCAAGTCCGGGAGGAGTGCCGCAGTCCAGCGGCGTGCAGGCAGGCCAGGCGACTTCCATGCGGGACACGCTGGGGGCTCCTGGACAAGCGGGCCAGCAATTACTGGACAAGCAGTTTGTGCGCGCTGCGGTCCAGGGCGGCCTGGCGGACGTGAAGCTGGGAACGCTGGCGGTAGAAAAGGGCGGCCCCGACGTGAAGGATGCAGCGCAGAAGATAGTCGACGACCATACGGCGATGAATAAAGAGATGGAGACCGTTGCCGACGCGCTGGGCGTAATGGTGCCGAAGAAGTTGAGCAAAGAGGACCAGGCGGAATACGACAAGCTGAATGGTCTCTCGGGCAAGGACTTCGATACGGAGTACCTGACCTACATCGTGAAGGCGCACTGGCAGACACTGCATAATTTCTACATGGAAGCGACGGCGGCGGCCGATCCTGACCTGCAGGCCGACGTGGTTAAGGACCTGGGGACCATGCACCAGCATCTGGGATTGATTGCGACGACCGCCAAGGCGGAGGGCATCACGCTGCCGCCGCGTCCGCCGCGCCCGGGAGCTACTACGACCGCGAACAAGTAAGAGGCAGCAGGTGAGCGGGTGAGAGAAGAGGACCTTCGGGTCCTCTTTTTCGTGTGCTCGAAGTGCGCGGCGTAGAATGAGGGAAATGTTCCGGAACCTGCGCTGGTTAATGTTCGTCGTTCTGCTGGTGGCGCCTGCCCCGGCGATGCGTGGGGAGACGGTGGACTCGCTGCCGGCTCCGACCGGCTATGTCAATGATTTTGCTGGGGTGCTGACGCCAGAGACGCGACAGAGCCTGGAGTATCTGTGCACGCAGGTGGACCAGCAGGCGCACGCGCAGATTGCGGTGGTGACGGTCAAGTCGATTGATGCCGATAAGTCCGGCGCGACGCCGACGGTGGAAGAGTTTGCGACCGCGCTGGAAGACAAGTGGAAGGTGGGCGCCAAGGGTACGGACCGCGGCGTGCTGCTGATCTTTGTAATGAACCCACCGCCAGCCCACGGGCGCATTGAGGTCGGCTACGGGCTGGAAGGCATCCTGCCGGATGGAAAAGTGGGAGACATCGGCCGGGAGATGAAGCCGATTCTGCGCAGCGGCGACCTGAACCAGGGAATTTCGCTCGGCGTGAAGGCGGTCGCGCAGGATATTGCGGCCGATGCGGGGGTGACTCTCAGCGGTGGTACGAATGGGAATGCAGCGGCACCGCCATATACGACCGAACCGCAGCAGCCGGTGAACCCGCTTCCGTTGCTGATTTTCGGCGGGATCGTCCTGGTGGTGATTGCAATCCTGATCGCTACCGGACATATTGGGATGTTGTTCTTTATTCTGTTCAACCTGCTCGGCGGCGGGCGGGGTGGTGGCGGTGGGTTCGGCGGAGGGGGCGGCGGCGAGGGCGGCGGAGGATTCGGGGGATTTGGCGGCGGCGGTTCGGGCGGTGGCGGCGCGGACTTCTGAGAGGATAGAGTCAAGGGAACGGGAAGACCGACAACTGCGTATCTTCAACAACGGAAAGGGTTGGATTTATGAAGGCATTATGGGTTGTACTGGGCGTTCTGGGGCTGATTGTGGTGCTGGCGCTTTTTGTCGGCGGCAGCTACGTGAGCGCGAAGAACCAGATGGTGCAGAAGAGCGCGGACGTGGATGCGGCCTTCTCCAATATCGATGTTGACCTGCAACGGCGGGCGGATCTTATTCCGAACCTGGTGGCTTCCGTAAAGGGGTACGCCAATGTGGAAGAAACCGTGCTGACCAACATTGCGAATGCGCGGGCCGGGTTGATGACGGCCCAAACGCCCGACGAAAAGCTGGCGGCCAATGACCGGCTGAATGTGGCGCTGCTGCCGCTGATGCGATTGCAGGAGAACTATCCGGACCTGAAGAGCAACGACCAGTTTATGCGGCTGGAAGATGAGTTGGCGGGGACGGAGAACCGGATTGCGGTTTCGCGGCTGCGGTACAACGCGGCGATCAAGGACTACAACGTGTTCATCCAGCAGTTCCCGAACAGCATCTGGGCGGGGATTGCGGGTTTCAAGCCGAAGACGGAGTATTACACGGCGCAGCCGGGCTCGGCGGTAGCTCCGAAGGTGGATTTCTCGAAGTAGCGAAGCCGCTGACACGAATCGGCCGCCGGATGATCCGGCGGCCATTGTGTTTCTGGGAAGCTCGCGGGGCTATTTGTAAGCGCTGATCGCGGAGGCTTCGTTATCCCAGATGTCGAATACGGTATAGAGCTTGGTGATCTGCAACAGGTCGTGGACCTTCTTGGTAAGGTTCAGCAGCTTCAGCTCGCCGCCTGCGTTCCGGACCGAAGTAAATCCGCTGACCAGCTCGCCGATGCCGGAGCTGTCAATGTAGCTGATCTCGTCCAGATTCAACAGGATTTTCTTGGAACCCTTAGCGAGCACGTCGTGGACGGCGTCGCGCAGCGTAACGCTGCCTTCCCCCAGGGTAATGCGTCCACTGAGATCGAGGATGGTGACTCCGTCCACCTGGCGGGTTGCGACTTTCATGCTCATGTTTGTGTCTCCTTTGGCTTTAGGCCGGCGGCTGGGCCGGTGCTCGATGTTTGATAAGAGTGAGTTCTGTGCCGGGATGTAGCTGGCGAAAGTGTACCTCATCCATAAAGGCCTTGATGAGGAATATGCCCCGGCCGGAACCACGGAGGATGTTTTCCGGGGCGAGCGGGTCGGGGACGGCGTTGGGATCGAGGCCTGAGCCCTGGTCGGTGATGCGGACGACAAGGGAGTCGGAGTTGGTCTCGAAGGACGCCGTAATTTGTTTGTTGGGGTCGTAGGTGTTGCCGTGAATGACGGCGTTGACTGCGGCCTCGCGCACGGCCATGGCGATATTGGGGATGGTGTCTTCATCGAAACCGGCGCGCTCGGCGAACTCTTGCGCAGTCTGTTCGACCGTGTCGACGCTTTCGATCGTAGACCCGAGCGTGAGCGATACGCGGCTTGTGGTGGAATCAGACAATCCGGTCCCTTAAAGAGCAAAACCGGGGAAACTCCGTCCCCGCTATTCATCGGTGAAAGGTCGCCGCTTCATGGGGCAGCGTTGACCTGAGTGCGTTGGATTCGTGATCCGCATCCGGGTATTGCTCTAAGCCGACATTGGCCGACTGCCGCGGTCGGGTTGCAGCGATAATCGCAGTGTGCTTGTGGCTGCAGGGAAAGTCAAGCGCTCTGGGCGATGAACGGCCAGGATGGGTGTCGAGGCAGGTGACGGGATGCTGCAAATCGGATTCCAGCCGGTTGCCGGACCGCTTGCTGGGATAGGATGCGGATGAGGGGATTTTGCCCCCAGGACCCGGGGCAGGCTGCGCCGTATGACGAAACACGCCAACCAGATGACCAGTGTCTCAGCGCTGATGGGCGCACCCGTGATGGACGCGAGCGGGCGGACGCTGGGGCACGTGCGCGAGTTTGCCGTGTCCCCGCCGGTGGATGCGAACCACGTGCATGGGCTGGTGCTGCGGCTGACGGGCGCGGGACGCAATGACCGGCCGGCGATGGCCGAGGTGGGTGACCTGGAATTAACCCCGGCCGGGCAGTTACGGATGCGGGGCCAGGCAAGACCCATTCCGATTGCGGAGGAAGATTCCTATCTGCTGCTTGAACGCGACTTGCTGGACCAGCAGATCATCGACGTGCACGGGCACAAGGTGGTGCGGGTGAACGATGTCGAACTGGTTTGGGAGGCTGTGGCGGAGACAGGCGCGGCGCCGTGCGCGGTGAAGGAATTGAGCGAGGAGTGCACTCTGTCTCTGCGGATTGCCGAGGTTGAGGTGGGGACCCGCGGTGCGGTACGACGGCTGCTGAAAGGGCTGCCTGTCACGACCGTAGAACGAGCTGCGTCGCGGTTTCGGACGAGCGTGATTCCGTGGGACTTTGTGGACCTGATCGATCGCGATCCGGCACGGAGGGTGAAGCTGAAGATCGAGCAGGACCGGCTGGCGAGGATGCATCCGTCGGACCTGGCGGACATTCTGGAGGATCTCGCACCGGCGGAGCGGCAGGCGATCTTCACCTCGCTGGATGAGGATGTGGCGGCGGAGGCATTGGAAGAAGTCGAGCCGAAGATGCAGAAGTCGCTGACCGAGTCGCTGGATTCGGAGCACGTCGCAGGCATCGTGGAAGAGATGGATCCGGCGGCAGCGGCAGACTTTCTGGCGGAACTGCCGGACGAGCGGTCCGAGGCAATTCTGGAGGAGATGGATCCGGAGGAGCGGCAAGATGTCGAGGACTTGCTGGAGTTTTCTCCCGATTCGGCCGCCGGGGAGATGACCAAGGATTACATCGCCCTGGGGCAGAACGCGACGGCCGACGATGGAGTGAGCGCGCTGCGAGACTTCGAAGGCGACCTGGAGACCCTGACGCACATCTACCTGGTGGATGAGCAGGAGGTGCTGGTGGGAGTTGTGCCGCTGGTGAAGGTGCTGCTGGCGCCTCGGGAGATGGTGTTGACGGGACTGGCCGACGACCATATCGTCTCGTGCGACATCCACGCCAGCGGAAAGAAGGTGGCAGAGCTGTTCGACAAGTACAACCTGCGCGCGTTGCCGGTGGTAGACGCGGAAAAGAAGCTGGCCGGCGTGATCTATGCCGAGCAGGTGATTGCCCATTTGCGGACGATTGTTTGAGATGACCGGCGGAGACACGACCCCTTGACCATGACGGCAGAGCGGACCAACTCGAGGGCGTGCATTGGGGCACAGCCGGACGTGGCGCCGTTGAAGATTCTGTATGTTGGGGGGCTGTCGCCAAACGACTCTTCCCAGTACCGGCTGTGGGCGCTGGAGCGGCTTGGACATCGAGTGGTGCCGCTGAATGCGTTTGACTTCATTCCGGGCAATACGCTGCTGGGGAAGATTACCTTGCGGCTGCAGGCGGGACCTTCGGTCGAACGCCTGAACCGCGACCTGCTGCGTCTGGCACGGCAAGAGCAGCCCGACGTGGTGTGGACCGACAAACTGCTGGCGATGCAGCCGGAACGCTGGACAAACTGCGCGCGCCTCGGCATTGCAGACGGTGAGTTACATGATCGACAACCCCTTCGGAACGCGCCAGGACCCGGGCTGGAGGCTTTACATGAAGGACATTCCGCACTATGACCTGCACGTGGTGCAGCGGGATGCGAATATCGCGGACTACCAGGCGCGGGGGGCGCGCGACGTGATCAAGATTCAGACGGCGTATGAGCCGACCATTCATTTTCCGCCATCCTGCGGATTGGAGCGATGCGGACCGCAACCGCGAAGTGTCGTTCATCGGCACGCCATATGATCAACGCGGCGAGTTCCTGACCCGGCTGTGGAAGGAGTTTGGCGTGCCGGTGACGGTGTCGGGCGGCGCTGGTGTGGAAGGAGCACATGTCCGCGGAGGCGGTTGCAGCGCTCTATCGTGGACACGGGGAGCTGTTCCGGGACGCGTACCGCGAGGGGATCTGGAAGTCGAAGATCAACCTGAGCTTTCTGACCCATGCGAATCGGGATGAGTTTGCGCATAAGAGCTTTGAGATCGCGGCGTGCGAGGGATTCCTGCTGGCGGAGCGGTCGGAGGGACACCTGCAGCGATTCGTCGAGGATGAGGAAGCGGTGTTTTTTTCGACGATTGACGAGTGCGTGGAGAAGATTCGGAGATATCTTCCGGATGAGGCAGCGCGGCGGCGCATTGCCGCAGCGGGGCGGGCGCGGGCGTTGCGCAGCGGATACAACAACGACACCCAGGTGGGGTTGATCGTCGCGCGCATGCGGCAGGTTCTGGAGCAGACGCAAATGCGAATGGGGGCCGGATGAAGCTCTGGTGGAGGCAGTGGAGAGTCCGGATCCTCCTGTTCCTGGCGGTGCTGGGGCCGGGAATTATCACGGCGAATGTAGACAACGATACTGGCGGAATCTTCACCTACTCGCAGGCAGGGGCGCAGTACGGATTGATGTTGCTGTGGACGATTCTTCCGGTCACGCTGGCGCTCATTGTGGTGCAGGAGATGAGCGCGCGCATGGGCGTGGTGACGGGCAAGGGACTGAGTGACCTGATCCGCGAAGAGTTCGGGCTGCGCATGACCTTTGTGATGATGATCCTGCTGGTGATTGTGAACTACGGCAACGTGGTATCGGAGTTCAGTGGCGTTGCGGCGTCTATGCAACTCTTTCACGTCAGCAAATTTCTGAGCGTGCCGATCTGCGCGGCGATGTGTGGGTGCTGGTGGTCAAGGGCGACTACAAGAGCGTGGAAAAGGTCTTTCTGGTGGCGAGCGTCTTCTACCTGCATATGTGGCGGCGGGCGTGGTGAGCCATCCAGACTGGCACGGGGCGCTGAAGGCGACCATCACACTGCCGCCGCGGTCGGTGTGGCAGGACAAGGGCTATCTCTATCTGACGATCGGGTTGATCGGGACGACGATTGCGCCGTGGATGCAGTTTTATCTGCAGTCGTCGGTGGTGGACAAGGGGATTACGGTGAAGCAGTACAAAGCCTCGCGGCTGGATGTGATTGTGGGTGCATCTTCACCGATGTGGTGGCGTGGTTCATTATTGTGGCGTGCGCGGCGACGCTGTACACGCATGGGAGCGCGACATCAAGATGCGGCGGATGCGGCGGAGCGCGATGAAGCCGTGGCGGGGGACTTTGTGTTCATCCTGTTCGCGGTGGGGCTGTTCAACGCTTCAATCTTCTCGGCGTCGATTCTGCCGCTATCGACGGCGTACACGGTCTGCGAGGGGATGGGCTTTGAAAGCGGGCTGGACAAGGGTCTGAAGGAGGCCG
>CAWBFL010000126.1:0-12405 GCA_963787905.1 uncultured Acidobacteriaceae bacterium | reverse complement strand
GCAGCTGGTAGTGCTTGCCATTGATGGTTGCGGTGACGATCTCGTAGAGTGCGTTCGCGGGTGCGTACGTCGATGCGGAGATATGCACGGCGAGGTGGTAATCCGTGGGGTTGGGCTTATCCGCGGCAGCGTGAGCCAAGGGAGCCAGGGCGAGGAACAGGCAGGGGAGAATTATGGCGAGCGTCGGTCGTTTCACGGTACACCTCTGCCGTCCATGGTAATTGTGTGGTCTCGAGTAAGCTGGTGAGCAGCGGGGTATTCGATGATTCTTGCGGGCGATGTGGGTGGGACGAAGGTTCATCTGGCGCTGTACGACTTCGAGGGCGGCAAGCTGAAGCTGGTGCGCGACGAGAAGGTGGCGTCGACGAGTTTGCGTCGCTGGATGCGGTGGTGGGGAAGTTTCTGGGGGATGGGAGTGGGGAAAGACAACGACAAATGCGGGGGTCTCTCCACTGCGGCCTGCGGCCTTCGGTCGAGATGACGCTGCGAAGGGGAATGACGCTGCGAAGGGGAATGACGCCTCCGGAGGGGGTGACGGCTTGCGCAGCGAGATTGTGGCGGCGTGCTTTGGGTGTCCCGGGCCGGTGAAGGATGGGCGGCTGAAGCTGACGAATCTGCCGTGGACGCTGGATGAGAAGGATCTGGAGAAGTCGCTGGGGATTGAGCACATCTTTTTGATCAACGATCTGCAGGCGAATGGGTATGGGATTCCTGAGCTGGCGGCGGAGAGCGTAGTGACGCTGCATGAGGGCGATGCGAATGCGGTGGGCAATCGCGGGCTGATTGCGGCGGGGACGGGGCTGGGCGAGGCGCTGCTGATCTGGGACGGGAAGAAGCACCGGCCGATTCCGTCGGAGGGCGGACACTGCGATTTTGCGGCGCGGACGGACCGCGAGATCGGGCTGCTCCAGTATTTGCGGAAGACGCTGAACGGGCACGTGAGCTGGGAGCGGGTGGTGTCGGGGATCGGGATCAAGAACATTTATGCGTATCTGCGCGACGGGGAGAAGCTGGAAGAGCCGGCGTGGCTGCGCGAGCGGATGCAGACGGAAGATCCGAACGCGGTGATTGGGCAGTGCGCGGAGGATGGGTCGAGCGGGCTGTGCGCGGAGACGATGGCGATGTTTGCGGCGGCGTATGGCGCGGAGACCGGGAACATCGCGCTGAAGGTGCTGGCGACGGGCGGAATGTACCTGGGCGGGGGGATCGCGCCCAAGGCGCTGAAGACGCTGGGCAGCGGTGGATTTGTGCAGGCGTTTCTGGATAAGGGAAGGTTGTCGGCGGTGGTGGACGCGATGCCGGTGCGGGTGATTCTGGACGACACCTGCGCGCTGAAGGGTGCGGCGGCGTACGCGGAGGCACGGGCGGCGGAGATGACGGGCGCTCGGTGCGGGCGGAGTCGGCGGGGGGTTGAGGCCCCACTCATCGCGATCGGGCTGCGATGAATGGGGCATCCGGAGTATGTAACTGGAGTTGTGGCTAGTTCTGAAGCAGGGCTTCGAACTTGTCGAGGACGCCGCCCCAGCCCCGGTGTGGGCGTCGCGGGACTTTCGGTGGGGAACTTCTCGTGGAGCAGGGTGATCTCGGTGCCGCCGTCGACGTCTTTGAGCGAGACGGTGACGAGGGAGATTTCGCCGGGGTTCCAGGTGGGGTCCAGGTGAACTGGAGCAGCTGGTTGGGGACGACCTTGGTGTAGGTGCCGGTGGTATGCCGCCGCGGTTGGCGCAGGCGGGGTCTCGGCGACGGATTCGGGAGTGGGTTGGGGCTTCGAGGCTGTAGGCGCCGCCGACGCGGGTGTCGCTGGAGGCGTTGGGGCAGTACATGCCGACGGGGCCGAACCACTTTTTCACGATGTCGGGGTTGGTCCAGGCCTCGTAGACGCGGGCGCGCGGGGCGCGGATGACGCGGGTCTGGGTGAGCATGAAGGTGGGAACGGTCAGGAGGGTGCGGTTTCGAGTGCGGGCATTGGGTGTTCTCCTAGGGGGATTAGTTTGAAGTGCGGGTGGAGTGCGGGTTGAGTGCGGGTCAAACGGGGTGGAAGAGCGAACGCAGCTTGGCGAGGGAGGACTGCCAGCCGCTGCGGTGGACCTGCATCGACCGATGGCTGTGAAAGCCGACGTGATCCAGGGTGACGGTGGTGCCGGCGGGTTCTTCGAAGAGACTGACGGTGACGTGGGATTCTTCGGAGGGGTCCCAGGAGCCGGACCAGGTGTACGAGAGCTGGCGGCCGGGGACGAGCCAGGTGTAGACGCCGTGAGCGACGACGACCGGATCCTCGGTGCGCAGGGGGGCTTCGCCGTTGTGGACGGCGGCGGTGCCCTGCATCTCGATGCGGTAGGCGCCACCGGGGCGCAGGTCGCGGGAGACGGCCGGCACGGTCATGTTGCCGGGAGCGATCCAGGCCTTGAGCATCTCGGGGTTGGTCCAGGCCTCGAAGATCTGCGACGCGGTAGCGGGGATGCGCTGGTTGAATTGCAGGCTGAGGTGGCGGAGGGCGGATTCGGTCGGCATGGGTGTCTCCTGGTGTGTCTCCTGGGGTGGCGAGCGCGGGGCGGTTGCGGTTTAGGCGACTGCGGTTGCGCGTGGAGATTCGCTGGGGTTGGGCTGGCCTTTGCCGGTGGCGATCAGGTTGCGCAGGCTGCCGTTGATGTACGAGCCCCAGGCGTTGTTGCAGCCGTTAAAGCACTGCTCGGCGGGCGTGAGGCCGACGTGGGTGAAGACGACCTCGGTCTGGTTGCCCTGGCGGGCGATCTCGAAGATGATTTGGGTGCCGTTCCACTCGGTCTTGTCGGCGACGAAGTTGAGGGTGCTGTCGACGACCAGCCAGACGACCCGCTTGCCGGGGATGAGTTCGACGATGCGCTGCCTGCTGTAGTGGATGTCCTGGTAGCGATAGGTCCACTCGTCGCCGAGCCGATCGGTGTTGCCTTCGATTTCGCCGGACCACCAGGCGCGGACGTTGTTGATGGCGGCGAAGGCTGCTTCCGGGGACTGGTCGACGGTGAAGGAGTGGGTGAGATTCCGGCTAGTCGTCCTGGGTGGCGCGGAGGTGCTGGATGCGAGCGTCGTCATGGGGTTTCTCCTTTGGGGTGGAGCCATTGGTTGAGGACCGGGTGGGTTCGGGGACGGGCCTGGGCGAGGCGCCGGGATGGGGGCGGCCTTCGAGCAGGTCTTGCAGGCGGTCGAGATTGGACTTCCAGAACTGCTCGTAGAAGGCGAGCCAGTCCTGCGCGGCCTGGAGCGGCTGGGGGTTGAGGCGGACCATGCGGCGGGCGCCGCGGCGCTCGCGCTGGATGAGGGAGGCGCGCTCGAGGACGTCGAGGTGCTTGGAGACGGCGGCGAGGGAGATGGCGTAGGGCTGGGCGAGCTCGCCGACGGTCTGCTCGCGGCGGACGATGTCGCGGAGGAGGGCGCGGCGGGTGGAATCGGCGAGGGCGTGGAAGACCGCGTCGAGGCTGGTTTGGGGGTGGGCGGCGGTGGAAAGCTCAACCATATGGTTGAATGTAGCGCGAGGCTGGATTGTTGTCAACCGTTTGGTTGAATATTTTTGGGGGAGGAGAAGGGGAAATGCGGGGTCTCTCCGCTGCGCCCCTGCGGGGCTACGGTCGAGATGACGGCGTTCCGGCGGGGGGTGGTGGGGGGTGGGGAAAGGCAAATGCGGGGGTCTCCCCGCTGCGCCCCTGCGGGGTCGGTCGAGGTGACGGGTGGTGGAGGGTGGGGAGAAAGGCCAATGCGGGGTCTCTCCGCTGCGCCCCTGCGGGGCTTCGGTCGAGATGACGGCGTTCTGGCGGAGGGTGGTGGGGGTGGGGAAGAAAGGCGAATGCGGGGGTCTCTCCGCTTCGCCCCTGCGGGGCTTCGGTCGAGATGACGGGGGTGGGGGCGGTGGGGAAGAAAGGCCAATGCGGGGGTCTCTCCGCTTCGCCCCTGCGGGGCTTCGGTCGAGATGACGGCCGATATTCCGGTCGAGATGACGGCCGGTATTTCGGTCGAGATGACGGCCGGTATTCCGGTCGAGATGACGGGGGTGGTGGGGGGATGGCTAGATGCGGGGTTTGAGGACGCGGGAGAGGAGGTCGATGACTTCGCTGGCGGGGTCGGGCTGGGCGGCGTAGTCCGATGGGCCGGGGAGGGAGTCGTCGAGGTCGGCGGAGGGGGAGTAGAAGCTGCCGGAGTCGTCGCGGTCGATCGAATTGGGCTGGTCGGGGTTGGCCTGGGCGATGCGGGCGAGCTCGTCGTGGTCGAGCCAGTGGAGGCAGCAGGGCTCGCAGGTGTCCATGACGACGTTGCCGGCGCCGGCGTAGAAGTGAGTGTCCATGGGCTTGTGGCAGTGGGGGCAGGCGATGCGGCGGTCGAGCTCGTGGACGTCGGCGGGGAGGGCGGGGATGGGCGCGCTGGCGGTGCGGGCGGCGTCGATGAGGCTCTGGAACTCCATCATGGCGATGAGCATGCCGTGGCACTTGGTGCAGTAGAGCAGCGGGGATTTGCCCAGGGTGGCCTGCATGAGCAGGACGTTGCAGATGGGGCAGGCCTGGTTGTCGGGCGAGGGGGCGAGGACGGTGACGCCGGAGGAGTCGCGCTCGGGGACGACGACGGTTTTGCAGTAGTCGCAGACCAGGCTGCTGCCCTGGACGTGCATGGGGGCGCCGCAGGAGGGACAGGTCATTGGGGGTCCTCGCTTCTGAGTCTCAATCCTCGATATAAATGCGCAGCCGTTCCCAGATATAGCAAACCTAACGTCGCTGCATAGAAAGAGCGAGATCAACGCCAGTGCCTGTCCCCTTCCCGGAGCGACCCGACAATGCAATTTCCTTCGACCACTCCGGCAGATGCGGGTAAAGCCAACTCACGGCCAGCATGAGCAGGAGCAAGATGGTCAAGGCCTTAAGGTGTTCGGTCAGTATCGTCGATCCCGGGAACGCCATTTTTCTGGGAGAAAACCATGGCTCGGCTTCGCCAAGGCCATCTGCGAATGTGAGAACGGTATAGACGCCAGCCACAGCCGCAAACTTCAGCATGGAGAATTGCTCCAGCCAGTCGGAGCTAATCATTGGGGCTTTCCGCAGTCGGGGCAGAAGGCGGCGTGGCCGGGGATGGAGTGGCCGCAGGCGATGCAGAATTTGGTGGCTGCTGAAGAAGAAATACGGGGGTCTCTCGACTCCGCGCCAGGCGCGTCGCTCGAGATGACGCCAGATTGGGGAGGTGGGGCGGGAGGGTGGAAGGCTCCGGCCATGGCCTGGCCCATGGCGGCACCGGCGCCGAGGCCGACGCCGAGGCCGGCGACTCCGCCGGGGTTGGCGGCGGCGATGGACATGGATTGGGCGGCGGCGAACTGGGTGTATTTGTCGAGGTCGCCGACGATGTTCATGCCGATGCGGGAGTCGAGGGATTTTTGCAGCTCGTCGGGGAGGGAGATGTTTTCGACGACGAACTGGGTGAGCTCGAGGCCGAGGGCGGCGAAGGCGGGCTTGAGCGCGGCGGCGGCTTTTTCGCCGAGGCTGGCTTCGTTGGCGGTGAGGTCGAGGAAGGAGAGATCGCTGGCGGCGAAGGCGTCGGTCATGCGCGCGACGATGGTGTTGCGGAGCTGGTCCTCGAGGTCGGAGACGAGGTAGCTCTGCTGGGTGCCGCTGACCTGGGTGAAGAAGGTGCGGGGATCGGCGATGTGGAAGGAGTAGATGCCGTAGGCGCGCACGCGGACGGCGCCGAACTCCTTGTCGCGGATGGTGATGGGGTTGGCGGTGCCCCATTTCTGGTCGATCTGGAGGCGGGTGGAGAAGAAGTAGACGTCGGACTTGAAGGGCGACTGGAAGTCCTTGCCCAGTTCATGAGGTCGGTGAGGATGGGCAGGTTCTGGGTGTTGAGGGTGTAGAGGCCGGGCGAGAAGATGTCGGCGATTCTGCCTTCGTTGACGAAGACGGCCATCTCGGACTCGCGGACGGTGAGCTTGCCGCCGTTCTCGATCTCCTGGTCCATCATGGGGAAGCGCCAGGCGAGGATGCCCTCTTCGGGCTCGTTCCACTCAATGACGCGGATGAACTGCTTACCGAGGAACTGGGCGAGGGTCACGTGCGAATCCTCCTGCCGGGAATCTTAACATGCGGATGTGGTTGGGATTATGACACGAATTGGGGAGGGTGGCGGCACTTTGTGCTGTTCTGGACGGTACTTCGTACTGTTCTGGAAGCTGCGCGTGAGGGCAAGAGCTGAATTGGGTGCGGGGGGCGGGTGCAAGGGAGTAACCCCACGATAGCGACGATGAGACCGTCGCGATCATGGGGCACCCGGTGTGCGCGGCGGGGGGGTGACGGTGACCCGGAGGGGGTATTCCGGGGGGTGGGGGGATGGGTTAGTCTGCTACGGAAGTTGTTGAATGGGAAGGCTCGGAGACAGAGGGGTACGACGAGGGAAATGGGATGAACTGGTTTGCCCGCAATATGACCGCGATGCTGTTCGGCGTGGCGACCAGTCTGATCACGGCGGTGCTGCTGATCTACGTGGAAGCGTACAGCGGGGACACCATGTTCAGCACCACGGCGCACGACTGGATCCACCTGAAGATCATGGCGTACGTGCCGGTGGGGGCGGTGGCGGCGGGGCTGGTGGGCTCGATCGGGTACCTGCTGGGCGCACTGGTGATGCGGCTGCGGCCGGTGGGCGCGGATGCGCTGGTGATGCTGGGGATGGCGGGGGCGATGGTGTTCCTGGTGCAGTCGGCGGAGTTTGGGCTGTTTATGGGCGGGCCGGAGCGGGGTTATGCGGTGACCAAGAGCGGCAAGGCCTTCTCGCACTTCCTGGTGAGCTCGATGTGGCATACGCCGCTGCGCTTCTGGTCGACGGGCGACGCCAACGACGATACCGCGATGGCCAGCTTCTTCAACCCGGGCGCAGGCGCCGGGGGCGGGTCGCGGATGGCGAACTCGGGCGACGGCAAGGTGGACGATATTGGCGGCGGGGTGCAGGGATTGATGTCGACGCAGGACGTGAGCAACACGTCGGGGGCGAAGCATTTCGCGCAGGTCGGCGTGGGCATCCAGTCGCTGGGGACGAAGGTGCTGGTGCATGGCGGCGAGTGGACGCTGCTGGGCCTGCAGACGCTGGGCTTCGCGCTGGGCGGGCTGCTGGTGTTCTTCTACTTGCGCTCGCTGCCGCACTGCAAGAACTGCATGATGCTGCTGAACCTGAAGGGCAAGGAGACGCGCTACTTCAGCCGCTCGCGGGAGATGCGGACTTCCGTGGACGAGGTGCTGATGCGGGCGCGGGACAAGCAACTGCAGCAGTCGATCCATTTCCACCTGACCAAGGGGATGGAGAAGGAGCAGTCGTGGAGCGAATACTGCTCGACGATTGAGATTCTGCGCTGCACGTGCTGCCGGGTCCATCGGATGGAGTTTCGCGCGCGGCGGAGGGTGGGCTCAACCTGGAAGGATATTGACCTGCTGGGGTTCAAGGGGGATACGCTGGAGCCGGTGGACTTCCGCTAGGGCGGGCAGGGCGGCAGTGCGCGCGGGGCGATCTGTTTGTATGCTGAATAGCTGAGATGATGGTGCGCCGCGGGTTGCTGGCTTTGGGGTTGGTGGGGTTGGGCTGTGCGATGGCGCGGGCGCAACGGCTGCCGGGTGGGGTGCGGCCGGAACATTATTCGTTGACGATTACGCCGGACCTGGCGAAGGCGCGGTTTGCGGGCAGCGAGACGATTGAGGTGGTGCTGGAGAAGCCGGCGAAGGCGATTACGCTGAACGCGGCGGAGATTGAGTTTGGGGTGGTGCGGGCGTGGGCGGGGGCAGGTGCGAAGGCAAAAGTAAGAGCAAATGCAAAGGCAAAGGCAAATACAAATGCAAATGCAAATGCAAATGCAAATGCAAATACAAATGCGGGGGTCCCTCCACTCGCTGCGCTCGGTCGGGATGACGGTTCCATTGGCGGCGGCGGCGGGGATGACGATGGGGCGCAGGATGCGGTGGTGACGGTGGATGCGGCGAAGGAGCAGGCGACGCTGAGCTTTGCGCGGGAGCTGCCGGCGGGCGAGGTGACGCTGGAGATTGCGTACACGGGGATTCTGAACGACAAGCTGCGCGGGTTTTATCTGTCGAAGACGAAGCTGCGGAACTATGGGGTGACGCAGTTTGAGGCGACCGATGCGCGGCGGGCGTTTCCGTGCTTCGACGAGCCGGCGCTGAAGGCGACGTTCGATGTGACGCTGGTGATCGATGCGGGCGACACCGCGATCTCGAACACGAAGATGGTGAGCGACGCGCCGGGACCGGTGGCGGGCAAGCATACGGTGGCGTTCGGGACGACGCCGAAGATGTCGACGTATTTGCTGGCGTGGCTGGTGGGGGACTTTCAGTGCTCGGAGGGGAAGTCGGAGGGGGTGAAGCTGCGGGTGTGCGCGACTCCGGACAAGGTGAAGCTGACGGAGTTTGCGCTGGAGGCGGCGAAGTGGGACCTGAAGTACTACGACAAATATTTCGGGATCAAGTACCCGCTGAAGAAGCTGGACCTGGTGGCGATTCCGGACTTCGAGTCGGGCGCGATGGAGAACTTCGGGTGCATCACCTTCCGCGAGACGGAGCTGCTGGTGGACGCGCGGGAGGGCGCGCTGCCGACAAAGAAAGAAGTGGCGACGACGGTGGCGCACGAGATGGCGCACCAGTGGTTCGGCGACCTGGTGACGCCGGCGTGGTGGGACAACCTGTGGCTGAACGAGGGATTTGCGACGTGGATGGAGAGTAAGGCGGCGGCGCAGTGGCAGCCGAAGTGGGGCATCGACCAGGATGTGGCGACCGACCTGAACCACACGCTGGATGAGGATGCGGGCAAAATTACGCGGCCGATCCGGCAAGCGGCGGAGACGCCGGCGGAGATCAACGCGCTGTTCGACGATATCGCGTACGGCAAGGCAGGCGCGGTGATCGGGATGGTGGAGCACTGGGTGGGCGAGAGACGTGTTTCGCAAAGGGGTGCAGGCGTATCTGGCGGCGCATTTGTATGGGAATGCGACGGCGGAGGACTTCTGGGACGCGCAGACGCGGGTGAGCGGCCTGCCGGTGGACAAGGTGATGCGGAGTTTTGTGGAGCAGCCGGGTGTGCCGCTGGTGACGCTGGGAAGACGAGAGGCGTGCCGTCAACGACGGTTTTTACTTAGTCCGCCTGCGGTAACGTCTGAGACCGTGACGGGGCCCGTACGCAGTGGACTATCCCTGTCTGTATCAAGACCACAGGCAGGCCAAGCTGCCGTCTCACGATCCCTTCAGGAGGACCAATCGAATTGTTCGACCCTCAGGCGCCGATTCTCAAGCCGGTTGTGCGGGGACCCGCCTCGATTTCGTTTATGCGAATGCGGGGGACAAGGGGTATTACCGGACGGCGTTACGGCGGACGAGTGGAAGGCGATTGGGCGAATGTGGAGAGCGCGGCTGACGCCGCCGGAACGGATTGGCTTGCTGGGCGACGCGTGGGCGCTGATGCGCGGAGGCCAGGGAAGCGTGGGTCAGTATCTGGACCTGGTGCTGGCGGTGAAGCAGGACCCGGATGCGGCGGTTCTGGACAGCGCGCTGGGCAAGGTGGGAACGATCGAGGCGAAGATTGCGACGGACGCGGACCGCGAGCGGCTGGATGCGGTGGTGCGGCGGGAGTTCGGGCCGGTGTATGCGGCGCTGGGCGGGCCGGACAAGCGCGAGTCGAACGACCACGCCGACCTGCGCGAGACGCTGTTCGATGAGCTGGGCGATGCCCAGGACCCGGCGGTGCTGGCCGAGGCGGAGAACATGACCAAACAGCTGTTTGCCGGGCAGAAGGTGGCCGACCCGGTGCTGGCCGATGCGGCGGTGGCGCTGGCGACGGTGAAGGGCGACGCGGCGATGTACGAGAAGATGCAGCGGGTGAGCCGGAACGCGACCGATCCGGACCTGAAGGCGGCGGCGCTGCATGCGCTGACGCGGTTCCAGTCGCCGGAGCTGGTGATGCGGACGCTGCTGTATGCGGTGTCGGACGAGGTGCGCAACCAGGACACCTGGACGCTGATTACGCCGCTGCTGGCGCGGCGGGCGACGCAGGACCTGGCGTGGGAGTTTGTGGAGCAGCACTGGCCGGCGATCGAGCGCAAGGCGACGGAGAGCACGGGGACGCGGATTGTGGAGGCGACGGGGTCGTTCTGCACGGCGGAGCGGCGGGACGAGGTGGCGAGCTTCTTTGCCGAGCACGCGGTGCCGGGGGCGGAGCGGACGCTGGCGAAATCGATTGACAGTATCAACGACTGCATTCAACTGCGGGCGGCGCAGGCGCCGGAGCTGCGGGCGTGGCTGGACGGCCAGTTGGGGCGCTAGCGGGCAGCGTCCGGGCGGGAACTGCGGCGGGGCAGATGAATGCCGCGTGAACGCGCTGCCGGTGCGCGGCACCTGTGCAAAACTCGGCTGAACCGAAGGTCAGACCTCACGTTCCGGATTGAGTTGCCTATTTGAAATTGTTCCCCCTCTGAGATTATAAGTTCCGGTGTCGCCGCAGCGGGCGACTGATGGAATGTTGACGGCCTCGCGGCGCGGCTTCCGATCCGGCGTAAATAATTACAAAAGAACAGGTTAGTGTGGTGCCAGGCGGCAAGAAGCGGAGCCGTGGGGCGGGTTGCGAAAAGCTGGCGCAATTGCCGATTCGGGTCCGCAGTCGAAAGGCAACGACGAAAGGTGAAAGATAAGGTCCTGCTTGAGAACTTGCGGCGAAAATGCTTGACAAATGTATGGCCGCAGGAAGAAGCTTCACTGGCACTCAAAGTGGTCTTACCTTTGCGCTCCTGGAATTGTTGCTCGATGACAATTCCGGCGAGGTCGTCCGCTGTCTTGTCTCAATTCATTTTGTAAGAGGTCTAACACCATGCTCCAAACATCTTCGAAATTCTTCGCGCGAGCGGTTGCGCAGCGCGTTCTTACCGGCCTGGCGGCCTTTGTGCTGATGGTTGCCGGAGTGGCCGGCATCGCGGCGCACGCGCAGTTGTCGGGCACCGGAGCCATCTCGGGCACGGTGGTCGACCCGACCGATGCGGTGGTTGCCGGTGCGACGGTCACGGTGACCAACGTGGACACCAACGTCAGCACGGTGCGGACCACGACGCGCGCGGGCGATTACAACATCTCGGCGCTGATCCCGGGGACGTACACGGTGACGGCGGCGGCGGCGGGGTTCGAGGCCTACAAGCAGGAGAACGTGACGGTGAACGCGCTGGAGACGGTGGGCCTGAACATGAAGCTGACGGTCGGCCGGGCGACAGAGACGGTGACGATCTCAGCGGCGCCTCCGCTGCTCTCGACGGCGGACGCGACGTTGGGCGCGACCATGGACAACGAGATGTATTCGAACCTGCCGCTGCAGATGAGCCAGGGCGGACCGGGCACGGCCGACCAGCGGCGCGCGACTGATTTCGCGTACCTGATGCCGGGCGTGTCGAACGTGTATACCGGCAGCAGCAACTCGACCGACGCCACCACCGGCATCAATGGCAGCGGTCCTGCGGGCGGCGTGCAGGAGATTTACATTGAGGGCGTCGATCTTCCCGAAGGCGACGGGATCGGCGATCCGCGCTTTACGTGGACGGCGATCGGCGTGGATGCGGTGAACCAGTTCCAGGTGCAGACGGCGGGCATCTCCTCGCAGTATGCCGGGCAGGGCATGCAGAACTACGCGATCAAGTCGGGCGGCAATTCGATCCACGGCTCGCTGTATGAGTACAACCGCAACACGCTGTTTGACGCGTGGGCCTTTACCTCGAAGGTGGCGACGCTGCGGCCCAACGGGGTGTTCGCGACGGTGAAGCCGCGCGAGATCCAGAACGAGTTCGGTATTGTGATCAGCGGCCCGATCATCAAGGACAAGCTGTTCCTGTTCGGCAACTATGGCCAGTATCGCGAACAGCACGGCGCGACGATTTCGCCCTATTCGATCCCGACGTCGGAGATGCTGGGTCTCACATCGAGCGGCGGCTCGCTCGGCTATGCGGACTTTACTGGATACGCCCAGGCCAACGGCAACCAGACGAAGTGCCCGACCACGGCCCAGGAAGGCATTGCGGCAAACGCCTGCCAAGACATCTACGATCCGAACACGGAGACGCCGGGGTGCCTGGGCACCGCTGCCAGTCCGTGCAACCGCACTCCGTTCGACGGCATGAAGAATGGCGTTCCGACCTTTGACGTTATTCCCGGCAGCCGGCTTTCGCAGGCGTCTCAATACATCAATAAGTACTGGGTCCCGTACGAGACCATCGCCAACCAGAACGCCTATACCAGCAACCTGAATTACGGCACGCCGACCGGACTGGCGAACTGGTATTCGACGGGCCGGATCGACTACAACCAGAGCGCGAGGAACCAGGTTTCCGCGATTATCGCCTTCGGGCGCCAGGCCAGCACAGCCTTCCGC
>CAWBFL010000125.1:0-33047 GCA_963787905.1 uncultured Acidobacteriaceae bacterium | reverse complement strand
CCGCCGTCACCGTAATCGCCCCGCACGCCCGTGCCCACCACGGTTGAGATCACCCCCGCCGTATTCAGCATCCGGATCCGATTGTTCGACAGGTCGGCGACGTATAGGTTGCCATTGCCCCCCAGCGTCACGCCCCACGGATAATTCAGCAGCGCCGATGTCGCCGGTCCGCCATCGCCTCCGAACCCGGCCGTCCCCGTGCCCGCTACCGTCGTAATGATCCCGGTCAGCAGGTTCACCTTGCGGATCGCGTTGTTGCCGGTGTCCGAGATGTACAGCGTGTGGTCGCCGTCAAACGCAACCCCGCTTGGATAATTCAGCAGCGCCGAAGTCGCCGCCCCGCCGTCGCCCGCATAGCCCGACTGTCCGCCCACCCCCGCAATCGTCGTGATAATCCCCGTCGCGGCCGTCACCATGCGGATCGCGTGGTTGCCGCTGTCCACAATGTAGTAGTTCCCCGCGCCGTCCACCTTCACATCAGGCCGGCGTGTTCAGCATCGCCGCCGTCACCGGCCCGCCATCCCCCGCCGAATCCCGTCGTCCCGTTTCCAGCCACCGTGGAGATGATCCCCAAGTCGCCGCATTCACAAACCGCACCCGCTGGTTGTTCGAGTCGCACACAAACAGGTCGCCCGCCGCGTCCGTCGCTCCGCCCATCGGCAGAAACAGCGTCGACTGCGTCGCCAGCCCGCCGTCGCCGCGATAGATCCACTGCCCATTGCCGGCAACCGTCGAAATCACGCCCGGAACAAACACCGCCGTCGATCCCACCCCCGTCGCGTTCAGCAGCTGGCTTCCCAGCACGCTGCCGTCCGTCGCCGTCAGCACCACCGCGCCCTGCCGGAGCCCTGGATACTTCGCCTGGAAGCTCACCCCCACCGTGCACGTCTGCCCCGCGAAGTACGCCGTTCCCACCGTGCAGCTGCCGCCCCCGGCCGCTGTAAAATCCGCATTCGCAATCCCCTGCGTCACCACGTTGATCGCACCCAGGCTCGCCGACTCGGAGATCGTTACCACCACCGTCGCGCTCTCGGCCGCGCCGCCCACGTTGGCCGTAGCGGCAAACTTGTACGCCGGCGTTGTCGGCAGCAGCGCCGCACGGGCCGCCGGAGCCAGCGCGCACACCGCGCCGATCAGCATCAGCCACGCGCCAACCACTCCCTTCAGCCGGGTAGTCGGGCAGGGCGTTTCAGCGACACATCAGATGGGAAAATAAGGTTCGGCGATGGGTTGTTCGGGGGTCCCGGAGATGCATGCATGGGCTCCTGCGTGTTAATCAGAAGCTAACCCTTGCCGTACCCCGAGTCAGTACAACTAAGGCACCATCGCGACCCTCCATTTGGTGCACAGCGCCTTCTCTCACCCTACCCCGGCGTCGCTCGCCACGTCCCACTCCACCGGCTCCACCCGCCGTACCAGGAACCCCCACAGGCAAGCGCCCGCCAGCGCCACCGCTCCCGCTACCGCAAACGCCAGCCGCGCGCTTCCATTCTTCTCGACAATCAGCCCCGCGACCCACGGAGCGACAATCCCCGACAGGTTTGCCACGCCATTCTGCAGGCTGCTCCAGCGCCCCGCCATCGCCGGTCCAGCCAGCGTCTGCGTAATCGCCCAGTGGTTCGACGCAAACGCTCCATAGCCCACGCACGCGATGCCCAGCGCAGCCAGCGATAGCGGCACGCTGCCGTGCACCACCTCCACCAGCATCAGGCTCGAAGCCACGCCCAGCCCGCCCACCACCGCCGCCCGCCGCACCCGCGTCGTCGACCACCCCAGCCCAATCAGCCGGTCGGTCGTCCATCCCGTCACCAGCGTACTGATCCCAATCAGCAGAAACACCGCCGAGGTCAGCCGCGACATCGCCCCAATCGACATCCTCTCCTCGCCCACCAGGTAATTCGGCAGCCACGCCAGCAAAAAGTAGTAGAAATAATTCCCGCAGAAGTGCCCGAAGAACGCTCCCCACGCGCACTTCATCCGCAGCATCTTCGCCATCGATGGCATCGCCGCATCGCGCTTCTCCTCCACCCTGCGTTCCAGCCGCGGCATCAGCTTGATCCACGGAGCCAGCCACAGCAGCCCGCCCGCTCCCAACAGTACGAACAGCATCCGCCATCCAAAATGCACCAGCAGCATGCCCCCCACATACGCGCCCAGCGCCGGCCCCAGCTTGGTCCCCACATCGATCAGCGCATTCGCCTGCCCGCGCTGTTGCTGCGGCAGCTCCGCGAACACCCGCGAGTAGCACGGGTACGCCACCGACTCGCCCGCTCCCAGCAGCAGCCGCGTCGCAAATAGCGTTCCGAAGCTGCCCACCAGCCCGGTCGCCACCGTCGCGCCCGACCACAACAGGTACCCACCCGCCAGCACCCATCCCACCGCAAACCGGTCCGAGATCCAGCCCGCAATCCCGAAGATCTGCATCAGCGCATACGTCCAGAAGAACGCCGACAACAGCGCTCCCAGTTGCACCGGCGTCAGCTGAAACTGCTTCTGGATCAGCGGCGCCGCCAGCGACAGGTTGCTGCGGTCGATGTAGTTGATCACCACCGACGCCACCAGCAGCGCGACAATCGTCCACGCCCGGCCCGGCATTCTCGTCCCCATCTGTGGGCCTTCCGCCATCCCGCCTCGCGTTCTCAATCCGGCCTGCGCCGAATGCAGCTTCTCAGCGGTAGGTCTTGTCGTCGATCTTGTCTAGGTTGGTGTCGTTCATCACTCCAATCGTCACCACCGCGAACGTGAACACCTCGTTGCCTTCCTCCACATGCCCGGCAATCACCCGGTCCGGAGTCGCGATCGTCATATGCGCGTGGATTCGCCCGTTGATCACATATCCATTCATGCTCACCAGGTCCACCGGCTGCGTCGGATTCTTTACAAACGTATCCTCGCTTGGCATATCGCGATTCGATACCGTATGAATCTCATAACCGCGCAGCGATCCCACCGCCGACAGAATCACCCCGTTCTGGATATGCTGCTCCGCGATGATCTTCTTCATTCCCTCCAGCAGGTTCGCCTTGTACTTCAGCCGGATCACCACAATCCGGTCGAAGTGCCCCACCAGCGCATACGCATCCGGCACCGCGCTGCTGTTCGCCTTGCTGTCGTCCGCCGGGTTCGCCGACGGATTCTTCACCGCCCGGTGCGTCTCCTGCCCGCACATCACGCCCGCCATCGTCAGCACCGCCGCCAGCACCTTCATCCTGCGTCTGCTCGTCATCGCCCGATCCTTTCTGAACGCTTAACCCAAAAAGCTCATGATCGTCTATCTTCAGGCTCAAGCTCGCGTTTGCTTTGAAAGGGCGCCTTCAGCCGCGCCGATGCGCTCCACCATCGATAGGACTTCAGCCTCCGAGGCAACGCTCGCTTGTCACACTGCGCTGGTACCCTCAGCTCTCGGCCTTCGCCACTACCTCACAACCCGCCAGCTTCTCCAGCACGCGAATCGAGCCACAGATGTCCTCCTCGCCGTACCCCTCCGCGATCGCCGCGCGCAGCATCTCCCGCGAAAGAGCTGTAACCGGCGCAGGCACATTCTGCTCCGCCGCCGACTCCAGCATCAGCGCCATGTCCTTCTCCAGCCACTTCACGCTGAAGTTCGGCGTGAAATTCCGCGCAAACACCGCCGGCGCCTTCAGCGCCACCATGCCCGACTTCGCTGCGCTGTTGTTAATGATGTCCAGCATCAGCCGAGGCGGCACGCCCGCCTTGGTCGACAGGACAAAGCTCTCGTTGAACGCCTGCAGCAGATTGCCCAGGATCATGTTCTGCGACAGCTTCGCCTGCAAGCCCATCCCCGCCGGGCCGCAGTAATACAGCAGCTTGCCCATCGCTTCCAGGTACGGCTTAACCCGCTCAAACACGCGCTCGTCGCCGCCCACCATGAACGTCAGCGTCGCCCCCTCCGCGCCCGCCTTCGATCCCGAGCACGGAGCATCCAGAAAACTGATACCCAGCTGCGCCAGCTCCTCCCCCACCTTCCGGCTCTCCGAGGGCGATACCGTGCTGCAATCCACAATCGTCAGCGCTCCCGTGCGCCCGCTCGCCAGACCCTCCGGCCCCAGGATCACTTCCCGCGACATCGCGGTATTGCCTACGCACAGAAACACGCACTCGCTGCGTCTCGCCACTTCAGCCGGAGTCGCGCACGCCGTCCCGCCCTCCTTCGCCAGCGCCTCCGCCTTGCCCTTCGAGTGCGTCCACAACGCCACCTCATGTCCGGCACGAATCAGATTGCGCGCCATCGGCCCGCCCATAATCCCCAGTCCCAAAAAGCCCAGCTTCGCCATATCTCCCCTGCTCTCCATCGCAAAATCGTCGTAATGCGTCACTACCATTCAATGCAGTTGCGAAGCACGGGTCAAATGAAGATGCGCGTTCGCGAGCCAATGGTAGAGAGGTATGACCATTACCGTCAAGACGGCGCGATTTCTGCTCCACGCCCCCGCTTCTCCCGTCACCCGCCGTTACTTCGGCTCAACCGCAATGACCCACAAATCCGTGTGCCCCAGGTTGTGCCCCACATGCGTCGCCCCTAAACGCCACACCACCTCGCCCGTTTTCAGCGTCGAAGGCTGCTTCGTCCCATCCGGCAGAATGTGTTCCAACTCCGCTCCAGAAAGACACACCACCACGCGATCATGATGCGTATGCTGCGGCTCAAACGCCCCCGCCGGGATCTTGATCAGATACGTCCGTGCAAACCGGTCCTCATGGAGGACGGCGTAGCTCGGCGCCAGGCCCGTTTTCCCCCACGTCTCGTCGCTGCCATTGGTCAGAAACTCAACCCGCACGAAATCGAGCGGTGAGCTGCCCATATTGCGGATCGCCGGCATCGCCGTCGGAAGGCCTGCAATCTCACCCTTTGCGACACGACGGGGCTCGGTGCTGTTGCGTACGGTCCCGTTCAATACCATGCCATCCGTCATGTAGATCATCAGGCTCGGCAGCTTTTCTGGCGCCGCCTCGGATTCACCCGGCGCCAGCGTCACTTCCGTCACCGCCACCTTGTCATTCCGGAGCCGTTCCAGGCTGCTCGCCACACACGCCACTGGCACGGTTACAAAAACCGACACCGCAAATGCCGTCGCCAATCGAGCTCGCATCGGCGCCTTCCCTTCAGTTCTTCCCGGCAATCGGATAGCCCTGCCAGATATATTCCATCGCCTCCGGCAGCAGCTCCGCCCGCGTTGGCCGGTCCGTATGCCCCGCATTCCGCGCAAACACAAACTGGTAGTGATACCCTTTCGCCGTCAGCACCTTCGCCATGTTCTCGTTCGCCATCACCCAGTCGTGCAGGTGGTCGTCCGGCGAACTCGCGTGGTAGTTGTCGTGATCGCCCACCTCCATCCAGATGCGCAGCGGCTTCGCCGGGCTCTCCGGAATCTGGTGTTCATGCAGCTCCCACGCACCATGCGGAATCGCGTCGCTGTGCGGCCACTGTTGATTTACAAATGTGCCCGAAACCGTCAGCACCCGGTGATACCACTCCGGGTGATACCACGCCATAATCATCGCCGCCGACCCGCCCGAGCTCGCTCCCATCGTCGCTCGTCCATCCGGATCCTTGGTCAGCTTCACGTTCGCATTCTTCTCCACCAGCGGCAGCACTTCCTTCTCCACAAACTCCGCGTACAGACCCGACATCGTGTCGTACTCCAGCCCCCGCTCGCTGCCCGGCCCGTCGCCGCCGCCGTTGCCGATAAACACACCGATCATCGCCGGCAGCCGGTGCGCGGCAATCATGTTGTCCAGCATCGTCGGCCAGGTGCGGTCCACTCCGTCCGCGCCCACAATAAACGGCGCCGCCGTCCCCGGCAACATATTGCTTCGGCACGTACACCGCCACATGCCGCGTGTAAGGCGCCGCGTGGCTGACCACCAGCATCCGCGTCGGATCCTTCGGATCGGGCGTCGCAGGCGTCTCTGTATCCCGCGCAATCCCGGGATAAATCTTGCTGTCCGCCGAGCTCATCGTGAACTCAATCAGCGTTCCCTTCGGCACGCCATCCTGGGGCGTAAACTCCGGTGCGCGATGATGCGTCGGCCCGATAATGAAGTTCCCATCCACATTCGCCGGTGGAACCACGCCGTCCGCCAGCTCCTTCGCCTTCACAAATCCCGGCGCATTCGGATCGCGCAGCGGATTCGGCGGCCTGGCCGGCCGGGCCGCCGCCGGCGCAGCCGTCTCCGGCGGCATCGTCTCCGACGTTCCCGCAGTAGGAACCTGCGCCATTGCCGCGCCCACGCCTGCCATTACGCCTACCATCACCGCAATCTTCAAAACCTGCCGCATCGAATCCCTCCTGACTCACAGCGCACAGTCCCGGCTACCCCTTCGCGCCGCTGCGCAACGGTTCTACCACCGCCGCCATGTCCTTGTCTCCATACCCCAGCGCCATCGCCCGCTCAAACAGCATGCGCGCGCTCGCCGCCGTGGTCAGCTCCACGCCGCTCTCAGCCGCTGCCGCGCCCGCATATTGCAGGTCCTTCGCCATCAGCTTCAGATAGAAATTCACCGTGTAATCCCGGCTCGCCATCCGCGCGGAAAGATTCGCCACCACCGGACTTCCCCCCGCGCCCGTCTTCAAGAACTTCAGCGCCTGTTCCCGGTCCAGCCCGCTCTGCTCGATCCACGCCATCCCCTCTGCCAGCGACGCAATCTGCACCCCGCACAGAAAGTTGTTGATCAGCTTCAGCTTCGCCCCGCTCCCCACCGGCCCCAGCGGCACAATCTCTTTGCTCATTGCCTCCAGCACCAGAGTCACTTTCGCCAGCGTCTCGCTCGCCCCGCCCACCAGGAACGACAGTTGCCCGCCCTCCGCCTGCGTCCGGCTCCCGGTCACCGGAGCATCCAGCATCTCCAGCCCGCGCGCCGTCGCCGCCGCCGCCAGCTCCGCAATCCATCCCGGCGTCACCGTGCTCGACTCCACCAGCACCGCGCCCGCCTTCGCCGCTGCCAGCGCGCCATCCTGCCCCAGCCACACCGCCCGCGACGCCGCATCGTCCGCCAGCATCGACAGAACCACATCTGCCTCGCGCGCCGCGTCCGCCGGAGTCTCCGCCACCCGCGCTCCCTGCGCCCGGAACCCCTCCGCCTTCGTCCGGCTGCGATTCCACACCGCCAGCGGAAACCCCGCTTTCAGCAGGTTCGCCGCCATCCCCCCGCCCATCGTCCCCAATCCCAACAGCGCTACCGCTTGCTTCGCCATACTCTCTCCATCCGTGCTGTTCGTCTGCACTATCCCAAAACCCGCACCCGC
Source organism: uncultured Acidobacteriaceae bacterium (assembly GCA_963787905.1). Lineage (GTDB taxonomy): Bacteria > Acidobacteriota > Terriglobia > Terriglobales > Acidobacteriaceae > Edaphobacter. Next base: position 25,779 of record CAWBFL010000125.1, on the reverse strand, counting down.
ACCGGCTCCGTCCACTTCGCTTCCTCGCGAATCACATTCCGCAGCGCGCGTCCGAAGCCGTCAAACCGCACCTCCGCCACATCTCCATCGCGCAGCACCACCCCATCCCCGCACGAGAGCGCATCCGCCCCGTAGAAATGCACATGCACCGAACCCGGCTGCCGGTGTCCGGCAAACTTGAAGTGGTGATGCTCCATATTCGCCAGGCTGTGGCACATATTCTCTTCGCCGCTCGCAATCCTACGCTGCCACACCGTCTTGCCCGCGCGCTCAATCCGCACCTCGCCGCGCACATCCTGGAACTCCGGTCCCACCACCAGCTCCGGACCGATGCTGCACGTCCGTAGCTTCGACCCCGCCAGATTCAGATAATTCCGCTTCTCAAATTTGTGATCGGAAAACTCATTCCCTACCGCCATCCCGATCCGGCACGGCCTGCCCTCCGCATCGACCACGTACACGCCCGCAACCTCGCCCTCTTCGCCGCCGTCCTCCGCGTGCCCAGGAATCTCCAGCGCCTCACCTGGCCCACGCAGCACTGCTCCGTCGCCTTTATAAAACCACTCCGGCGCCACGCCGATCGTCCCCTCCGCCGGCCGCCCTCCCTCCACGCCCCACTGAAACATCCGCATGGAATCCGTCACCGCCTCGTCCACCTTCGGCCCGGCCAGATGCATCGCCTGCCGCTCCCGTGCGCTGCCCAGGTGCGTCAACCCCGTTCCGCTCACCAGCACCCGCGCCGGCTGTCCCGGTACGTCAATCGGCGCCAGCAGCTTCCACTCCGACCTTCCCGCGTAGATCGCGTCGTAGTCCAGCAGCTCGCCGCTTGCCAGCGCCGAAGCCTGCTCGCTCATCTTCGACCCGAACTCCGCATACCGCAGCGCCAGTTCATACACGCTCGTCACTTCCTCCAGGCAGCGAAGCTGTGGCTCCTCCACCATCGCCACTCGCCGCTCCCTGCCGTTGCTGATCTGCACCAGATGAATCATCGCCATCTCTTCCCTACTCGATAATCTTGAACCGCTTCAGCGACTCTTCATTCACTGTCAACCCCAGTCCCGGCTTCGTCTCATCCAGGTCGATGTACCCATCCACCGGCTCCGGCTCTCCGTCGAAGATGTACCAGAACAATTCGTTCCCTACCTCCACATCCACCTTCGGGAAGAACTCCGCAATCGGCGAATTCAAACTCGCCATCACCACGTGGAAGTTGTGCATCTGTCCCGCATGCGGCACCACCGGCACCTGGAACGACTCCGCCAGCGCCGAAATCTTCCTTGCCTGGCTGATCCCGCCCACCCGGTTGGTATCGAACTGGATATAGTCCAGCGCATTCGCCTCCAGCAGGTCCCGGAACCCGAAGGCGGTGAACTCATGCTCGCCGCCCGAAATCGGCACCCGTCCGTAGCTCTTCAGCTCCTTGTATCCCCGCGTATCATCCGGAATCACCGGCTCCTCCAGCCAGCGCAGGTGGAACGGCTCAATCAGCGGCAGCATCCGCTTGGCGTAATCCAGAGTCCATCCCATGTACGCGTCGGCCATCAGGTCCACGTCGTAGCCAATCACCTCGCGCACGTTGCGCAGCAGCTCCACATTTTTCTGCATCCCTGCCGCGCCGTCGATCGGACCCCAGCCAAAGCGCACCTTCATCGCCTTGAAGCCTTCGTCCTTGTACTTCTGCGCCTCCGCCCGCAGCTCCGGAATCGGCATCGCATACAGCCGGCTCGCATACACCGGGATACGCTCCTTCGTCCGGCCGCCCAGCAAGCGGTACACCGGCTGCTTCGCATCCTTGCCCAGCAGGTCCCACAGCGCAATGTCCACTGCGCTGATCGCTACCATCGCCACGCCTTTGCGCCCGAACGCGATCGTCCGCCGGTACATCTGCTGCCACAGATACTCCGTGTCCCATGGGTCCGCGCCAATCAGCAACGGTTTCAGATACGTATCGATCAGCGTCTTGGTCACCAGCGGCGAGAGCGCCGCATTCCCCAGCCCCACCAGCCCCGTGTCGGTAAAGATCTCCACCAGCACCCAGCCATGGAACGCAAAGTTCCCCATCGACGCATCCCCAAACGCCACCAGGTCCATCGGGTTGGTGCAGAAATGCGCGGGCAGGGGCACTGTCGCCCCTTCCCATTCAACGACGCGCGTGCGTACCTCGGTAATCTTCATGCTCTGCTCTCTATCCTCATCATCGCTCGAATCGCCTTGTTCCTGTCGCGCCCGCATCCGCAGCGCTCCCGTCGTGTTAAGGGCACGGCTTCAGCCGTGCCGTAAACCTTCCCCCTTGGCTCGCGGCTTCAGCCGCTGAGGTCACGCCTCATCCTCCACCTTCGATCTCCCTCAAATCATCCGCCCTTAATGGCTCAATCTTTCCCGCAAACAAAAGTATCGCCGAGTAGCCGATCAGATGGAACGTCCCCACCAGCACAAACAGCGTCCCATACCCGAATCCATGTCCCAGCAACTGTCCGGCTACCAGGCCGAAAATCACCCCGCCAATGGCGCCGCCAAAGCCCACCAGGCCCGACACCGTCCCCACCGCCGAAAGCGGGAAGATATCCGCAGGCAGCGTCATAATCAGCCCCGACCACGATTGCTGGCAGAAGAAAGCAATGCTGAACAACACGATCGCGGCCTGCACCGGAACCAGCGGCACCAGCATCACCACCGGCATAAACGCCGCGCTCAACCCCAGCGCAATCTTCCTCGCCGCATCCAGCGACCGTCCTCGCCGCAGCAGCCGGCTGGAGAGATACCCCCCCGCAAAGCTTCCCACGCCCGAAGCCGCATAGGGAATCCACGCATAGTTCCCCATTTGCTTCATATCGAAACCGCGCGCGTCATACAGATACTTCGGCAGCCAAAGCAGCAGAAAGTACCATGCCGAATCGCTCATGAACTTCGCAAACACCACCGCCCGCACGCTGTCCATCCCGATCAGCTCGGCAAACGTAAGCTGCGCGCCCAGCACCCGCGCATCCAGCGTCCTCGACGACACTACCGCGCTGCTCCGGTACGACATCCCCCACCAAGCCACCCACGCGATCCCCACCCCGCCCGCCACAAAAAACACCCACCGCCAGCCCAGCGTCACCACAATCCGCGTCACGACCGGCGCCGCCAGCACGCTGCCCACCGCCGTCCCCGCGTTGATGATTCCCATCGCGGTCGACCGTTCCTCCGGCTCAATCCACTCCGCCACCACCCGCACAGCCGCCGGAAACGCCCCGCCCTCGCCCATCCCCAGCAGCAGCAGCGCCACCAGCAGCAGCGTAAACCCCGTCGCGAGCCCTTGCAGCGCGCACGCTGCCGACCACCACACCATAATCAGCGTGAACCCAAGCCGCGTCCCCAGCCGGTCCAGCAGCCGCCCGCCCCCGATATACATCGCGGCATACGCCAGCAAAAACGCCGACGTCAGATACGAAAACTGCTGGTTCGAGATCGGAATCGTGCGCTGGATCGCCTTAATCGCCACCGGCAGCGTCTGCCGGTCGAAGTAGCTGATCGCAATCGCCGCCGTCACCATCAGCACGAAGTACCAGCGCAGCTCCATCCCGCCTCGCCGCTCGCCCGCTCTATCCCCCACCCGCATTTTCATCGACGGCCGCAGACCCTCTCAAGCTGCGTCACCAATAGACCATCCGCCGCTCACCATATGCAAATCCCCCCTGCCGTAACCCCCTCCATTCTTTTCACCGCCAGCCTTTTCCCGCGTCGCCTTCTATAATGGATCATGGCCATCACTCCAGCGGCTTCCAGACCCTCCGGGAAGCCCGCACCTTCGACCCTCGAAGGGATGAGTTCCGAGCCAATTACGACGGACACAGGTATCGAACTGGAGTCAGTTCCACCCCCTGCTGCGCCGCTCGATCAACTGCGCCCCGGAGTGCCGCTGGGCAGCGCCGCCCGCTCCAATTCGCCGGCTCCATCCGCCGCCCCGCCAGAAACCCCCGACCCTCCGCCACCACCCGCCAACGCCGCTCCCGAAGAGAGTTCCGCCAGCCACCTTCCCGGCTCCAGCTCCGCCTACGTCTCCGAGATCGACGAGAAATTCGCCCGCCTCCTCCAGGAGGTCCACCACAATCGCCCCGGCGACGACCTCGAGATCATCCGCCAGGCCTGGGCCTTCTCCCTGCAGCAGCACGAAGGCCAGAAGCGCGCCTCCGGCGAGCCCTACGTCGTCCATCCCCTCGAAGTCGGCCTGGTCCTCGCCGAGCTCAAGATGGACTCCACCGCCATCGCCGCCGGCCTCCTCCACGACTCCGTCGAAGACACCAACGTCACCACCGAAGAGATCGAAGAGCGTTTCGGCGACCAGGTCGCCCACATCGTCGAAGGTGTCACCAAGCTCGACAAAATCAAATTCGCCAACCGCGAAGACCACCAGGCCGAGAACATCCGCAAAATGCTCCTCGCCATGGTCACCGACGTGCGCGTCGTCATCATCAAGCTCGCCGACCGCCTCCACAACATGCGCACCCTCGAGCATCTGCCGGTCGCCAAGCGCCAGAAGATCGCCCGCGAAACCCTCGAGATCTTCGCCCCGCTCGCCCACCGCCTCGGCATGGGCAAGCTCCGCGGCGAGCTCGAAGACCTCGCCTTCCGCTATACCGACCCCTTCGCCTACCAGCAGCTCTCCACCGAGGTCGACGCCCTTCGCGGCGAAGGCGAAGTCTTCCTCGAAGGCATCGTCAAGCAGCTCGAAGCCAAGCTGCGCGAACACAAAATCGCCGGCCGCGTCGAGTGGCGCATCAAGCGCCTCTACTCCATCCAGCAGAAGATCACCGACCAGAAGCTGCCCCTCGACCAGGTTTACGACCTGCTCGCCATTCGCGTCATCTGTCAGTCCGTGCAGGACTGTTACGCCGTCCTTGGCCTGCTCCACTCCGTCTGGCGTCCCGTCCCCGGCCGCATCAAAGACTTCATCGCCATGCCCCGCCCCAACCTCTACCAGTCGCTGCACACCACCCTCATCGCGCCCGGCGGCCACCAGTTCGAGGTCCAGATCCGCACCGAGGAGATGCACCGCGTCGCCGAAGAGGGCATCGCCGCCCACTGGAAGTACAAGGCCGGCGACAACGTCACCGCCAAGGACGAAGCCCGCCTCGCCTGGGTCCGCCAGCTCATGGAGTGGCAGCGCGAAATGTCCGACCCCAACGAGTTCATGTCGACCCTCAAAATCGACCTGTACCCCGAGGAGGTCTACACCTTCACCCCCAAAGGCAAAGTCGTTGTCCTGCCCAAGGACTCCAGCCCCATCGATTTCGCCTACGCCATCCATACCGAGGTCGGCCACACCACCATCGGCGCCAAGGTCAACGGCCGCATCGTCCCCCTCCGCACCAAGCTCCGCAACGGCGACATCGTCGAAATCAACACCCAGACCGGCCACGCGCCCTCCCGCGACTGGCTCTCCTTCACCAAGTCCTCCCGCGCCCGCAACAAGATCAAGCACTGGATCAACGAGCATCAGCGCGAGCGCGCTATCGAGATCGGCCACAAGCTGCTCGACCGCGAAGCCCGCAAGTACAAAATGGGCCTCTCCAAATATCACGAGGCCGACTACGACAAGGTCGCCCAGGAGTACGGCCTCACCTCCCAGGCCGAGCTCCTCGCCGGCGTCGGCTTCGGCAAGTTCTCCGCCCGCCAGGTCCTCAACAAGCTCGAGCCCGGCTCTACCATCGCCGCCGAACCCCAGGCAGATTCCGACGCCGGCGGCGGAACCCTCTCCCACATGTCCGACGCCGTCAAGCGCGTCTTCTTCGGCAAAGGCTCAGACTCCCTCCAGGTCGAGGGCCAGGACGACCTGCTCGTCTACCGCGCCCGCTGTTGTAACCCCATCCGTGGTGAAGAAATCATCGGCTATGTCACCCGCGGCAAAGGCGTCGCCGTCCACGCCCGCAGTTGTCCCAACGTCCAGAACCTCCTCTACGAGTCCGACCGCCGCATCCAGGTTGAGTGGGCCCCACTCCCTGCCGACGCCGCCGCCGGCGCACCCAAGCCCCAGACCTACCCCGTCAAGCTCACCGTCCTCTGCGACGACCGCGCCGGCCTGCTCAAGGAGTTCACCGCCATCATCTCCGACGACGGCACCAACATCCGCTCCTCCGCCTCCAACTCCACCGCCGACGGCGGCGCCGTCGTCGACTTCGTCATCGAAACCGTCGACGTCCGCCACCTCAACCGCCTCATCGACAAAATGCGCCGCGTCCAGGGCGTCCGCGACATCCAGCGCGTCCAGAAAATCTGACCGGACCCTAAGCCGCCTTCACCCCGCTCACCGAATACTGTCCCCCCAGCGGCACTCCCACCAGCCACGGCTCCAGCCTGCGCAACCCCGCCAGCGCATGCGGAAAAAACACGTGATACCGCACTTCAACCTTCACCCACCCGCTCGCGCGAAAGGCCGCAGCCAGCTCTCCGGCCGGGATCAGCCGGGCATTTTCATCAAATGGGCAAGTACTCACCGCGCGCAGGGTCAGCGGGTTCAGCGGATTGTGCTCGAAGATCGCCAGCATTCCGCCCGGCCGCGTCACCCGCAACAGCTCCCCCAGCCAGTTCGCGTGTTCCGGGTGCGGAATATGGTGGAACGCGCACGCCGAAAACGCCGCGTCGAACGCCCCACCCTCCGCCGGAATCCGCTCGCCCTCGATCTTCAGCCCCTGCGCCACGCCGGGAAACCGCGACTCCGCAACCTCCAGGCTGCGCTCGGAGATATCCGCTCCGGCCAGCCGCGCCGCCGGAAAATACCGCCGCAGAAACGGAATCGAGTTGCCAATCCCCGATCCAAAATCCAGAATGTTCTCCGGCTCCACGCCGCGCGTCCGCGTCATCTCCCGCAGCAGTCGAATCTTGTACTCGTGGAAGTACTCCGGCTTCTCTCCGGTTGCCGCAATACTCCTGCTGTGCAGCCGGTAATAGTCGTCGGCAAAGCGATCGAATTCGGCTGGACTCACAACCCCACTCCTTCAACCACAAAATCACCCCTCCGCGTCCCTCACGCCGAGCGCGCCACATCGCGAATCACGAACAGCGGCCGCTGCTTCACCTCGGTATAGATGCGCCCCACGTACTCGCCCATCACCCCCAGGCAGATCATCTGCATTCCGCTGAAGAACAGCAGCCCGATGAACAGCGTCGCCCACCCCGGAGCCCAGTGGTGGGTCAGCGTCCGCGCCGCCAGCGCCCACAAGATCCCCAACACCGACAGCACCGCCGTCAACCCGCCCGCCAGCGTCATCAGCCGCAGCGGCACAATCGAAAACGAAATAATCCCGTCCGCCGCCAGCCCAAACATCTTCTTCAGCGGATACTTCGTCTCTCCCGCAAACCGCGCCGCCCGTTTGTAATAGAACGGCGTCTGCACAAATCCTACCCAGCTGCAGATGCCCCGCAGCAGCCGGTGCCGCTCCGGCATGCTCAGCATCACATCCACCACCCGCCGGTCAATCAGCCGGAAGTCCCCCGTGTCCGCCGGAATCTCCACATCCGATAGCTGGTTGATCAACCGGTAAAACAGCCGCGCCGTAATCAGCTTGAAATACGATTCCCCTTCGCGGCTCGCGCGCACCCCGTACACCACGTCATGGCCGTCGCGCCACAACTGCATCATCTCCGGAATCAGCTCGGGCGGGTCTTGCAGGTCCGCATCGATGATCACCACCGCCTTGCCCCGCACCAGCGTCAGCCCCGCACTCACCGCCGGCTGATGCCCGAAGTTCCGCGACAGCGCCACCGCCACCACTTTCCCGCCGCTCTCTTCCTGCATCGTGCGCAACTGCAGCCACGTGTTGTCCCGCGAACCGTCGTCCACGTACACAATCTCGTACGTCACGCCCATGCCGTCCAGCACGCTGCCCAGCCGCCGTTGGCACTCCCCCAGCACTTCCTCCTCGTTGTAGCAGGGAATGATTACGCTCAGTTCGATCTCGTTCGTCATTCAGTCACCCGAAACCTCGTTCTTCGCGGTTTCCACCGCGACGCGGCCATCTCCCTCTTGCCTGCTCTGCGGTTACTCTCGGCCCCACGCACCTGCGCCCGTTTGCTCGACGCATCTTCGCATTCGCATGTTAACGTAGTTATACATGTACACCATCGAAGCGTGCCCATGCTGTCTGTCCAGGGGATCGAGCGAGCGATGGGCAGTCGTAGCACCATTCCTGGCACACTTCGCCGTCGGCCGGTCCCCTTTCCTCTGCAAGTTGCTCGAGTGTTCCGCCTGCTCCTTCCGCTTCTTCAACGTCCGCCTTACCCCAGCTGAAGTCGACCGGCTTTATTCCGAATACCGCGGCGAGCGCTACTTCGCCGAACGTCACCACCGGGAGTTCTGGTACTCCGCCAAGGTCAACAGCGGCATCGGCCGAGACCCGGAAGAAATCGCCATGCGGTCTGCCGCCGTGGAGCGGCTGGTCCTTCCCCACTCCCGCAATCGTCAGATCGCCACCGTCCTCGACTTCGGAGGCGACCGCGGCCAGGTCATCCCGCAATCCCTCGGTACCGAGAAATATGTCTTTGAACTCTCCGACGCCGTCGCCGTGCCCGGCGTCACCCGCATCGGCTCCGAGCAGGACCTCGAAGGCATGAAGTTCGACTTCATCATGACCCTCGGCGTGTTGGAGCATTGCTCCGAGCCCGCCGACGTGCTGCTCAAGCTGCGCTCCTGCCTCAAACCCGATGCGCTCCTCTGCGTCGGTGTTCCCAACGAGCGCTATGGCATCGGCCTCGCCGGCAGCGGCCGCCTCTACCGCGCCTACCTCAATGCCTTGCTCCGGCTTCCGCCTGCGCTCACCGCGGTGGACTTCTATTCCGCGGTGGCCCGCATCCGCTTCAACCACATCCCTCCCTTCGGCTTCGTAAAATGCCATGAACACCTGAACTTCTTCCATACTCGCTCTCTGCGAGCTCTGCTCGAACGCACCGGATTCGAGGTCGTCGATTCCGCGGTCGAATACGTCGCCAAGTATCCAGCCCGCCTCCAAACCCTCCACATGCTCGCGCGCCTGCGCTAGGGGAGATCCATGGCTTCTGGCACAATGCTTGCAACTCATCGCGCACCCGTCCCAGGAACTGCTCGAAAGGATCGAGATCATCGTGACCGGCAAGCCGAATCTGCAGTCTGACGCGATGTCCGCAGGTTGGAGGCTCCGCCTGCGCGCAGCCTTCGCCGGCCAGTCCCGCCCTCAATCCCTCGTCCTCCTGCTCTGCCTCCTCTTCGGCCTTGCCCTCATCCTCAACACTGAGACCGCCAACGAAGGCGTCTGGTTCTGGTATGCCGTCTTCCTGCGCCAGGGACAGCATCTCTACTCCGGCATGCACCTCGCCCTGCAACCCCTCTTCGCCCTCGAAACCGAATACTTCCAGGCGCTGCTCGGAACCACCTGGCTGGCCTCCCGCGTCCCCGCAGTGCTCCACCTCTTCGCCTACTGCACCGGACTCTGGCTGGTGGTCCGCGCCTCCCGCCTGACCGGCGGCCAGAAAGCCATCATCCTCGCCTGCGCCTTTTTCGTCTCCATCGACTTTGTCGGCAACCGCTTCGACGACTACCACGTCCTGGCCGACTGCTTCGAGATCTATTCCTTCCTCCTGCTGCTCGCCCTCCAGCGCGCCTCGCTGCCGTGGCGCAGCGCCGGCCTCGCCGCCGCACTCGGCCTGCTCTCCGGCCTCGCCCTCATGACCCGGCCCAACGACGGTGCCGCCCTCTTCGTCGGAGTCGCGCTCTGCATCCTCTTCCTCGCCCCCGCCCGGCGTCTGCTCGCGCTCGCCCTCTTCGCCCTCACAGCCGCGCTCACCGTCGTGCTCGTCGTCCGCCTCACCGGCGACTCGCTCCACGATTGGGCCGCCAACTCCCTCTTCAAAGCCGCCGCCAGCAAAGGCGGCGCCGGCCACGTCCTCGCCGCCCCCATCCAGCTCCCGCTCAATGCGATCCTCTACCTCGGTCACCTGGCCGTCATCGTGCTCGTTGTCTACGTCCTCGGTGCCGTCTTTGTTTGGACCGCCGTCCTTCGTCCGCTCTGGCGCGACCGCAAATCGGTGGACGCCCTCAAGCTCACCACCGCTGCCGCCTTCCTCCTGCTTCCCTTCCCTTACCTGGGCCGCCACGTGTTGGATTCGGTCCCAATCATTTTTCCCGCGCTGGGCGCTTTCCTCGCCTGCCTGCTCGCCTGCGTAGTCGTCTTTCGCTTCCTGCGCTCGCGCTTCGCACCGAACCCCTCGGCGCCCTGGGATCCCCGCGAGGCACTACTCCTCATTCCCCTCGGTCAGCTCGCCTCCGGCTCCATGTCCACCGGTGGCTCGCCCCTCGGCCTCAATACCGCCCTCGCCACCCTCCTCCTGCTCCTGCCGATCGCCGGCCCCATACGCCTCAAGCGCGAATCCACCCGGGCCTTCGCCTTCGCGCTCCTCACCTTCATCGCTATCACCTGCGCCGCCCACAAATACCGTTACCCTTACCAGTGGCACAGTTACACCTCGCACCCCCTGTTCGTCGACCGCCAGTGGTACCACCATCCCGACTACGGCCCCATCCTCATCGAGCGCGACAACCTCGCCTTCATCCAGCCCATCTGCAACGCCGTCCAGTCCGACGGCGCCCAGCAGGGATTGCTCTCCCTTCCGTTCCCGTATCCCAACTACTTCTGCGCCATCCCCCCCTGGCACGGCTACGTCCAGACCTTCTTCGATCTCGCCGGCGAAGGCACCATCCAGAACCTCATCGCCCAACTCCAGACCGCCCCGCCCAAGTGGATCGTCTACCAGCGCCAGCTCTACAATATGGGCCTCCACGAGCAGATCTTCAACCATGGCCGCCCCCTTCCCCACCGCGCACTCGATCGCTTCATCGAAGACAAGATCGCCACCGGAGCCTGGCAGCCCGTCTACACCAGCACCTACGGCAGCTACACCCCCTTCACCAACCAGTGGATCCTCATCCGCACCCGCCCCTGATCGCCTCCTGCCTCCCACTCTCAAATCCCGAAGACTCTCTCCCCGCCTTGCGCCCCACCCCCTTCAGCCCCGACAATCAACTCCTATGGCCACCCTCAAAACCCCCATCTCCACCGCCGAAGCCCCTGCCGCCATCGGCCCCTACTCCCAGGCTGTCCGCATCGGCGACACCCTCTACACCTCCGGCCAGGTCGCGCTCGACCCCGCCACCGGCGCCCTTGTCCCCGGCGGCGTCCGCGAGCAGACCACCCGCGTCCTCGAAAACCTCACCGCCGTCCTGCTCGAAGCCGGCCTCGACCTGTCCAACGTCGTCAAAACCACCGTCTTTCTCAAAAACATGGCCGACTTCGCCGCCATGAACGAGGTCTACGCCCGCTACCTCGCCCCCGAAGGCGAAGACGCCGTCCCCCCCGCCCGCTCCACCGTCGAAGTCGCCCGCCTGCCCAAAGACGCGCTCGTCGAAATCGAACTCATCGCCGTCTTGTCCTGAACCGGCCCGCGCATCATTCCCCATCACCCCGCATCCAATCCCTCGGAGGTTCCCACCCCATGTCCGACCCCACCCCCGCCGCCGAACCGAAGGTCAAAGTCCACAAAACCGAAGCCGAGTGGCGCGAACTCCTCACCCCCGAGCAGTTTCACGTCATGCGCGAAAAGGGCACCGAGCGCCCCTTCTCCGGCGCCCTCGTCGATAACCACGACGACGGCATCTACCACTGCGGCGCCTGCAACGCGCCCCTCTTCACCTCCGACAAAAAGTTCGACTCCGGCTCCGGCTGGCCCAGCTTCTGGCTGCCCGTCTCACCCGACGCCATCGAAGCCACCGAGGACACCACCCACGGCATGCGCCGCATCGAGGTCACCTGCGCCAACTGCGGCGCCCACCTCGGCCACGTCTTCCCCGACGGCCCCCGCCCCACCGGCCTTCGCTACTGCATCAACAGCGCCTCCCTCAACTTCGAAAAGAAATAACCCGCCCTTTCCTGCAGTCCACCCGACTGCTCCCAGGGTGCCGTCATCTCAGCCGAAAGCGGCGCACTTTGCCGCCGCAGTGGAGAGACCAGCCCCCCGCACTAGCCTCTCGCCGCACGACCCACCGCCATTGTGCCCACCAACACAAAAATCCCCAACCGCCTGCGCGATTGGGGCCTTGCCCTACCTAGTACCCAGTACCTAGCACCTAGTACCTGGTACCTATCCTTTGACCACTTTGCCCGTCTTGATGCAGCTCGTGCACACGCGGATGCGTTTGCTCGCGCCATCCACCTTCGCGCTGACCGGCCGCAGGTTGACGTTCCAGCGCCGCCGCGTAGTGTTGTTGGCGTGGGAGATGTTGTTTCCGAATTGCGGCCCCTTGCCGCACAGTTCACACTTGGCTGCCATCGTATTGCTCCAATCCTTTTGGTCGCAGAGGCTCAGGGTGGGCCGATTCAACGTCAGGCCACAATCAATGCCCCGGAAAGAAAACTCGCCAATCGGCGTTCCTCACCGCTGCCGTCTGCACGGCACTCTAGCGCTCTATAAGCATACCACGCCCTGCCCCGTCCCATGAACCCCCGGCGTTGTCCTTTGTTTCCCGTGCTTTACTTCTGCAGAATCGAAAGCGTCGGGGTCATATCTCCCTGGTTCGCGTCGATCACCACTCCCCTGGTCCCGCTGATCACCAGCACCGTGAGGTTGTTGCCCAGTGAATCGGTCGCTCCCGTAATTACCCCGCTGCTGTTGGCCGCGGGGATGGTCAGCGTCTTCGCCCCGTATTCCAGCAGCCCATACGAGTAGCTGGAATATCCCGTCTCCGAGTAGCTCGTCGTTGGACACGATGTGGCCGAGGCATACCCCACTCCCAGAGCATTCATCAGCGCCGGTGGTGGCAACCCGCCCGTAAACAGGTCGCACGTCGTGAACGACGTCGCCGTCTGCGCCTCGGTCCGGATCAGCCCCGGCCCGTCGCCCGCACTCTTCACCTGGTTGCTCAGGAAAGCCAGGCTGCTGCTCGCAACATAGCCCACCGGAGAATTGTTTCCAGATCCCGCAAACGTAAGCCGCCCGTTGCCTGCGATGCTGTAGCAGAGCGTGCCTTGTGCCTGCGCCTTGTAATTCCCCTGATCGTTTCCGTAATCGGTCACAGCGAACGACGGGCTGCTCCCGCTGCAGTTGGTATTATCCGGATTCGTCACCGTAATCGTCAGCGCCTCCGCACCCGTCCCATTCGGATACTGCGAGATGCCGTCTCCATTCGAGGGCGAGAGGTCGTACGGAATCAGCGTTACGCCATTCGCGAACGTGCTGTTCCCGATCGTCCCCTGCTGCAGTTGCACATCGCCTCCCAGCATCGAGTACGTCGTGTGGTTGTCCGACGACATCATCACCACCTCCGTCGGGCTCACCACGTAGTACAAATAGTGCGTCGGCGCATCCGGATACAGGCTGCCCGTCGGGTTCAGCGTCACCGTGCCCCGGCCATCGCCGTCCGCCGTCCCGTAACTCCCCGCCAGCGCCACCGCGTTGTAGTTGTACGCCGTGCAGCTCGAAGCCCCTTGCGGGCAAACCGCAGCGGCATCTTCTTCGCCCGTCGTCACCGTCCCCAAGCCGTTCACCGTAAACACTCCGGCCTCGCTCAACGGGCCGTACGGCGAGGTCGATCCCGCACCGCAACCAGTATTTCCTCCCGCCGTCGTGCACGGCGTCTCGCCCTCGAAGCCAAACACCCAGCTCCCCGTGGCCAGTGTCGTCGCCGTCTGCAGCTTGCCAAAGCCCGCGCCAATCTCGTTCGTCCCGGTCGACCCGACCGTTACATCGGTATCGTCGTAGCGGGCAATCTGCAGGCTCTGATACACCGCCGGCGACACCCCCAGGCTGCCAGCCGAGAAGGCAAAGTTGATCGCGTTTTGTCCTGGTACCTCCGGCAGCAGCGAGAACAGGCCAACATTGCTCGCGTTCACCGTGTAGTAGCCCGTAAACGGCACCGCGCTGCTCGAAGACCCGCCGTTCAGCCCGTTCTTATTGTTGAAGTCCAGCTCCCCGGTCAGGTTTCCGTTCCCGTCCGCGGTCATCGAACCCATCAGCATCGCCATCGCCGCCGTTCCGGCCGACGTCGCGCCATTCTTGATGTCCTGCACGAAGAACGTATAGGTCCCTTTCAGCTCCCCGTCATTCGCTCCCGGCGTGGTCGCGAACTCATCCACCGAATTCAGCGTCAGCGTAGCCGTCGCCGCGTTGCTGGTCACCGTCGCGTCCGTCACCTTCACGTTGATCGAGAGCGGTCCCGCCTGTGTCGGCGTCCCGCTGATCGCCCCGGCCGAACTCAGTGCCAGGCCGGCATTCGCAAGCACAGTGCCACTCGTGGTCGACCAGACGTAGCTCCCGGAACCGCCGCTGGCCTGCAGTTGCGCGTTATACGGATGGCTGTATCCACCCGTGGTGATCGCATAGTTCGGCAACGTATTGGTCAGGATTGCCACCGGCGTCTGGGTCCCCGGAGTCACCCCCACCTGCCCTCTCGCCAGCGCCTGCGACAGCGGCGTCACCACCGGCGCAGCCGCCCCCACAAACTCCGTAATCGCACCGTAATAGCTCGTCTGCGCAACCGCCGTCGGCGTCTGGCTCGACACCCACACGTCACCGGCCTGATCGATCGCCAGCCACGACGTCCCATTGATCCCGCTGCTCTTGTACCCCGTCGACGGGCTGATCGCCGTTCCCACACTGCCGGCCGTATTGCTGAACTCGCTGATCGAGTTGCTTCCCCCGTTCGCCGTCCAGATGCGATTCGCGCCGTCTACCGCAATCGCCGTCGGGTCGTTGATGCCTCCGACGCCTGCGCCCCCATACCCGTTGCTCGGCGAAAGCACGGTCCCGCTGCTGCTGTACTCGGTCAACTCCGCGCTTTGCTTGCTTGCCACCCAGATGTTCCCGGAGCGATCCACCGCAACACCTCCCGGACCATCTAACCCGTTGCCCGTCTCCTTCTCCAGCGAGACGCCATGCGCACTCAGCTGTTCGGTTGCGTCCACGCCGCCCCTGGTGCTGCCGTTGTCAGCCACCCAGGCGTTGCCGAAAACATCGAGCGCCACAGACTCCGGGTTGGCGACCGACGATGGCGTATAGATCGCAAAAGCATTGTTGTAGTTGCTGCTGGTCCCATTGCCAACCCCGAACAGTTCCGTCAGCGACGGGGTCCCGTTATTCACCACCCACAGGTCTCCGCTGCCATCGAACGCCAGCGCCT
Source organism: uncultured Acidobacteriaceae bacterium (assembly GCA_963787905.1). Taxonomy (GTDB): domain Bacteria; phylum Acidobacteriota; class Terriglobia; order Terriglobales; family Acidobacteriaceae; genus Edaphobacter. The sequence goes on along the minus strand of CAWBFL010000125.1, from coordinate 10,598 downwards.
GGGGCTGGCTTATCCCGCACGGGCTGTTGTTATTGCACGCATTGGTGTTGTTGTAGATTTGCGGAGATACCACTCCGCCGGGGCTCACGCTCACTACCGTGCTGTTCCCCACGTTCGCAACCCACGCGTTCCCCTCCGTATCGATCGCCAGCGCGCCGGGCCCGCTGATATTGCTGGTCACCGGACTGAACGCCGGCCCCGCGTAGTTCTGCACCATCTCAATATTGCTCTCTTGGAGATTCGCAATCCACACGTTGTCGTATCCGTCCACCGCCAGCGAAACCCGCGCATTCGTATTCTGGTCCGCTCCATTGGCCGCATATTGGATCGCCATCGTCCAGTCATTCGGCACCCCCGAAAGCGTCGACTGGAACGGTGCTCCCGATCCCGCCACCAGCCCAAACAGCGCGCTCACATTGTTGCCCGGATAGGCCGCAATCTGCTGCGCCGCCATCAACGTATTCGTAGGCGAAGGATAGCTCGTGCCCCACGAGCTGCCCGAGGAGTTGAACGCATCGTTGAACAGCGTGCTGCAATTGTTTCCAGAACCCGAAAACGATCCGTTCACGCAGTACGCCAGAATGTCCGCCAGCGTGTCGATCGTCGAATAGGGGATAGCGCCTTTGCCATTCGGAGTCACCGCATTCGCCGCCCCAGCACCTATGTTGGCTAGGTTCGCCGCCGTCGTAAACGCGTGCTGGATCCCCACCGAACTGCTCGCCGGATATCCGATCTGCGTTGGATTCGACTGGCTCATAAACGGCCCCAGCGCATACGCCGCCGCCACCGTCGTCACCTCGTTGACCACCACGTAGGTCGAGCTGTTAATGGTGTTGCACGAACCCAGCGCCGCCATCAGCAGAATCGTGCTGTTCGTCCCCGACCCCGCATTCCCCCCGCTCGCCGTCAAATACACCGGGATCGAGCTGTTCGAGCCGCCGTTCACACTCGTGCAATTAACGTTCCAGCTCGCAATCGGAAAATTAAAGTTGCCGCTGCCGTCGCTGGTCGTGCTGTACAGCAGCGTCGGCGCGGAGCCGTACCCCGTCGTCCCCACCTCCCACAGCTGCACCGCCGCGTTCGTAATCGCCTGTTGTCCGCCATGCACTGCGCCCCGCGCATCCTGGACCGCCCCGCCCGCCCCGCCAGTTCCGCTCAACGAGCTCACCACGTTGGGAACGGTGCCGCTGCTGCAGCCAAACAGAAAAACAGCCAGAAACAACCCGAGGGACCCAGACAACGTGCGCATGACATCTCCTCAATATCGAACCTGATTGAAAAAGGCGCCAAACAACTTTTCGTCTTCGTTTTCCGAACGGCGCAGACCGCTTCCGGTCCACGCGCGAATGATAAGTCTCCTCCATCGGCAAAGGCAACGCATTTTGTAGATGACCGAAGCCCGTCAGTCACCGCGTACGCCGCAGTCCATTCACTCTGGATGGTTCGAAAGCCCAGGCAGGAACGCCTGAAAACCGATCCAACCACCCTCATCACCCAGGAGACCCGTCCCGTCCCCAGCAACCTCGCACCGAATCTCCCGGGGCGCCGGCGCCCGCCCTACGGCAGGTACTGCGTCGTCGTCAGCGCGGAATTGCCGTTGCTGTCCTGCAGGTTAATCTCCCAGATGTAGGTTGTGGTTGGGTTCAGGCTGCTCACGTTCGGAGAGCCGCCGACCCGTCCCCGGATGCCCCCGCCGCCCACAGCGTAATAGCCGCGCCAGTGATCGGCGCCTGTCCGCCGTGCACCACTCCCTCAACCCCCCTCACAGCGGGAGTAGCCGGTGTGCTGCTGCTGTTGGGAACTGCGCCGGAGCAACCCAACATCAGAAGCGCCGCGAACAAGCCGATGGACCCAGTCACGTTACGCATGACATCTCCTCAACATCGGGCCCGAATTAGAAATACGCTGGAAATCTACCCTATGTGTGCAATTCAGTAAAACCGCCAACCAGAATCGGCATTGCGCGAAATCATAAGTCCCCGCTGACTCCAAAGGCAAAGCATTTCGCCGCCATTGGAAGCCCCTCCTGTCGCCCTAACCCGGTGGTGCATATACTCTTGGTAGTCCGGAAAACCCAGGCAGGAATGTTTGAAGACCGATTCCAACCACCCCCCTCATCACCCGGGAGACCCATCCCTCCCTCCCCAACCCGCAAGCCCTGTTGACGCCGGAGCCCACCTCACCCGCGGCAACGCCCTCTACGCGGGCCGGCAATTCTCCGCCGCCCTCGAATGCTACGACCAGGCCCTTCAGCTCGACCCCCTTTACCCCGAGGCCCACAACAACCGCGGCGGCGCCCTCCACGCACTCGGCCGATTCCAGGAGGCCCTCGACAGCTTCGACCAGGCCGTTCGCCTCAAGCCTGACTACGGCGAGGCCCGCCGCAACCGCAACAGCGCCCTCCACGACTTCACCCAGCAGCAGGCCGCGCTCCACCCTCCCCGCAAGACCGAATCTTCCGGCCGCGACCTCGTCTTCTATTGCGGCCCGTCCGCCGAGCTCTGGAATCCCGAAACTGCCCGCACCAAAGGCATCGGCGGCTCCGAGGAAGCCATCATCTGGCTCTCCAGACTCCTCCACCAGCGCGGTTGGAACGTCACCGTCTACGCCCACTGCGGCGACCAGCCCCAGGACTACGACGGCGTCTCCTGGCAGCCTTTCTGGCTCTGGAACCACCGCGACCGCCAGGACGCCACCGTCGTCTGGCGCTACCCCCACCTCACCCAGTACGACATCAACTCCGCCCACATCTTCATCGAAATGCAGGACACCTTCCCCGAGTCCGATTTCACCCCCGACCGGCTCCAGAAGATCTCCAAAATCTTCGTCAAGTCCCACTTCCACCGATCGCTCTACCCCAACATCCCCGACGACAAGTTCATCATCGTCCCCAACGGCATCGACGCCAGCCTCTTCGCCGTCAACACCGCCCGCGACCCCCTCCTCCTTATTAACACCTCGTCCGCCGGCCGCAGCCTCGAGGCCTTCCTCGATTGCTTCGCCCAGATCAGGCAGCAGGTCCCCAACGCCCGCGCCCAGTGGGCCTACGGCTGGGACGTGTGGGACTCCGATCCCTTCATGCCCGCCCAGCGCGCCCAATGGAAGGCCACCATGCAGGCGCGCATGCAAGTCCTCGGCGTTCAGGAGCTCGGCCGCATCAGCCACGGCGACATCGCCCGCCTCTATCTTTCCGCCGCCATCTTCGCTTACCCCTCCGAGTACGCCGAGATCGACTGCATCTCCATCTCCAAGGCCATGGCCGCCGGCGCCATTCCCATCACTACCGACTTCGCCGCCATGGGCGAGAAATCCGGCCACGGCGGCATCTTTATCGCCTCCCAAAAGAACAAGGACAACTGGATCCAGCCCGACCAGTTTCACTTCGAGATCACCGACCCCGCCCAGAAAGCCCAGTTCGTTGCCGCCGCCGTCGACCTCCTCCGCAACCCTCCCTCCGAAGCCGACCGCGAGCCGATGCGCCAGTGGGCCCGCTCCACCTTCGACTGGAACAAAGTCGTCGACGTTTGGCACGCGGCCCTCGCGGCCCCATCCCCCGCCAACCTCGATCGTCTTCTCCACCAGGCCCGCACCCACCACGCCGCCGGCCAGTTCCCCGAGGCCGAAGCCCTCTACTGCGACTTCCTCGAGTCTTCACCCGAACACCCTATCGCCCTGCTGCTCCTCGGTATCCTCCTCTTCCAGACCGGCCGTTACCCACTCGCGCTCGACTTCCTCGACCGCGCCATCCAGGCCGACCCCGCCTCCGCTGAAGCTCACTTCGCCCGCGGCAACACCCTTTACGCCCTCCAGCGATACATGGTGTCCGTCGACAGCTACGACCAGGCCATCCACCTCAATCCGCTCCACGCCGAAGCCCTCAACAACCGCGGCAGCGCTCTGCTCGCGTTAGGCCAGTTCCAGCCCGCGCTGGAGAGCTGCGACCGCGCCCTCCAACTCCAGCCCGAATACGTCGACGCCTGCACCAACCGCGGCCATGCCCTCTATGCCATGCGCCAATTCCACGCCGCGCTCGAGAGCTACGACCGCGCTCTCCAACTCCAGCCCAACTCCGCCGAAGCCCACAACCATCGCGGCAATGCCCTGCACGCTATCCAGCACTACCTCCCCGCGCTCGAGAGCTACGAGCGTGCCATCGAACTCAATCCCAGCTACGCCGAAGCCCATAACAACCGCGGCAGCGCCCTGCACGCCCTCGAGCAGTACCGCGCCGCGCTCGCCAGCTACGACCAGGCCCTCCGCCTCCAGCCCAACTCCGCCGACGCCCTCGCCAACCGCGAAAACACCCTCCAGGCCCTCCGCCAGTACCTCCTCTTCCGCCCCGACGTCGACCTCGACAACGAGGCTGAGCTCTTCGCCGCTGCCCGCCGGCAGGTCGCCCGCATCGCGCAAATCGAAAACAAGCCGCAGATGCGGGCCGCGCTCGACGCCCTTCCGCTCGTCCTTCGCTCCCATCCCGCCATCTCCAACCTGCGCAACCTCAACTTCATCAAGACCGCAGCCACCGGCCGCGACCTCGTCTTCTACTGCAGCCCGCCCAACGAGACCTGGAACCCCGAAACCGCCCGCACCCAGGGTGTCGGCGGCTCCGAAGAAGCCGTCATCTGGCTCTCCAAACTGCTCCGCCAGCGCGGCTGGAACGTCACCGTCTACGGCAACTGCGGGACCGAGCCCCGTGACTTCGACGGCGTCCTCTGGAAGCCCTATTGGATGTGGAACCCCCGCGACCGCCAGAACATCACCGTCATCTGGCGCTATCCCCAGTACGCCGCCTACGATATCAACTCCGACGCCGTCGTCATCGACCTCCACGACGCCGTTCCCGAGCCCGAATTCACCCCCGCCATCCTCGACCGCACCCGCAGAATCTTCGCCAAGTCCCGCTTCCACCGCTCTCTCTACCCGAACCTCCCCGACGACAGATTCGTCATCGTCCCCAACGGCATCGACGCGGACCTCTTCACCGCCGCATCCCCGCGCGACCCCCTCCTGCTCATTAACACCTCTTCGGCCGACCGCAGCCTCGAAGCCTTCCTCGATTGCTTCGCCGAAATCAAGCGGCAGGTCCCCAACGCCCGCGCCCAGTGGGCCTACGGCTGGGGGGTGTGGGACTTCCACCAGTACTCCGACCAGCGCCGCATGGAATGGAAGTCGCAGATGCAGGCCCGCATGGCCGGACTCGGCGTCGAAGAACTTGGCCGCATCAGCCACAGCGAAGTCGCCCGTCTCTACCTCACCGCCGGCATCTTCGCGTATCCCTCCGAGTACGTCGAGATCGATTGCATCTCGCTCACCAAGGCCATGGCCGCCGGAGCCATCCCCATCACCACCGACTTCGCCGCCATGGGCGAGAAAGCCGGCCACGGTGGCGTCTTTCTCCACTCCCACAAGACCCGCGAAGCCTGGCTCCTGCCCAACCAGTTCCACTTCGAGATGACCGACCCCGCGCAGAAAGCCCAGTTCGTGGCCGCCGCCGTCGACCTGCTTCGCAACCCTCCTTCCGAAGCCGACCGCGAGCCCATGCGCCAGTGGGCCCGCTCCACCTTCGACTGGAACAAGATCGCCGATCGTTGGCACGACGCCTGCACCGCCCTTTTGCGCTTTCCCGCCTCCGCAGGTGAAATAGAAGGTAGGAACGCATGAAGAGCCGCCGCGACCCACCCTTTAAACGCCAGGGAATACAACCGCCCGCCAACTCGCCGGCTGCCTCCGGCCCCCCCGCCGCGGAGGCGTTGCTGCAGCAGGCTCGCGCCCACCACGCCGCCGGCCGGCTGCCCCAGGCCGAAGCGCTCTATCGTGAAGTCCTCGCCTCCGTTCCCGGCCATCCCGATGCGCTCCATCTGCTCGGCGTCCTCGCCTTCCAGGTTGGCCAGCCCGCCGCTGCGCTCGAAATCCTCGACCTGGCGCTCCAGGCCCGGCCGGATTTCCCCGAAGCTCACTTCAGCCGCGGCAACGCCCTCTACGCGCTCCAGCGTTATCCGGAGGCAGTGGCCGGATACGACCGCGCCCTCCAGCTCAATCCCCTCTATGCCGAGGCCCACAGCAATCGCGGCAGCGCTCTGATCGCGCTCCAGCAGCCCCAGGCCGCCGTCGAAAGCTTCAACCGCGCCATCCAGCTCAAGCCCGATTACGCTGACGCCTACGCCAACCGCGCCAGCGCCTTGTGTGCCCTGCAGCAATACCAGGCCGCCGTCGAAAGCTACAACGAAGTCCTCATCCTTCGTCCCGGCGCCGCCGAGATCCACGTGAATCGCGGCAACGCCCTCTACGTCCTCGGCCAATACCAGGCCGCGCTGGAAAGCTTCGACCACGCGCTTCGCCTTCAGCCCGACTACGCCGAAGCCCACTTCAACCGCGCCAACTGCCTCTACTCCCTGCGCCAGTTTCCCGAGGCGGTCGCCAGCTACGACCAGGCCGTCCGCATCCGGCCGAACTACGCTGAAGCCTACAACAACCGCGGCGGCGCCCTCCATGCCATGGAGCAGTTCCAGGCCGCGCTCGAAAGCTACGACCGAGCCATCGAGTTCAAGCCCGACTACGCCGACGCCTATAGCAACCGGGGCAATGCCCTTTGCGTCCTCCAGCAATACCAGCAGTCCCTCGACAGCTGCGACCAGGCCATCCAGTTCAACCAGCTGCTCGCCGACGCCCACTACAACCGCGCCAACACCCTTTACGCCCTCCAGCAATACCAGGCTGCGCTCGATAGCTACGACATCGCCGTCCGCCTCCAGCCCGGCAACGCCAGGGCTCACAACAACCGCAGCAACGCGCTCCACGCGCTGCAGCACTACCAGGAGGCCCTCGAAAGCTGCACCCGCGCCATCCAGCTCGACCCCGGCTATGCCGACGCCTACTGCAACCTCGGCAACGCCTTCCAGTCCCTCAAACGCTACCTCGAAGCCATCGAGAGCTACGAGCGGGCCATCGCGCTGAAGCCCGAAAACGCAGACGGCCACTACAACCGCGCCAACGTCCTGCTGCCCCTCAAGCGCTACCAGGAGGCCTTCGAAAGCTACTCCAGCGCCCTCCGCTTCAAGCCGGATTACATCTACCTGCTGGGAATTCGCCTGCACATGCGCAGCTTCCTCTGCGATTGGGATGGCATCGAGGACGACTGCCGCCAGCTCGAAGCCGCCATTGCCCGCGGCGAGAAAGCAACCGTCCCCTTCCCTGTTCTCTCCATCAGCACCTCTCCCGCGCTGCAGCGCCAGGCCGCGGAGATCTACGCCCGCGACAAGTTCCCCGAGCAGCCGGCCGTCGCCTTCCCCCGCCGTCCCCGCCGCGACCGCATCCGCATCGGCTACTTCTCCGCCGACTATCACAACCATGCCACCAGCTACCTGATGGCCGAACTATTCGAGCGCCACGATCGCAGCCGCTTCGAAATCTTCGCCTTCTCCTTTGGCCTCAATCCCGCCGACGAGATGAACCGCCGCGTCTCCTCCGCCATGGACCGCTTCCTTGACGTCAGCGCCATGCCCGATCGCGAAGTCGCCCAGCTCTCCCGCGACCTCGAAATCGATATCGCCGTCGACCTCAAGGGCTTTACCCAGGAAGCCCGCACCGGCATCTTCGCCGAGCACGCCGCCCCCATCCAGGTCAGCTACCTCGGCTTTCCCGGTACCATGGGCGCCGATTACATCCACTACCTCATCGCCGACCACACCCTCATTCCCGAGTCCCTGCGCCAGCACTACTCCGAAAAGATCGTCCGTCTCCCCGACAGCTATCAGGTCAACGACACCCAGCGGCCCATCTCCGCAATCCCCGCCACCCGCGCCGCCGAAGGTCTGCCCGAATCCGCCTTCGTCTTCTGCTGCTTCAACAACATCTACAAGATCACCCCCTCCGTCTTCGACTCCTGGATGCGCATCCTCGCCCAGGTCGAGGGCAGTGTGCTCTGGCTGCTCGAAGACAATCCCTGGGCCACCGCCAATCTCCGCAAGGAAGCTGCTCGCCGCGGCGTCGCACCCGAACGCATCGTCTTCGCCCGTCCCCGGCCCCTCGCCGACCACCTCGCCCGCCATCGCCTCGCCAACCTTTTTCTCGACACCCTCCCCTACAACGCCCACACCACCGCCAGCGACGCCCTCTGGGTCGGTCTCCCCCTGCTCACCCGCGCCGGCGAAACCTTCGCCAGCCGCGTCGCCGCCAGTCTGCTGCGCGCCGTCAATCTGCCCCAGCTCATCACCGCCACCCCGGCCGAGTTCGAAGCCCAGGCCGTCGCCCTCGCCCGCCATCCCGAGCGTCTTCTCGCGCTCCGCCGCCAGCTCGAGCAGAACCGCCTCACCGTGCCGCTATTCGATATCCGCGCCTTCACCCGCCATCTGGAAGCCGCCTACACCGCCATCTACGACCGCTACCATGCTGGCCTTCCCCCCGACCACATCGACATCCCCCGGCAGCCCCTTAGCCCTTAAGCACCCATTGGATCGTCGCAGCGCGAAGCGGCCCCGCCGTCGCTTCTGTCCCGCCGTCGTTCTTGCCTCCGAGATGGGCCCCGACTTGAGTCCGGGCATCCAAGCTTTAGTCCGGGCATCCAAGCTTTAGTCCAGGCATCCAAGCCCCGCGAAAAATGCGGGCTTTTACCCCCCCCCGGGGGACCGCTCCTAGTCCTGGTCCTTGCCGCTGATATGGATGCGCGCGTTCCGGATCGCCTCGGTGAACCGCCGCGCCAGCTCATGGATCCACTGGCCCTGCCGCGTCGACAGCGCCTTCATCGGCATCAGCTCCGATCCGATGCCCAGCGCCGACGCGCCCGCAAAGATGAAGTTCGCCGCCGTCAGCTGGTTCACGCCCCCCGATGCAATCAGCCGAATCTGCGGCAGCGGAATCTTCAGCGCCCGGATGTACTGGTCGCCCCCCACCTGAGCGCACGGGAAGATCTTCACAAAATCACCGCCCGCCTTCCACGCCGCAATCACTTCGCTCGGCGTCAGTGCGCCCGGAATCGCCGCCACCTCGTTCTTCAGCGTATATTCCAGCACGTCCGGAATTAGTCCCGGGCTGGTAATAAACCGCGCCCCCGCGTCGATGCAGCGTTTCGCCGTCTCGACATCCAGCACCGTGCCCCCGCCTACAATAAAGTCCGGGAAGTTCTGCGCCAGTTGGCCAATCACCGACACCGCATTGGGAACCGTATTTGTAATCTCAATCACCGGTATGCCCGCCTCGTACACGGTCTCCGCCGCAAACAAAGCCATCTCCGCCGTCCCGACGCGAACGCTGGGCATCATGCCAATCTCTTCAATCCGTCCGCAAATGTCTTTTCTGCTCATGGATGATGTCCCCTTCGTATCCCAGTCACTCAATGCACCAGAAGTTAGCCTGCAAAATGCTCCTCCGGAGCAGGCAGCACATCCGTCTCCCGCGCCACCCACACGTAAATCGTGGGCAGGATGAAGATACTCAAAATCAGGCTCGCCATCAGCCCGCCGACGATCACAATCGCAAAAGGCTTCTGCGAATCCGACCCGATGCCATGCGACATCGCCGCTGGAAGCAGTCCCAGCGTCGCCACCAGCATCGTCATCATGATCGGCCGCAACCGCAGTACTGCGCCTTCGATCGCCGCGCCTTCAATCGTCATGCCGCTCGCCCGCAACTGGTTGATGTATTCCAGCATAATAACGCCCGTCTGCACCGACACCCCGAACAGCGCCAGGAATCCCACGCTCGACGACACACTGATATTCGTATGCGTTACCAGCAGCGCCACCGATCCGCCCACCGGCGCCAGCGCAATGTTCACCAGGATCAGCGACGCCCACTTGAACGACTGGAACATCATGTACAGAATGACGAAGATCAGCAGCACCGTCAGCGGCACAATCAGCGCCAGCCGCTTGTCCGCGCGTTGTTTGCTCTCGTACTCGCCTGCCCACACTGTGTGGTATCCCTTGGGCAGCACGACATTCTTGTTCACCTTGTCGATCGCTTCTTCCACCGTGCTTCCCAGGTCGCGATCGCGTACGCTGTACTTCACCGCGATATAACGCTGCTCGCCCTCGCGGTAGATCTCTTCGGCTCCGTCGCTGGTATCGATCGTGGTCAGCTGCGCCAGCGATACCCGCTCGCCCGACGGCGACAGCAGCCGCACGTTCTCAATCGCCTGCCGCGTGTCGCGATACTGCTTTTGATACCGCAGCACCAGGTCGTATTGCGCCTCGCCGATCAGCATCGTGCTCACCGCGTTGCCGCCTACCGCCGTCTGGATCGCGTCCTGGATGTCCGCCACATTAATGCCCCAGCGCGCCGCCGCCTTGCGGTCCACCTTGAACGTCAGGTTCGGCTGTCCGATGATGCGGAACAGGCCCAGGTCCGCAACTCCCGGCACCTTGCTCATCACGCTCACCACCTCGTTGCCCTTCGCTTCCAGCGTCTTCAGGTCGTCGCCGTAGATCTTCACTGACAGCTCGCCCTTAACTCCGCTCACCGCTTCTTCCATGTTGTCTTCAATCGGCTGCGAGAAGCCCCAGATCACCCCGGGTATCTTCTCCAGTTGCTGGTTCATCGAGGCAATCAGCGCATCCTTGTCCTCATGGAAGACCGGCCTCCACTGCTCCTTCGGCTTCACG
>CAWBFL010000124.1:0-15316 GCA_963787905.1 uncultured Acidobacteriaceae bacterium | reverse complement strand
GCGGTTCACGCACCCGCAGAACGCCTTCGTCTCGGTCAGCAGTTGAACATGGACTTCCAGCCCGATCACAGGCTGGTACTTGGTAAGAACCTCAGGCGAAACCGCGGTCATAGTCGACATACTCAATGATTCAAAAGGCTAAAGACCTTAATGGTTGCATTCTTCGTCAGCAAGATGCCGGGCCCAGGGATGGCTGTCGAATGACCCGCACTATCGACCCACGAAGCCTGTTCGATATACACCGAGCAGTCGTCAGCCGAGTCGGAGTAGTAAGTCAAGAGCCCCAGGATGCTGCGGCCATCCGCCAGCTCCACCTGGACGACCTGCACCCTCTTCGCTTCCTTCTCAAAGATATCGTTCCAGATCGAACGCCGCGTCGTGCGTTCAGTCAGCTTCAGCTTGCGGAGCAGCCTGTTCCCGTCCAGATTGAAATACGTTGTCCCCGCAATCGAAAACAACAGGGTGATGGCGGCAAGACCAACCAACCGGCCCGGTTGCCAAAGGATGGTCGCGTCCGTGGCAGGCGGCTTGGCAGGCACTAGATCGAAAGGCAGCGCGCCCCGGGTAAAGCACACAAACGCTGCATAGATGAGAAAGCTGTAGAGGCACGCTTCAATGACCTTATCGAAATCCGTCTGAGTGTTTCGCGACACCAGCAACTGTACGATATAGGCCGCCGTGAAGCCTGGCAGCAGAATCAGCAGGATCTGCAGCGCAATAAGGCTGGTGGGCATCCTCTAGGTCCTTGCGGGCGTGGGCGCGGGCGCAGGAATCCTGACCGGCTCAGGCATCTTCACCGGAGCTTGAGGATGGGACTTGACCCCATCCGTGTTTCGGTCGCGTGCAGGCGTCCTATCTGGATTCAGATATGGCATAGAACCTCCTCCCTGGTGCTCTCGGCTTGCGCATGGCTCGACGCCCCGCTCCCTCCATCATACAGAATCAGGTTGTAAGCTTGATCTCAGCTTATGATTTTGCCTTTCGTCCGCGAACTGCTCGCGGACCTGGAACACTCTGTCCCCTTCGAGCGTGTCCGTCGCCATCTGGGTGCCGGCAGCGGGCGAAGACGTGTCTCCGGCCTCACCTTCACCGCTCGCGCCCTCTATCTTCCGCTCTTCGTCCGCGCAGCCAGCGCCCCCTCGCTCATCCTGGTCGCGGACAACAAGGCCGCCGAGACGCTGCACGCCGCCATCCTCTCCGCCTGCGACCTCACCGGCGCGCTCGACCCCGACTCCGTCCTGCGCTTTCCCGCCCACGACGTCCTCCCCTTCGAAAACCTCTCGCCCCACCCCGAAATCCAGGAATCCCGCGCCGCCACCCTCTGGAAGATCGCCACCGGGACCGCGCGCCTGGTCATCGCGCCCGTCGAAGCCGCCTGCATGCGTCTCTTTCCCCGCGACCACTACGCCGCCCTCGCGCTGCATCTCAAGCGCGGCGAAGAATATCTCCCCGACATGCTGGTCGAGCACCTGCTCTCCGTCGGCTACACCCGCGTCGATGTCGTCGAGATGCCCGGCCAGGTCACCCTCCGCGGCGGCATCCTCGACATCTACTCGCCCGAAATGGACCGCCCCGTCCGCGTCGAGTTCTTCGGCGATGAGGTCGAATCCATCCGCCGCTTCGATCCCGAAACCCAGCGCTCCGCCTCCACCCTGGACGAAGCACTGCTGCTTCCGCTCACCGAAACACCCGTCACCGAAAAAATCCTCACCGCCATCAACGCCCGCCTCACCCGCTCCGGCCTGCCCGGCGCAGTGCTCGAAGGCGGCGAAGAACCTGCGGAACTCCAAACCCACGTCGCGGCCCACTCCGTCTCGCAGGCCATAGAACCGGGTGCCCCATTCATCGCGGCCTCACCGCGATGGGTGGGATCGGACGCCACCATCTTCCCCGGCTGGGAGTTCTTCGCCCCCGTCGCCGGCGCCCGCTCCACCCTGCTCGATCTGCTCGGCCCCGCCACCCGCGTCTTCGTCGAAGAGCCCGCCATGGTCAAGAACCAGGGCGAGCGCTGGTGGAACAAAGTCGAGCAGCGCCACGAGCGCTCCGGCATCGGCTCGCTCGTCCGCCCCGAGGACATCTACATCTCCCCGTGGGAGCTCGACGACCGCCTGCGCAGCTTCTCCGGCTTCGACCTCGACCAGCTCGGCGCCGTCGACATCCTCGACGCCGACCGCTCCAGCCTCTCCGAGATCGACTTCGCCACCCGCCCCACCCAGCGCTTCCATGGCAGCATCCCCGCGCTGGTCGAGGCCATCCACGCGCTCATGCAGCAGGACGCGCGCGTGCTGATCGCCGCCCCCAACCAGGGCGAGGTCGAGCGTCTCGCCGGCCTCTTGCAGGAGTACCACGTCCCCTACCGCCTCGGTTCGCGCACCCAGGCCCCCGGCAGCGCCACCGTCTACTCCGAATCCAGTTACCTCGCCGGCGACCTCCGCACCCCCGTCATCGTTAGGGCCGCCCTCGCCAACGGCGTCCAGGTGCTCGACCTCAAGGACGCCGACGGCCGCGCCACCGCGCGCCAGCTCATCCTCTTCGGCGCCAAGGATCTGGTCGACGACGCCGACATCGCCGCCCGTCCCGTCGCCCGCAGCAAATCCAAAACCGCCGCCTTCGTCTCCGACTTCCGCGATCTCGCCGTCGGCGATTACGTCGTCCACGTCGAGCACGGCATCGCCCGCTACTGCGGCCTGCGCGTCATCGAAGAGAACGATGCCGCCGCCGCTGGAGCTGATGATCCTCGAGTTCGCCGACGAAGCCAAGCTCTACGTCCCGCTCACCCGCCTCGACCTCATCCAGAAATACCGCTCCACCGATACCGGCCCCGCGCCCCAGCTCAACAAGCTCGGCACCCAGGCCTGGCAGAAAACCAAGGCGCGCGTCAAGAAGGCCATGGCCGACATGTCCGGCGAGCTGCTCAAGCTCTACGCCCAGCGCCGCGCTGCCACTGGCACCGCCTTCTCGCCCGACACCAACATGCAGCGCGAATTCGAAGACGCCTTCGACTTCAACGAAACCGACGACCAGATCACCGCCATCGCCGACATCAAGACCGACATGGAATCTCCGCAGCCCATGGACCGCTTGCTCTGCGGCGACGTCGGCTACGGCAAAACCGAAGTCGCCATGCGCGCAGCCTTCAAAGCCGTGCAGGATGGCAAGCAGGTCGCCGTCCTCACCCCCACCACCGTGCTCGCCTTCCAGCACTACGAGTCGTTCAAGCGCCGCTTCGCCAACTTCCCCGTCAACGTCGAAATGATCTCGCGCTTCCGCAGCGCCAAAGAGCAGAAGGCCATCCTCGAGAAAGCCGCTGCCGGCAAGGTCGACATCCTCGTCGGCACCCATCGCATCCTCTCCAAGGACCTCAAGTTCCAGGACCTCGGCCTGCTCGTCGTCGACGAGGAACAGCGCTTCGGCGTCCGCCACAAGGAGCGCCTCAAGCAGATGCGCGCGCAGATCGACGTGCTCGCCATGTCGGCCACGCCCATCCCGCGCACCCTGCACATGTCCCTGGTCGGCCTGCGCGACATGTCCATCATCGAGACGCCGCCCAAAGACCGCATGGCCATCCAGACCATCGTCGCCAAGTTCGACGAGAAGCTGGTCCGCACCGCAATCGAGATGGAACTCGAGCGCGGCGGCCAGACCTACTTCGTCCACAACCGCGTCGAAACCATCTACGAACTCGCCTCCAAAATCCGCGAGCTGGTGCCGCAGGCGCGCATCGTCATCGGCCACGGCCAGCTCCCCGAAGCCGAGCTGGAGCGCGTCATGCTCGCCTTCATGAACCACGAGTATGACGTCCTGGTCGCCACCACCATCATCGAGAACGGCCTCGACATCCCGCTCGCCAACACCATCATCATCAACCGCGCCGACCGCCACGGCCTCAGCGAGCTCTATCAGCTCCGCGGCCGCGTCGGCCGCTCCAACCGCCGCGCCTACGCCTACCTGCTCATTCCGCCCGAAACCGAACTCACCGAAATCGCCCGCCGCCGTCTTGCCGCGCTCAAGGAGTTCTCCGACCTCGGCGCCGGCTTCAAGATCGCCGCGCTCGACCTCGAGCTCCGCGGCGCCGGCAATATGCTCGGCGGCGAACAGTCCGGCCACATCGAAGCCGTCGGCTTCGAAATGTACACCTCCATGCTCGAGGAAGCTGTGCGCAAGATGAAAGGTGAGGAAGAGAAGCCCGCCCACGCCGGCACCAGCATCAATCTCGGCATCTCCGTCCGCATCGATTCCAGTTACATTCCCGAAGAGAACCAGCGCCTGCGCATGTACAAACGCATCGCCGGAGCAGAGTCCCAGCCGGAACTCGAAGATGTTCTGGCTGAGTTGAAAGACCGCTACGGCGATCCGCCCGAGTCCGTCCGCAATCTGCTCACCGTTGGCGAGCTGCGCCTGCTCTGCGAGCGCCTCGGCATCGCTCAGCTCGACCGCAAGCGCACCCAGATCGAAGCGCCGCGCCCCGCCGCCGCTCCCAGCTCCGGCCAGCAAACCATGCTCGCGATGACGCGCAGGCAGCCGCCTCCCAAACCCGCCGCGAAGGTCTTCGTGGAGATGCTCCACATCCGCTTCGCCGCCGCCGCCGCCGACACCTCGCAGCTCGGCAGCACCTCGCTCGCGCGCACCGCCGTCGATCCCGCCGCCATGATGAAGCTCGTCGCCCGCAACGCCAAGCGCGGCGCCCAGTTCACCCCCCAGGGAGTCCTGCGCTGGCCGCTCACCTCAGCCCAGGCCGGCGTCGTCCTCGCCGAAACCCGCACCCTCCTTGAATCCCTCACCCCGGCCTAGCCTCAAAAGGCTGCTTGCTGCGGCAATGCTGGCAGCAGGTTAGGTCTGTTTTGCAAGGGCGCGGCTTGGTAGGCTGCAAAAAAAAATCGCCTCGTTAAGGGTACGGCTTCAGCCGCTCCGCAAAAGGTCCCATTCGCAGCGCGGCTTCAGAAGGCGCTGAACAACCGCTTTTTCGTTAAGGGCACGGCTTCAGCCGTGCCATAAAGACCTTGTTTTGCGGCGCGGCTTGAGCCGCTGGGGTCATTGTCCGTTTGCCGCAACGGCTTTTTCCGCAACCTCTTCAGCCGCCGGGAGAATGCATTTTCCCCACCCGCTCACTCCCGCAACTCTCTGACGGAGCCACTACAGGCTATGCAGGTACGCAATCACCTGCTCGACCTGCGCCGGGGTCAGGATGTCCTGAAACGGCGGCATCTTGCCTTTCCCCTTCGTCACCTGCAACCGCACATCGGCTGCCGACTTCGCGTGGGGGCCCTTCATCACGCCGTACAGGCTCGGCCCCACCCGCACCTCGCCCTTGTTAATGGAGTGGCACTGAAAGCACTTGTCCAGAAACACGCTCTCGCCCGCCTGAACATTCGCCGCGGAATAGGCTTTGCCGGCCGGTTGCTGGGCCAGCGCAGGTGTGGACGAGCTGAACAAGCGAACCGCAAAAACAAAAAGGAGCGCAACCAGGACTCCCGCAAAACACCGTTTCATGTTTCCCCCGGAAAATTAACCAGACTGTAGATTAGAGGCGCGTCCTACCCCTCGATCGTGTTGTGCTTTCAAGAAACTGCCATTGGACGAAGTCCTGGCGCGCCCCAGCGCCAGCCGAACGACAAACTGACACCACTTCCAATTTTTTACGAAACGGCACCGATTTGCAACCGCTCATGGCCTTCCAAGCGGCTCCATCTGCGTTCGCCGGAACCAGGAATGAGGGATATGGCGATGAATCCGAAGTTACGCAGCGCCCCTCTGCCGCTACCGGTGCCGGAAGTTCTCGCGAATCCGATTGGCATCGTGCCGCCGCGCCGGCGGTGGTTCCGAGCCCATGGTTTCGGACGTGTCGGCGCCTTCTGGATACAGCACCACAAAGCGCCCCGGCCCTTCGCCGCTGGAAGCCGTCGGCAGGCCCGATTCGCTCAGGATCAGGTGCAGCATCCGGCGTTCGCGCGAGCTCATCGCCGGGAAGGGAAATGGCCGCCCCGTCGCCCGCACCCGCTCAATCGCCGCCGCCGCGGCGTCCCGCAATTGCCGGTCGCGTTGCGCCTTGAAGTGGTCCGCATCGAACGACACCTGGTCGTGCGCGTCCGGCTCCAGCCGCAGAATCTTCGTCGCAATGTGCTCGAGCGCGTTCAGCACCTCGCCGTTGCGCGCTGTCAGCACTTGCGTATCCGGCCCGATGAACTCGACGTACAGGCTGCGCGCAACGCCCTCCGCCGTCTCTTCGGCATCCGCGCCGGTCTCGCCCGCCGTTTTCGCACCGCGCAGTTTCACGCGATAACGGAGCCGCAGCCCGCCATACGTAGTGAAAGTCTGTAGGAACTTCCCGATTGTCCGGGCTGCCTGAGCCACATCATCCATGACGCTGTTTTACCCTGTGAATAAAGCTTATACCAATCTTTCGCGTCATGAACACGTCCGGGCCTGTTGGCGCGCAAAAGTCCGCATCCAGGCTCGCGGCTGCACGCCCGCGCCAGCCTTGGTCCCGCCCGGCTGCTTATCCGCCGCAGTTTTCGCTGCTGTCGCCGTCTTTCAGCATCTCGTCCTGATCGCGATGCCCCAATTGGCTCGCAAACGAACTAAGCTGCCGGCGGCCGTCCATGCCGATCGGGTTGCCATCGTCTTCCATGGCACCCTTGAATTTCGCTTCATCTCGACGAGGCATCGCAGAATAGTTCATGCCATTCTCCTGTCCTTTGGATTGTAGAAGTGGCTTGAGGAGATAGTAGCACCGCGCCGCACCGGATGCCCGTAAATCTGCGGATTTTCCGGCCTAGCTCAGTGTTTCCATCAACTTGTTGATCGTTCGGTTCATATCCTTGTCCGAGCGCCGGTGCTCGTCGATCTTCGCAATGGAGTGCATCACCGTCGTATGATGCTTCCCGCCGAACTGGCGGCCAATCTCCGGCAAAGATGCTTCCGTCAGTTGCTTCGCCAGGTACATCGCAATCTGCCGCGGCACCACGATCTGGCGCGAGTTGTTCTTCTGCTTCAGCTCCGCCACGCGCATGCCGAAAGACTCAGCCACCGCCCGCTGAATCGCCTCGATGGTGATCTTGCGTACCTGGGTGTCGATGAACTGCTTCAGGCACTGCTGCGTCACCGCCAGCGTAATCTCGACGCCATGCATCGAGCACCACGCGATCAGCCGCACCAGCGCGCCTTCCAGTTCGCGCACATTCGTCCGCACATTGCTCGCGATAAACAGCGCCACGTCGGTCGGCAGTTGCGTCTGCTCCGACTCCGCCTTCTTCTGCAGAATCGCGACCTTCGTCTCTAGGTCCGGCGGCTGAATATCCGCAATCAATCCCCACTCAAAGCGCGAGCGCAGCCGGTCTTCGAAGTCGGGCAGCTCCTTCGGCGGGCGGTCCGACGCAATCACAATCTGCTTCATGCTCTCGTGCAGCGTGTTGAACGTGTGGAAGAACTCTTCCTGGGTCCGCTCCTTGCCCGCCAGAAACTGGATGTCGTCGATCAGCAGCACGTCCACGTTGCGGAACTTGTCGCGGAAGCTGGTCATCTTCTGGTAGCGGACGCAGTCCACCATCTCGTTCATGAACTTCTCGCCCGAGACGTAGCAGATCGACGCATGCGGCTGGCGCCGCTTCACGTCGTGGCCGATCGCGTGCATCAGGTGGGTCTTGCCCATGCCCACGCCGCCGTAAATGAACAGCGGGTTGTAGGCCTTCGACGGGCGCTCCGCAACCGCCTGCGCCGCGGCCATCGCAAACTGGTTCCCGCTGCCGATCACGAACGCGTCGAACTGGTAGCGGGGGTTCAGTTGCGAGGCGGTATTCCAGTCGAAGCGCGACTGTTCCGGCGCCGCCATGCCCGCCCCGTTCGTCCGCCGCGAGTGCGGCGCATTCGAGTTGTGGCTCGGAACCGGCGCGAATCCGCCGTCCTCGCGCACCCGCGGTGCGCTCGGATCATGCTGCGGCGTCGTGAAGGTCACCGTCTCAATGTCCAGACCAAGATTTTCGATCGCTTCCTGGATCAGGTCGGCGTATTTCTCGCACACGTCCTGAAATTCCGCGGATGGAATCCGGACATAGAGCGTCTTGCCTTGGATGTGGGAGAACCGGGTTGGCTTGAGCCACGTTTCAAACGACTGGCGGTTGATCTTCTTCTCAAGCGCACCCAGGATGCGAACCCAATAGTTCAGTACGGCGGTCGCGGTTGGGACGAATGACATGCTCTCGATTCCTTCTTGGATCTTCAATCCAAGTTTTCTTTATGCGAAATGACAAGACAGACCCCAGACAAAAGACAGCAATCATGACTGCGACGGCAACACTAGTCCCCCATCGCCGGCAAAGGCAAGTGGAGAAAATTGCTAGTTGCTGGAGATCCTCGCGCCAGGTAAGGCGACCCCATTGCGAAGAGAAACGACAACAAACACCAAAGCACGACCCAGATGAATCGAAATTCGTCTTTGGTAAGCGGGTTTGATAGTAGCACGGAAAACCAAGTCCATTTCAAGCGATTGCCCGACATTTTTTTTGTTGCACCATTCCTTGTGAAGATCGCTGCGGCAGCCGCTCTCATCCGCTCGCCAAGCGGATTTCCTGCGCCTCCAGGCCCGCGCGCCTAACCCCTTTTCTTTGCGCTCTGCTTGGGCTTCAAGGCAGCCTTGAGGTATACTGAGGGACTGTTGCATATCGCAAAGAGATTGAGCAGGAGTCGACTTAGATGCCGAAGCGTACCTTCCAACCCAACCGCCGCCACCGCGCCAAGACCCACGGGTTCCTCACCCGCATGAAGACCAAGGCGGGCGCCGCGGTGCTCAGCCGCCGGCGTGCCAAGGGACGCCACAAAATCGCCGTCAGCGCCGGCTTCCGCGACAACTAAACCCCGCGGCCTGTCTGTGCTTTCGGATTTTCGTGCGAACCCCTTCAGCTTTTCGTGTGAACCTCTCGCGGGGCTGATCTTTGCCGCTCACCCAGCACCGCATTCCGCCCAGACCGCACCGCCTTGCGTCCGTATTGCTCGCGTCAGCCAGTGCGTCGGCTGCGCGACGAAGGGGCTCTCTATGATTGCCGCTGCTTGCCGGTTGCGCAAACACGCCGATTTCCAGCGGGTGTATGCGGCCAGCCGGAAACAGTTTGGCAAGCAGATGAGTTATTTCTTCGCGCCGCGCCTCGCTCCGGATTCGACCCCAGCTCCGCCCCGCGATCCCGATCCTCCAGGCCCGCGTGTCGGGCTCACCGTCGGCAAAGCCATGGGCAAGGCGGTCGACCGCAATCGCATCAAGCGGCGCATGCGCGAAGCGGTTCGGCGCCAGCTCGCCCTGCTGCGAACCCCGGTCGACGTTGTGCTGCATCCGCGCCGCAGCGTCATCGACCTCGACTTCGCTGCGCTCGAGCGCGAAGTCGGTTCCGTTTTTCGCGCGATTCAGAAGTCCTCCGAGCAGTTGGCGGCCACGCGCCCGCCCGCTGGGAATTGAGCGGCGCCATGGCCCCCCTATCGTCCACGCTCGATCCGAGGCAGCCCGCACCCCACGCCGGCCGCGCCCGCGATGGCGCCCTCGCCTTCGCCTTCCGTCTCTACAAATCGCTGCTCTCGCCCATCCTCCACGCCATCTCTCCCAGCCGCTGCCTCTACCTGCCCACCTGTTCGGAGTACGCCTACACGGCAGCCAGCCGCTTCGGCCTGCTGCGCGGATCGTGGATGGCGCTGCGGCGGTTCGCACGCTGCCATCCCTGGGGCCAGGGCGGCCTCGACCCCGTCCCCGAGCGCGTTTCCTCAGCTCAGCCTTCCGCAGCACCGGCGAATTCCCCTGCGTCCGGCCACAACCACCCAGACCATTTACCATAGACAACAGGCTGGGAACGGCTCGGCCGCTCCCCCAGCTACCCGCAGAACAGGACGTATCACTTGGCAGAGTTCAACAACCCCAATCAGCAGGGCGGACAGGATAACCGGTCGCTTTTCGCGATGATGGTCGTCTTTGTCGCCGTCCTCTTCGGCGCCCAGTACTATCACGCGAAGATGAATCCGGAGACGGCGTCGTCGCCCGCCCCGGTCAGCAGCGGACCGCAGGCGCCTTCGCCGGCCCCGGCCGCGCCGCCAACTGCGGCCCAGCCCGCCGCCGCGCCTGCCGCGGCCGCGCCCACCCTGCCCGTCGTGCAGGCCGGCGCGGAGACCGCCACCGTCATCGAGAACGAACTCTACCGCATCACCTTCTCCAACCGCGGCGCCCAGGTCACCAGTTGGATCCTCAAGGGACCCTCCTACATCGACTCCGACGGCAAGCCGCTGGATCTGGTCAACCAGCAGGCGGCTAAACTCTTTGGCTATCCCCTGTCGCTCTACACCTACGATGGAGCCGCGCTGTCGATTGCCGGCGTCTCCCGCAACAACCATGTAGTCACCCTGTCCAGCGCCGGAAACCTCCCGGCCGGCCTCAGCGGTCGCGCCGTCGCCATCTCCGGCGTCGCCGACAGCAGCTACAACGGAACCTTTGTGGTGACCCAGACCGGGCCAACCACGCTCACCTACACCCAGGACTACGGCGACAACGGCACCAGCACCGGAGGTTCGCTCGCCACCGTCAACGGAGCCACCGGAGAGTCCCTCAGCCAGGCGCTGTTCGTGCCCTCGGCCACCGGCTCGCTCGCCACTCCGGCCACGGTCAGCTTCAAATACTCGAACGGCGATCTGCAGGTCACCAAGACCTTCTCGTTCGATGCCTCTTACGTCCTGCATGCAACCGTCGCCGTCACCCGCAACGGCGTTCCGGAGCGCGCGCTGCTGAGCTGGCCCGGCGGTTTTGGCGACCAGAACGACGATCCGCGCGGCGGCGCGTACGCCAACGCCCAGTTCGACAACGACCGCAACGGCAGCGACGAGCACCTTGCCCCCAAGAAGATCACCGGCGGAGCCACGCTGACCGAGCCCTTCGACTGGGCCGGCGTCAGCGATCCGTTCTTCGCCGCGGTCTTCCTCCCCGAATCGCCCGCCACCGCCACCGTCGTCACCCTGGACAACCAGCTCGACGTCTCCAGGACCATCAAGCGCATGGGCTTCAACGCAAACTCCGCGCCCACCAAGGCGCAGAACATGCCCATCCTCGGCGCCGCCTTCGGGGACACCAACGGCTCCACCGACACCCGCATCTTCGTCGGGCCCAAGGCGATCAACGTCCTCAAAGGCATCCACGCCGCCAATCCCAAGGTCACGCTCGAACCCCTGCTCGAGTTCGGCTTCTGGGGCTTCATCGGCAAGTACCTGTTCCTCGCTTTGCAGTTCCTGCACTTCCATGTGGTGTCGAACTGGGGCTGGGACATTGTCATCCTCACCGCGCTCATCAACATCGTCATGCTGCCCTTCCGCGTCAAGAGCATGACCTCCGCGCTCAAGATGCAGCGCATCCAGCCGCAGATGGACGCCATCAAGGAGAAGTACAAGAAGTACAAGGTCACCGACCCCAAGCGCAACGAGATGAACACCGAGATCATGGAGCTGCAGAAGCGCGAAGGCGTCAACATGTTCGGCGGCTGCATCCCGAGCCTCATCACCTTCCCCTTCCTCATGGCGTTCTTCTACATGCTTCCCAAGGTGGTCGAGCTCCGCCACGCCCACTGGTACTGGCTGCCCAACCTGCAGGCCGCGGACCCGTACCACATCCTGCCCATCCTCATGGTGCTGTCCCAGTTCCTGGTGCAGTTCTATACCCCCTCGCCGGGCGTCGATCCCCAGCAGCAGAAGATGATGGCCTTCATGATGCCCGCCTTCTCCGGCTACATCTGCTGGCAGTACGCATCCGGCCTCGCGCTCTACTGGTCCACCAGCAACCTCATCGGCATCGCCCAGCAAGCCGTCATGAACCGTACCTCGCTCGGCCGCGAGATGCGCGAGATCGCCGCCAAGCGCGCCCGCCGCAAGGGCGCTACCATCCAGGCCCGCAAGTAGCCGAATGCCTGCGGCAGGGATTCGTGCTCTCGACCCCTGGGCTCGATTGCGCAGCTTGCGCCAACGCCGGATGACCCATCCGGCCCGCCCGCAAGCGGCCGCAATTCGCCGGTCCCATGTTTTCTGCCTGGGGCTGCCTTGCTTTGCTAGGATGGACAACGGAACCAGCCACGAGGCGCCTATTTCCGAATGAGTTATCCAAAGATTCGCAAGGCCGTCTTTCCCGCCGCAGGATTGGGCACGCGCTTCCTGCCCGCCACCAAGTCCATCCCCAAAGAGATGCTCTGCCTGGTGGATAAGCCGCTCATCCAGTACGGCGTGGAAGAGGCCGTCGCCGCTGGCTGCACCGAGATCATCATCGTCACCGGCCGCGACAAGGCCGCGATGGAGGACCACTTCGACTCCAGTCCGGAGCTCGAGGCCGCGCTCGCCGCCAAAGGCAAGCAGGCCCTGCTCGACGTCGTCCGTTCCGTGTCGAAGCTGGCCCGAATCGTCTACACCCGCCAGGCCGAGCCCCTCGGCCTCGGCCACGCCGTGCTCATGGCCAAGGAGATCATCGGCGACGAGCCCTTCTGCGTGCTCCTGCCCGACGACATCGTCGACGCCAAAGTCCCCTGCATGAAGCAGATGGTCGAGGCGTTCGACGAGACCCAATCCACCATCCTCGCCTCCGAGGTGATCGAAGGCCCCGCCATCTCAGCCTATGGCTGCCTCGACTGCACCCCGGTCAACACCAATCCCCGCCTGCTCGCCGTCAAGGGGATGGTGGAGAAACCGAAGTACGAAGACGCGCCCTCGCCCAACGCAATCATCGGCCGCTACATCCTCACCCCGCGCATCTTTTCCATGATCGAGCAGGTAAAGCCCGGCGCCGGCGGCGAGTTGCAGCTTACCGACGCCATCAAGGCCCTGCTGCAACACGAAAAGGTCTACGGCTTCCACTACGACGGCAAGCGCTACGACGCCGGCGACAAGCTCGGCTTCCTCAAGGCCACCGTCGAACTCGCCCTCAAGCGCGACGATCTCGGCCCTGGTTTCCGCCAGTGGCTCAAGGAATTTTCCATCTGACTTCCCGTACCGCGAATCTAACCTGTATTGCGAACGCAAAGCCGAGGAGAGAATTATGCCTGCAACCCTTTACGACATTCCCGTTGCCACCATCACCGGTGAGCCCACCGCGCTGGCCGCCTATCGCGGCAAGGTGCTGCTGGTCGTCAATGTCGCGTCGAAGTGCGGCCTCACCAAGCAGTACGACGCGCTCGAGAAAATCTACGCGCAGTTCAAGCACCAGGGCCTCGAAGTGCTGGGCTTTCCCGCCAACGACTTCGGCGCGCAGGAGCCCGGCTCGAACGACGAGATCGCCACCTTCTGCCGGGGTACCTTTGGCGTGAACTTCCCCATGTTCGCGAAGATCGCCGTCACCGGGCCGGAGATCCATCCGCTCTATTCCGCCCTGATTGCGGCCGAGCCCACCGCCACCGGAGCAACCCGCGCCGCCTTCCGCGAGAAGCTGAACGGCTTCCTCGGCAAAAACGGCTTCCCGCCCACCAACCCCGAGCCGGGAATCCTGTGGAACTTCGAGAAGTTCCTCGTCGGCCGCGACGGCAAGGTCGCCGCGCGCTTCTCGCCCGAGGTCGTTCCCGACGATCCGGCCATCCTCGCCGCGATCGAGACCGCCCTCGCCGCCTGACGGTAGATGGCCCTGCCGCGCCGGTGTTACTCTGCTGGGATTCGTTGTCAAATCAAACTTCCGAGGTGAGCCATGGTTGCATGTCTTCGTGGTGGGGCCCTCAATTGCGGCGCGGCTTTGCTGGTTCTGGCCGCGCCGTTTGCAGTTCTTGCGCAGAGTTCTCCGGTCAAGCCAGGTCTCTGGGATACCCAGTCCAGCGTGAACCGCACCATGCAGTTGCCGCCCGACGTCGAGGCGAAGATCGCCGCCATGCCCGCCGCGCAGCAGGCCCAGGTGCGCTCCATGATGGGCGGAAGCATGGGCGGCGGCGCTCCGGTGTCGACCTCCCGACAGGTCTGCTACGCGCCCCAAACCAGCATGGATAGCCTGCTCAGCCAGGCGCAGCAGTCTCCCGGCATGCAGTGCACCTTCTCCAATCGCGCCCAGAACGCCGGCGGCGGTTCCGTCGACATCAGTTGCACCGGCCAGATGGGCACCGCCAAGGGCCACACCGAATTCAAGCTGGCGGACGAAGAGCACTGGAGCAGCACCACCCACATGACCATGACCGGAACCTCCAACGGCCACACCATGAACTCGACCATCGACGCCACCACCACCGGCAAGTTCGTCTCCGCCGACTGCGGCGACGTCAAGCCCTACACCCCGCCCGCAAAGTAGCGTCAGCGGCCTAGCAGCAGGTCTCCGAACGGCGGGAAGGTAAGAAGCAAACCCAGCGCCAGCAATGTAAATGCAGCGGCGCTGACCTTGCCGAAGGCAACCTCCTTGTTCCTCCAGCGAACCTCGAGAACCGCCCACGCCATCAGCCACAGACCGATGGCGGCGGCGGTCACGCCGGAGAGTGGACCCGAGGGGCGATAGAAGTTCAACCCCGCTGCAAGCGGCCTGGAGCCGTCGGCGGCCACCGCGAGTGCCCCCAGGGCGAAGCAGCCGAACCCGCAGGAGAGCACCGCGGCAGCGATCGGGCCATTGGCCGCCGGAGTCACCGGCCCGCTCATTTCGCGCCGCCCATCGGCTGGCCGCCCATCAACTGGTAGATCGGCCCGCCCTGAACCGGCGCCTTCTTGTTGATCATTGCGCCCCACCCTCCCGCAACGGCCGCTGCCAGAAATGCCGCGGCCGCAAACCCCAGCACCGTGGTGCGGACCTGGCGGTGCGCGTTCCATGCGGCGCGGTGCCTGGTCATGATCCACGCGACCATGGTCGCCGCCATCGGCGCGATCCACGCAACGTGCTCCTTCCACTCCATGCCGAAGGTATGCCAGCCCGCAGTCGCGGGATGGGCCGTCAAGAGGAATTTGGGATAGAGCGCGAGATCGGCGCCGGCGGGAGCAACCGCACGGTACCAGGGATAGATGACATACGCGCCGGAGAGGACCGCGGCCCAGCCCGTCGCGGCCATGGCCACCCGGTATACGCCCTGCCACCGCGGGACCGGCTCAGCGGAAGCGTCGCGCCGCGCATCGAGCAGCAGCACCATCGCTCCAAACGCCGCCATCAGGAAGAAGCCGCCGAACAACATGCCGTGCACGGCGGTGACGAGTTCGCGCAGCGTGATCTCCATCGTGGGCTCCCTTCAGTGCGCCCGAAAATGCGTGAGCGCATCCAGCATTTTGGATCCCGCCGCGCTCGCCGGCTCGTCCTTGTAGCCGCCCGCGCCAGTGCCGGCCGCATCCTTCGGCCCCCAGGTCCAGTAAAGCGAGAGAGCAATACATC
>CAWBFL010000123.1:0-32403 GCA_963787905.1 uncultured Acidobacteriaceae bacterium | reverse complement strand
GGCAAGTCGGTCTACGGGCCGGGGCATCGGGAACGCATGGCACAGGGGGCAAATCAGATCTGGGTCGGGCTCACGCGAGTCGCGGCGGAGAACCGCCGACCCTATCGCGAAGACGAATTGCGGCGAGCCTTCCAGCGGGCCCGTGCCGTCGAGAACAACGCACCTGCCGAGCCCACCAGCGCCAGCACCACGGTCGGATTTTCCGGAGAATCCGTGCACCCCGTCTGCGCATGCAGGGGAACCGCAACCAGGAGAAGCAGCGCAGCCCACAGGTATCGCTCGAATGGCTTGGTCATGATCGTCCTCGCGAACGAATCTACCGAACGAAGATTCAAGTGTCAATCACGCTTTCGTGACATGTGCCGCTTACGGCAAGCCCACGGCTCCGCCAAAAGCCCCAGCTACTCCGCGTTCGGCGTACCCCGCCCATCGCACGCGCAAGTCCACGCCCAAGCAAACAGGGATTCCCGGGCAGATCGTAACTGATTGATTCAATGGAGCCGATGAACGGATTTGAACCGTTGACCTACTGATTACGAATCAGTTGCTCTACCAACTGAGCTACATCGGCGTACCTGCATTATTCTAGCGGCTCCCGCCCCGCCACGCAAAGATTCCCCCTCCCATGCAAGGACCGCCCGCCGCAGGCTTCGGCCCGCCCGGGCTCAGCGGTCAATCCGCGTCAGCAGCTTGTCGACAGCCGCCATGTTCAGCGGATATCCCATGCCCGGCGCGGTCGGCGCCTGCACATAGCCCTCCGCGTCCACTCGGAACTGGTGGTCCACATACGGACGATCCGCGTACTCCCATGGCCACACCATCTCGAACCAGTAGCAATTGGGCAGCGCCAGCTCCACCTGGAACGCCGCCGCCATATCGAAGAACGTGCCCCAGTTATGCGGCGTGCATGGCATGCCGAACGTGTCCGCCAGTTGACCCACCCGGAACGATCCGGTAATGCCGCCGACGTTGTCCGTAATCAGCCGCACAATCCCCATCGCGTCCCGCTTGATGTATTCGCCGTAGTCATAGATATCGGTCAGGAACTCGCCCACCTCGGTGGGCACGTCGAGATGCTTGCGCAGTTCGATCAGCCCCTCCAGGTCGGTCGTTTGCATCGGGTCTTCAAACGACACGTACCCATACTCGTCCAGCGCCCGGCCCACCCGCAGCGCCTCGTAGTAGTTGTATGTCTGCACCGCGTCGTACAGCAGCGTGTAGTCGTCACCCACTGCATTGCGCACCTCTTTGATCTCGTCGATGTGTCCGAGATAGGCCGGAATCGCGCTGCCACCCTTGTGCTGCCCTCCGCCGGGATGAATCTTGTACGCCTTGATCCCCGCAGCCTTCGCCTTCAGCACATCCGGGCCGTAGTCCTCCACCGTCGCCAGGTGTTGCGAGCTCGCATAGGCCAGCACCTTGTCCTTGGTCCCGCCCAGGATCTTGTAGATCGGCCGGTTCGCTGCTTTGCCCAGAATGTCCCACAGGATGAAGTCGCACGCCGCTGCGTGCACATTCGCTCCCGGCGTCCCCGTCCCATGCGGCCGGCTGTTAAACCCTGGGTTGAATCCGCCGACAAACTCGCGTCGGGCACCGCCGGCCCGGTTGGTCGCCGGCGGCGCCGCACCGGCTGGCCGAGCCGCACCCGCCGCCCCTGCTCCACCCCCGCCTCCACCCGGACGGTTCTGCAGCGGGATATACGAGACGGTGGGAAGAATATCCAGCAGATTCTTGCCCACGCAGTTGGCCTTGGCAAAGTCTACCCACCCCGGCGGGTTGCCCCGGTTGCCCAGCGTGAAATTCCCCTCAATCCCGCTCGCCGTCACCATGGAGGCGATCTCGCCTCCGCCGCTCAATCCTGCCCCGGCGTTGCGCCAGCTGGTCGGGTCGAGCACATAGATCTTCGCTTCCTTGATGGTCAGGTCCGGCAGGTCGCCCGTCTTCACTCCGGCTGCCTGTGCAGCCATGGCAACGGGATGGGCCAGCACCGCAGCTCCCGCTGCCGCCGAACCGCCCAGGAAATTGCGTCGGGATACTCCGCGTCCAGACATAGATCTCGCTTCCGGCCAGCCCATCTCGGTTCTGGCCACACTCTTCCATTAGCCTTGCAGGCCGCAACAGCCTATCACATCCGCTCAAGACCGGGCTTCGGCAAAGCCAGCCGCCTCTGCGGGCGAACTACTCCCTCATTCCGCCAGCCGCTCCACCTGGCGCAAATGATTCACATCGTGACCGGCCATGGTCTCTACAATCGTCCAGAAGGTCATGGTGCCCCGCTCCGGGTGCGTCATCAGTCGCTCGCGCTCGGCCTGGCTGGTGCCTTCGACCAGCAGCAGGTTCCACTTCCGCGCCGCCCCAAAAAGATTCAGCGCGCTCGCCATGTCATAGCTGGCGTACCGCGCAGCCCAGCGGTCCTGGTCGAACGGCTGCAGCGTCGGATGGTCGTCCGCCAGCGTCTGCCGCAGCCGGAAGCTGAACACCAGTTCGCAGTCGGCCAGGTGCGCCACAATCTCCCGCGCATTCCATTTTCTCTGGGGCGGCCGCATGGCCAGCTGCTCCGCGGGCATGCGCTCCGCCAGCGCCTTCAGTTGGGCATGCGTGGAGGCGAGGATCGCGATCGGGTCGCGGCCGGCCTGAAACTTCGCATACGGGTTAAGCTCCATCCGCATAGCATGCCACCGCCGCCTTTGTAGGACAATAGAGGTTTGGGCGCACCATTGCCGGCTGTTACTCATCCAATGGAATGCGCCCGTTGCGGCTCGAATCGGTACAGGGAGATTGAGGGAACAGGACGGAATGGCGGAAGAGAGCGCAGCACGCGTAGTCGGGATCGATCTGGGAACGACGAACTCGTTGGTGGCCTTCATGCAGGGCGGCCAG
Organism: uncultured Acidobacteriaceae bacterium; assembly: GCA_963787905.1. Taxonomy (GTDB): domain Bacteria; phylum Acidobacteriota; class Terriglobia; order Terriglobales; family Acidobacteriaceae; genus Edaphobacter. Next base: position 29,523 of record CAWBFL010000123.1, on the reverse strand, counting down.
CCGACCATCATTCCCGGCGAGGATGGCGACCGGCTCGTCCCCTCCGTCGTCGCGTTCGATCACGACCGCGGCTTCGTCGTCGGCAATGCCGCGCGCGCCACCCTGCTCACCGACGCCGCCAGCGCGGTCTACTCGGTCAAGCGCCTCATGGGCCGCGGCGTCGAGGACGTGCAGGAGGAGCTGAAGCTCTTCCCCTTCAAACTCGTCGACGGACTGCAGCCGGGCGATGTGCTCAAGCTCGAGGTCGGCGGCCTGCAACTGACGCCGCCCGAGGTCTCCGCCTACATCCTGCTCCAGCTCAAGAAGAATGCCGAGCGCTTTTTCGCCGCGCCCGTCACGAAGGCCGTCATCACCGTGCCCGCGTACTTCAACGACGCCCAGCGTCAGGCCACCAAGGACGCCGGTCGCATCGCCGGCCTCGACGTGCTCCGTCTGGTCAATGAGCCCACCGCCGCCGCGCTCGCCTATGGCCTCGACAAGCAGCGCGACGGCCTCATTGCCGTCTACGACTTCGGCGGGGGCACCTTCGACATCTCCATCCTCAAGCTGCACGAGGGCATCTTCGAGGTCATCGCCACTGGCGGCGACACCCACCTCGGCGGCGACGACATCGACAACCTGCTCATCGCCATCGCGCTCGATGACATGGCCGGGGATGCCGAACTCGGTGTCGCCAGCGTGGCCAACCTCGGCACCGCCGCCGGCGCCAGCGGCGAACTCGTTCAGGCCGTGCGCAAGGCTGTCATCGAAGCCAAGATCGCGCTCTCTGAAGGCCACTCCGCCAAGCTCCAGGTCGCGCTACCCAATGGAAAAAGCTACGCCCGCGAAATCTCCCGCGCGCAATTCGACGGGCTGATCGCGCCCGTCATCGCCCGCACCGCAGGCCCGGTGAAGCAGGCGCTGAAGGATGCGAAGCTGACGCCGGATGCCATCGACGAAGTCGTCCTCGTCGGCGGCTCGACGCGGATCCCCTCCGTCCGGACCTTGGTGGATGAGCTCTTCAGCCTCAGCGCGCGGGGTAAGAAGCCCCACACCGAACTCAATCCCGACGAAGTCGTTGCGCTCGGCGCGGCAGTGCAGGCGCAGATTCTCGCCGGCGGTTCTGCCGCAACCGACGACCTGCTGCTGCTCGACGTCACTCCGCTCTCGCTCGGCATCGAGGCGCTCGGCGGAGTCGTCGCCAAGATCATCCAGCGCAACTCCACCATCCCCGCCAGCGCCACCGAGCACTTCACCACCGGCGTCGACGGCCAGACCAACGTCGCCATTCACGTGCTCCAGGGCGAGCGCGAGTTGGCGAAGGATTGCCGCTCCCTGGCCCGCTTCGATCTCAAGGGCATTCCCCCCATGGTTGCGGGCCTGCCCCGTATCGAAGTCAAATTCCTCATCGACGCCAACGGCATTCTGCACGTCAGCGCACGCGAGCAGCGCAGCGGCAAAGAGGCCGAGATCGAGGTGAAGCCCACCTACGGCCTCACTGATGAGCAGGTGGAGTCGATGATCCTCGCGTCCTTCGACCACGCCGAGGAAGACATCGAAGCCCGTCAGTTGATCGAGGCGAAGAACGAGGCGGAGACCATCCTCTCCGCCGTCGAAAAGGGCAAGAGTCATCCATCGTGGCTGCAATTGTCCAGCTACGAGATGTCGAACATCGAAATTGAGATCAATCAATTAAAGGCGCTGCAGGACAGCGGCAACTACAAGGCAATTCGCGCGGGCATCGAGCGGCTGGACAAGAGCACTCGTCGCCTGGCTGAAGTCATGATGGACACAGAAGTGATGAGCGCAATGAAAGGTCAGACTATGCAGGCCGCGGGTGAAGGGATGGGCGAAGCCCCGCACGCGCCGCATCCGTTCGCAAAAGCAGAGTTCGACGAAAGGCCTGGCACCGATGACACCGATCCGGCCGATTAACACTTGATCGGTGCTTGTCGGTGTAGATCGGTGTTAGGTTTTCCCAAAGTTTAGAGTGAGGGTTTATGTCCGAAGAGCTAGTTGAAGTTCCCGAGATCGATCTTTCGAAGCCGCCCGCCGAGGGCATGGTGCGGGTAACGTTTTTGCCCGAGGGCCGGACGGTGGAGTTCGCCTTCGATTCGCTGCCGTATGAGGGTCACGGGCGGCCAATGTCGTTCCTCGATGTGGCGGAGAACTATCACATCTTCCTCGACCACGCCTGCGGTGGCGTATGCGCCTGTACCACCTGCCATCTGCACGTAAAAGAAGGCTCTGGCGGCATCAGCGAGGCCGAAGACCTGGAGTTGGACCGGCTGGAGACGGCTGCGGGCATTGAGCTGAACTCGCGCCTCGGTTGCCAGGCGGTCATCGAGAAGCCGGGCACATATGTGGTGGAGATTCCCAAATGGAACCGGAATTACGTGCAGGAAGGCAAACCCGCACACGGCCCGGGGAGCTAGGAATGGCCAAAGCGCTCCGTGCGGAACACTTGCACCAATAACCCAGGGCATTCGCATTCCCCGCGGGTTGGGACACTTGAGGAAGTGTCCCAGAGGCGCAACTGCGCCCTCGGGCAGGCTCATAGGCTGACTTTCCAGTGATTCCCGGGATCTGCGGGAGTCGCGGGAGGCGGCGATGGGAAGGCAGATGGCTTGGGTATTGGCGATGGCGCTGGCAGGCGGCGGAGCGGCGCATGCGAGCGGGCGGAATGAGCAGTGGAAGGCGGTGAAGCGGCTGGGCGTCGGTGTCGCCGTGGAGGTGCGTTCCGCTGGACAGGCGGGCGCAGAGGAGTGCCGGGTGGTGCGGGTGGACAATGCGGCGCTGACCTGCGAACGGGAGAAGAATCCGAACGCGGATTGGGATGCGGGCACGGGAGCGCGGCTGGTGTTCCCGCGCGGCGCGGTCGAGGGCGTGTGGGTGTGGCAGGATGCGAGCGACCGCAGGATATTGACCGCGATGGGTATTGGATTCGGCATCGGAGCGCTGCTGTGCTCGGGGCTTGGCCCGGGGCCGGCATTTGCATGCGCGGGGATTGGAGCGTTGATTGGGGCAGGTTTTGCGGCCAGCGGCCCGCCGCCCCGGCCCTGGTGGACTCCGCCGTCTTCGCTGCCGGCGCGGCCGCGGGAGATGGTGCGGAAACTGGTGTACCAGGCGCCAGCAGGCGCGGCGGTTTCGCCGTAAACTGTGGTGAGCCAAACCAGAAGGAGACGACGATGCCACGCGAACTGGACTGGACGGATGCCGAGGAGATCGGAATTCAGTTGCAGGAGATGTTTCCGGAGACGGACCCATACTCGGTGCGCTTCACCGACCTGCACAAATGGGTGGTGCAGTTGCCGGGGTTCGTGGGGGATCCGGCGAAGTCGAACGAAGGGATTCTGGAAGCCATCCAGACGGCTTGGCACGAAGAGTATGTCGACGCGAAAGGCTAGGGCGAGGTCCGGCGGTTCGCGGGGCCGCTGATCAGAGCACCGGAGCTCCAGCCAATCGGGGCCCAGCGGCCGACGCGTTTGCGATTCGGCTGCGAAGGATGGGACACTCCAGTGGTTGGCCCTTGCGGCTGAAGGATTTGGGTCTGTATACACGGATTGTCGTTCGCGGCGGGGCTGTAAACATGCGAGGACAGGGTGACCCGGCCAGCGTCACGCAAGTAACTGATTCTACGGACGAAGATTCCCAGGGCAAATGGATATTCGCTTGCTTAACCCGGATCGGAGAATTGCCAGGAGATCGACATGTTGGTTCGTTCCAGCCTTAGCGGGTTCCTGATTCTCAGCCTCGCCTGTGCGTTGATTGGGTGCGCCAACCCCCAGGGGCTGGATTCCGTTCAGGTTTCGCCGACCTCCCAGTCTCTGGCGGTCGGCCAGACGGCGCAGTTTTCTGCAACCGGCACCTACGGCAATGCTGATCATCTTTCGACCCAGAACATTACCTCCGGAGTGACCTGGGCCTCCAGCACCCCTTCGGTGGCCACCGTGAATTCGTCCGGGCTGGCCACGGCGGTGGGCGCGGGCTCGACGACGATTACGGCCAGCGCGGCGGGATTCAGCGGCCCGGTCAGCGCCACCGCGACCATCTCGGTGAGCGGCTCCGGCGGAAGCCAGGCCGGCGGTTCCATCGTTTCGATCTCTGTCATTCCCGGCTCGCAAACCGTAGCCGCGCCGACGCAGACCAGCCAATTCCTGGCGATTGGGTCGACCTCCTCGGGAGCGACCGTGAACCTGACCAGTGACGTAGCGTGGAGCTCCAGCAGCACTGCGATTGCCACGGTCGGCGCCAATACCGGGTTAGCGACGGCGGTGGGCGCCGGGACCGCAACGATTACCGCCATCTACTCGGCGAACGGAACCGTGGTGACGGGGACGGCTTCGTTTACCGTGTCGGGCGGAACCACCGAGAAGTACACGGCGGTGGCCATCACGCCCAATGCGCAGGCACTGTCGGCGTCGGGGCAGACCGGCCAGTTCATTGCGCTGGGAACATCCGGAGCGACGGGCCTGGAGACGAATGTCACCAACTCGCCGCAGATTACCTGGAGCTCGAGCATCCCCACGGTCGCTACGGTGAGTGCAACCGGGTTGGCCACGGGTGTTGGCGTGGGCTCGACTACGATTACAGCGCAATTGACCAATACCGACGGCACGGTGGTGTCCAATACCGCGACCATTACGGTTTCGCTGACTTCCCCGCCGGAGCCTCTGCTCTCGCTGACCATTATCCCGAGTTCGATTACGGTAGATAATTTGCAGGATACCGGTCAGTTTCTGGCGATCGGGACCTTCTCGACGGCTCCGTACGTGAGGGACCTGACCAACTCGCCCAGCACGACATGGATCTCCGACGTGCCGAGCGTATTCCCGGTGGACACCAACTCCGGCGGCAACGCAGGAGCAACGGCCGGGCTGGTGACGGCATTTGGGTCAGGCAACGCAAACATTATTGCAGAGGCGACGGGCAGCGACGGCACCATCCAAACTGCGTCTTCGACCTTCAACTGCCCGCTGGCGCTGCCGAATCCCGGCGGCGATCCGCCAACGCCGGGGACCTGTATTCCAGGCACGCAGGCGCAGGCGCTGCTGTCGACGCTGACCATCTATAACGAAGGCCCGAACAATACCACCTGGGAGGTCACCGCTCCTTCGGCTACAGGTACGCAGAATGTGATCCACTGCGGTCCGGGATGGTCTCTGAATCCGGCCCCAAACAACACGGGCGGCTCCGTATGTGTGGCGACGTATCCGCTTCCCGCGACGACCACGCTCGGGGTTGGATTACCGTGATCCTGACGGCGACCCAGCCGACGGGAACTGGAACCTTCGGCGGATGGTCATACAACTGCACGCCCAGCACCTCTGCAGGCGTGCCTCTGCCGGGTCCGACCATAACCGCTGCCGGGCCGAACTACTGCAAGGTCAACTTCACTGCCGCCCTCTACGATCCAGCGGCAACCTGATTCAAATCGGAAATACCAACGTGACGGTAGGGGCGATCTTCAACTAGAACCGGGCGATTCGGCGCACGCGTCCTGCGACCGCCGGCTTATGGTGGTTGATGCGGCCTAAGGCTGCGCGCCTTACCGCTTCTGGAACAGCTCGCCGGTTGTAGCGTTCACCAGGGCGACGTAGCCGTTTCGCTTGTCGCCCCAGGCCACGTACCACACCGGCGCATGCAGGGCGAAGGTGCTGCCCAATTCCAGCGACGTGGGAGCCTTGCCCGGGTTCTTCGCGAGCCATCCGGTCGCAGCGGCGGCGGCAGCCTTGTAGGCAGCGTCCGAATCGATATTGAATCCGGAGAGATCGATGGGCATGGCGTCGCTGGTCTCGCCCGCCCAGGGCTCCGGAAAGCCTGCCTCGATGCCCTTGAGAATATCCGGCGGAACGGCAGCAATCGAATAGGTATAAACGCGAACCTGGTGCTTGCGGGGCGAAGCAAAGGTCGCCTCCCACATGGCCGCGGTGCCCTGATCGTTCTTGAATCCCGGCACGTCCTTGGGCGCAAGCTTCAGCACTTCCACGTCGCCGCTCCATCCAATCGCATACTTGAACATCGGCCAGAACGCCGTCTTCGCGGTGATGGGTTGGGTGGACTGGGGGGGCAGCGTGGCAACCGGGGCGGGGGCCTGGGGCGGCTTGGCCGGTTGCGAGCAGCCCGCTACCACGCATCATGCCAACCGCGATTGCACCGAGCTTGGATCGATTGAGGAGGGTCGCCATGGGTTTCTTCCGCGCGAAATGAGTTTATACGCCTGCGTGAGTTTCCCTGGAGTATTTTGCTAGGCAAAGTACCCGCTCTAGCGGCGGCGCAGGACCTGGGCCGGCAGTCGGGAGCCGGTGGCGACAAGAACAGCGGCAGTAGTCGCAGCCCAGGCGAGGGAGGCGACGGCAATGGTGAGCACGTCTTTCGGGTGGGTGGAGGCCGGCGGCAGGAAATGCACGGCGGCAGCCGTGGCGGCGTAGGCCGCGAGTGCGGCGGCGAGCGCGCGGGCAAGTTCGGGAAATTCGAGGTGGGCGAGCGATACCAGGCGCTGGCGATGGAGCAGAACCGCGAGCGAGGCGGTTTGCGCAAGAATGCCAATGTCCGAAGCGATGGCCAGGCCGCGCAGTCCCAGCGCGTGGAAGAGCCCCCAGTACATGGGGGCCGAAAGCACGGTGATCAGGGTTCCGGTAATCATGGGCGTCTTGGTATCGCTGGCGGCGTAAAAGGCACGCGCATAGATGCCCTGCACCGCCCACAGCGCCAGGGTGAAGGAGAGGATGACGAAGAGCTGCGTGGTGGTCGCGGCATCGGAACGATGGAAGCGGCCGCCGCGGAACAAGTCCATCAGCCAGGGAGCCAGCGCGATCATCCACGCGGACACGATGAGTCCGACCGCGAAGAGTCGCGAGACCGAGCGGGCCACCGAGGCGGAGAAGTCGTAAGCGCGGCCCTGCTGGTACATGGAGGCGAAGAAGGGCAGTGACGCGGCGCCGGCGGCGGGGCCGATGATGTTGAAGGGCGCGTTGAAGAGGCTCTTGGCGTTGGTGATGAGGGTGACCCCGCCGCTCTGCGCAGCGGCAAAGAACTTGAGGAAGATGCCGTCGAACATCACCAGCGAGACGCCGATCATCAGCGGCAGGGAGAGCTTGAGCCACTCGAGGAAGGCAGGCGAGCGGAAGCCGACGATGGGATGGTAGCGCAGGCCGGTGCGGAAGGCGCCCAGCGAGTTCAGCAGCGCGGAGCCGACGATGACGCCGCCAAGCACTCCCCATGCGAGCGAGTAGATGCCGGTTTTCCCGTGCAGGAAGTAGGCGCCGAGAATGATTCCGGTGTTGTAAACGACGGGCGTGAAGGCTTGGTAGATAAAGATCTTGCGCACCTGCAGTCGCGAGCTCATCACGCTGCCGATGAAGAAGAAAAGCTGTGCGGGCAGCAGCAGCCGGGTGAGCGAGATGCAGAGCGCCGCGCCGCCGGGATCGTTGGGGAAGCCTCCGAAGGCCAGGGCGACATACTGTGGCGCGAAGATTTCGCCGAGCAGAATGCCGCCGCCCAGCACGATCAGCATCGTGGTGAGGATGACGGAGAGCGCGCGATCGCCGCCCGCTTCGTCGCCTGCCTCACGATAGCGATTGAGAATGGTGATGACGGAGATGGACGCCGCGCCGCCGATCAGAAAATAGTTGATGAGGTCCGGCAGCGTGAAAGCGGCCTGGTAGGCGTCCTGCGCCGTGCCCGCGCCGAACAGGTAGTTCACGTATTTGATGCGGACCAGCGCCAGCACACCGGAAGCCAGCGAGCTGATCATCAGCAGGATGGCCGCAGAACCAGCCGTGTGCTGCTTACGGGGAGTGGGGGATGCCGCTGGATCGCGGGTGGGGGGGGGCGCTTCGTGCGAGGGCGGCAGGCTCATCGAGATAAAACGATTCTACGGGTTAAGCCGCGGCACGGAATTCGCGGTGAGGCGCACGGAACAGGCTTCGCCACTCCCGCGAAAGCGCCGCAGGAGCCAGAGGCAAGGGAGAGCAAGTTAGTCGGCAGGGCCGAACGGGATTTGGGGAGTTGCGGCCCGGCTGGCCGGCTCGCTATTGCGGCGCGGGCTGTGCAGCGCATGCACGGTCTGAGCCTGGGTGGCGTGGGCTGCGGCTTTCGCGGCTCCGCCAGGCTTGCCGATGGGCTTGGCCAGCAGGTCGGCAAGCGCCTGCAGCTCGCGGCGCAACACGCGCAGTTGTTTGGCTTCGGATTTCGGTGAGGGAGCGGCTTCACCCAGCAGGGTGAGCTGCGGCGGTTCTTTGTGCTTGAATTCGGCCTTCAGCACCGCGCGCGCGCCGGGGATGGTGTATCCCTCTTCCTTCAGCAGGCTCTTTACGCGCAGCGCCATTTCCACGTCGCGGCGGCGGTACAGGCGCTGGCCGGTGCCGCCCTTGTTTGGCTTCAGCTGGGGAAACTCGCTCTCCCAGAAGCGCAGCACGTAAGCCGGAACCTCGCAAAGGCGGGCGACCTCGCCAATGCGGAAGTAAAGCTTGTCGGGAATTTCGGACACAGGGGTACCAGTTCCATGCGGGCTTTTGCGGATTGGCTGGTTGGGTACCATCTCCAGAGCGCAAACCTCCGGCCGAATTCCAGACCTGAATACTAAACCCGAATGCCTTGGATGAAAACCTCGGGGGCTTTGCCCGTCCCCATGCAACATCCCAACCCTCGCGCGTGTTCCCCGGAACCGGAATCTCCGGCCGGCGCTATACGCAGGTTAGAAGGGATTGAGCTTGGCCAGGCCCTTCTTCTTCTTGTGCCGGCTGCAGGACTCATCGGACTTATCGCAATCGTCTTTCACCTTCTTGCCATCGGCAGGAGGAAGCTGCGCGGCAGGCAGCCTGGTCGCAGCCGCATCGTTGATCGGAGTTGGCGCGACGGCTGGCTTCTCGATGGGAGCCAGTGGAGTCGAGTTCGGCGGACCGACCGGCCCTATGCCTCCGTTGACGTCCGCCTGTTTCGCCGGGTCGGCCGCGGCCGCTGGAGCAGTGCCCGTCTCCGGGAAGACCGGAGGCGCAGCCGGCGCCGCGCTTGGCGTGGGCGAGGTTGCCGGAGGCTGCATGATCTCGATGCCCATGGAGTTGCCGCCGGATGAAGCGTGCGCTGCCTGGGACACGCTGGTGTCGATTGCCGGCGCACTGGACTCCGCCGCGCTCGCGGTGGGAACCTCCTGCAGCGAGAGTGGCGCGTTGGACGCCGGTGCGGGCGCGGGCGTAGCGGAATCATCCGCAGCGGCAGGTGCGGGCGCGGGCGTTAGGGGAGTGCGGGCCGGGGTCGCGGGATTGAAGGAGGCAACGTAGTCGGCCTGGGCTTGTTTGACCACGGTCGCCGCGTTGGTCGGTTTGGGGTCATCCAGGGTTGGGGTGCCCATAGTGGCCGCCTGCACGGTGTCTGCCTGGTGCAGAAACATCAGGGTGACGCGCTTGGAGAGGGTGTACTGGCCGCGGCTGTTTTCCAACGCCACGCTGGCCGCCATCTGTTCCGGCGTCGGGGTTGGGACGGGCAGGCCCATGCCGACCAGCCGGTCGCGCGCGTCTTCCACATGGGGCGCGGCCGCATGGTCGAGAACCACCTTGCGGTACGCGTTAGAGGCCGCGTCGTCGTAGATGTGTTCCAGCCGAGCCTTGGCCGCTTCCGGCAGCCTCATGGTTTGGACGATGTGTTTCTCGGCCTCGTAGGCGTCGCCCAGGCTGATCAGCACGTCGTCCATGTGGCTGTACAGCGGGTAGGTGTCGACCACTGTTTGGTAACGCGCGATGGTCGCCGGCCAGTTGGCATGGGTCGAGTAAAACGCCGCAATATTGGCCTCGCGGTCGGCCAGTGTCTCCTGCACTTCGCGCAGGCGCTGCCGGGCCTGCGGCACCAGCGGAGAATCCGGGAACTGCTGCAGCATCAGCCGGTACTCTTCCTCGGCGTGGATGGTGTTGGTGTAGTCGCGGTCGGGCTTGTCCATCTGCCGGAAGTAGATGTCGCCGATGCGCATCTGGGCCTCGGCGGCCTCGGGCGCGTTGGGGAAGAAGGTGATGAAGTCCTTGTACTCCTGCTCAGCCTGGGTAAGCGCCGCGGTGCCGCCTTCCTTGTACCAGCTGTCGGCGACGGCGAGCTTGGCGCGCATCATGTACTGCGAGTCGGGATAGGTGTTCAGCAGGGTTTGCAGATCCAGGCGGGCCACGTCAAAACGGCCGTGCTTCACCGCGTCTTCCGCCTTGTCGTACAGCGCTTTATCGGGCAGCTTCGAGTCAACTCCCTCCAGCGAGGTGGTCTTGACCGTCTTCTTGTCTTCCTTCTTCGTGTCCTTGGACTCAACGACCTTTTCTTCCTTCGCCTTGCGCGTCTTGGCCGGCTTCTGATTGCTCAGTGAGATGTCGGGCTTGGGCGTGGTGGCCGGCGCGGCTGTCTGCGACGCGGCCTGGGCGTCGGCCGCCGGAGCTGCGCCCTGGGCATGCGCGCCAATGGCCGTCGCCAGCAGCGCGGCCGCGGCAAGTCCGGTGACCAGCGCGAGGCGGCCATCGGGAAAGAAGGAACGAATCTGAATGCTCTGCGGGATGCGAACGGAAAGGCTGCCATGGATGTGGCTGGCGGTGGTGCTTTGCGTCATGCGGAAAACTCCATCTGCCGCGTTCTGGGGCCCGTTCCTGTGCCTGCGGGCGGGCGCGCACTCGGCTGTGCGGGCTGCCTTATATTCTAGAGCAATCCCGCGGTTTGCGCGGGCGCAGACATAGCGCCGGGGCCTCCCGGGGGATGGGAATGCTGAGACTTGTGCCAAGGCCAAAAGAACTGCAGGGAGGCTAGGGTTGCGGTGCCGCGGCGCGGGCGATGCGCAGCAGTTCTGCGGCATTCTGTTCGGTGCGCCCTTTTTCGAAGACGGCGGAGCCTGCGACCAGCATCTCCGCTCCTGCTTGGACGACGCTGGCGACGGTATCGTGAGCCACGCCGCCATCTACTTCGATGCGGAAATTCAGCCCGAGAGCTTCGCGCAGCTCGGCCAGGTGGGCGATCTTGTCCACGGCAAAGGGGATAAACTTCTGCCCGCCAAAGCCCGGGTTGACGCTCATCACCAGCACATAGTGCACCATGGGCAGGATCTCGATCAGCGTCTCGACCGGCGTAGCCGGGTTGATGACGACGCCGGGGAGCACGTTGTGCTCGATGATGTGCTCCAGCGTCCGGTGCAGATGGCGGCACACCTCCTGCTGCACCGAGATCATGTCGGCGCCGGCCTCGGCGAAGGCCGGGATGTAGGCGTCCGGGTCCTCGATCATTAGGTGGCAGTCGAGCGGCAGCTTGGTAATGGGCCGGATGGCCTTGACCATGGGAGGCCCGAACGTGATGTTCGGCACAAAGTGTCCGTCCATCACGTCGACGTGCACGATGGTGCCGCCGCCGCGCTCGGCCGCGGCAATCTCATCGGCGAGGTGGGCGAAGTCCGAAGCAAGGATGGAGAAACAGAGTTCAATCATGGGGCCAGGTTCTCGGTGCCAGGTGCCGGATTCTGAGTCGCTGGGGGAAGTGTATCAGTGGTCCGGGGGGGGCGGGGATTTGCGCCGCGACTTGAAGACAGACGGCGCGCTCAGCTCGCGGTCGCGCCCTGTGTCCGCCTGAACGTCGATTTCGGGCACAGATCGTTCTACGTCCGGCCGGCCTGCGTGGAGGGTCTTCGTGCGGGCGGGCCTCTGCGCTTCGTCCGCCGGGTTGCGTTGGACCAGTTCGCGGTGGGTTTCGGCCATAGCCGTGGGTTCTCCCAGCGCCATGCGCGCCGCCCCACGCAGAATGCGGCGGATGGGCCAGGTGTGATCCTCGCGCGGGAAGAAGACCTCGCCGGCGCGCTGCTTTTCCGGCCGGTAGTACCAGCGGCGCAGCAGGGAGAGATGATCGCTGAGCGTGCCGAGGTCCGTCGGCGCGGAGGCCTGCTGTTCAAGCGCGGCGATCAGCGACTCGGCGCGGACTTCGGGGCTTTCAACCGGAGTCAGCGGCGCGGCCACCGCCGCAGCTTGCGTGTCTTCGGCGAGCGGAACCGCTTCGAGCATCAGCGGCTGCGCGAACAGCGAACTGCCCACCGAGGTCTGCTCCCGGACGGCCCGCACGCCAAGCGTCGAAAGCCGCGCCGGCCCGCCGAGGCAGCCGCCATGCAGCAGGAAGACGGCCGCCGAGTCTCCTGCCCCCTGTTCCCTGTCCTCTGTTCCCTGCGCCGCTTTTTGTACGACGATCGCGCGGAGTCTCGGGATAGGCTGCACCAGCTCGTCCGCCAGCGCCTGCGCGGCTTTCACCTTGTGCCACTGGGCGTGCAGCTCGGCGGCGCGTTCGAAGTGAAGTCCATTGGAAGCTTCCTCGCGCGCGAACCCAATATCGATCACCATGCTCTCGCCGCGCGTATCGAAGAAGCGTTTCACCGCGGCAGCTTCGACGGCGTAGGCGGCTGCGCCCTCAGGCGTGCAGGCCTGGTTACACGGCGCCAGGCACTTGTTCATCTCTCCGTAAACGCAGCCGGGATGCTCCGCATAGGGCGCGAGCTCTTCGACGCAACGGCGCAGCTTGAACAGGTCGAGCACGGCGTCGCAGTAGCGGTCGGCGGCGGCGCGCGATGGGAACGGGCCGTAAAAGTGGCCGAGTGCGCGCTTGCTCAGGCGATTGGTGGAGTAGACCCTCGGATACGCATTCTCCGCCGTGAAGCGCAGGAAGAATGGCGTGTGCAGTTTTAGCCGGCGGCGCGCTTCGTCCAGCCCGAAGATCGCGGCGGCAGCGTGGTAGAGCGTGAGTGTCGACTCGAACTCCGAGCCGGTGACGGTGTAGTCGATGCGTGCGACGCGCTCCCGCAGGTTCAGCCGCTTGCTCTGCGAGTCCGGCGGCGCCAGCAGACGCGTGACGCGCCGGCGCAGATCGGCGGCGCGGGTAAGGTACGGTTCCGCTTCCGGCTGGCCTTCCACGCGCGGTCCGTGCAGCGCGAAGACGCCGGGCAGCGCCGGGACGGCGCGAAGGATCTCCGGTGCCCGCTCCGGCGCAAACGCGACCGATCGCTCGAACTGAAATCGCGCACCCACACCAGGATTGTATCGAGCGCGCGCGACCTTCGATATCCTCGCCGGGGTTCACTGCTGCCCGCCGCCCGATTTGTCAGTCGCGCTTGTAGGTGCAGGGCCCGCTCGTCCACGCCACCGTATCCGGCGTGAGGACCTTGAAACTGTTGGTGCGCATCTGCATGACCACGGTGACCAGATTGGGCTGCACCTTGTAGCTCACCGGAAGACTGACGTTGTGCCCGGCTACGGTTAGAGTCTGCGTGGTATCCGTGAATTCATAGTGGGTCGGACAACCTGCGGCGCCGTCGGCGGAGGCTCGGGTGGTCGAGGTCCACTCGCCGATCAGGGGATTGACGGGCTTGCTCTTGCAGCCCGCCAGGATCGCGAGCAGCGCCAGCGACAGCGGCAGCAGACGTCGTTTCATCTTCATGATGTGGGGACTGCGTGTGCTTCGGTCGGTGTGCATATCGAATCGGGCAAATCGACTTTAACTTAAACGCGTCCGATCGCGCGAGAGGGGTTGTTCGCGCGGCGTACGCGGTCAGGGCGGTTTAGCTCCCGGCGATCATCATGCCCTCGATGCGCAGGGTGGGTGCGGCCGACGAGCTGCGGAACACCAGGTCGTTGCCGATGGCGGAGATGTTGCGGTACATGTCCTTCAGGTTCCCGGCAATAGTGATCTCTTCCACCGGGTACGCGAGTTCGCCGTTCTCGATCCACAGGCCGGCAGCGCCCTGCGAGTAGTCGCCCGTGACCAGGTTGACGCCGAAGCCCATGGTCTCGGTGACGTAGAGGCCCTGGCGGACGTCGCCGATGATCTGCTCGGGCGTGAGCGTGCCGGGCTCGAGAAAGAAGTTGCCCGCGCCGATGCCGGGGTTTGATGCCAGCGAGCGCGAGGCGTTGCCGGTGGAAGCCATGCCCAGCTTGCGCGCGGTGTAGGTGTTGGTGACATAGTTCTTGAGGATGCCGTTTTCGACCAGCACGGTGCGGCGCGTCGGCAGCCCCTCGCCGTCGAAGGGCGATGTGCCGAAGCCTCCGGTTCTGATGCCGCCTTCATGATCGAAGACCAGCGTGCCGTCATCGATTACGGTGATGTTCTCGCCCGCGACCTGCTGGCCCAGCATGTCGGCGAAGAATGTGGCATGGCGATAGATGGCATCGCCGTTGGCCGCGTCGAAGATGTTCCCGATGATCCCGCGCGCAATCTCGGGCGAGAAGACCACCGGGGCCTGCTGCGTTGGAACTCGCCGCGCGCCTAACCGGCGCAGCGCCCGCCGTGCCGCTTCGTGGCCGATGGCAACCGGGTCTTCCAGCAGGTGCGTGGTGCGCGCGGAGGAGTACCAGTAGTTGCGCTGCATGGCGCCGTTTTCGTCGTGCGCGATGGGCTGCGCGGAGAACCCGCAATAGCTGCGGCGGTATTCTCCGGTAAACCCGCGCGAGTTCATCATGATCTTGTGCGAGGTGGCCGTATCGAAGTCGCCGCCGCCGGAGTTCTGGATGCGGGTGTCGTAGGCCATGGCCGCGGCCTCCACTTCGCGCGCAATGCGAATGCGGTCGGCGGGCGGCTGTTGATTGACGTCGTCGAAGTAGAGATGCTGCGCTGCGGGATCATGCTGGCCGAAGGCCACGGGCTCGGGCAGTCCGGCGAACGGATCTTCGCTGGTGATGCGCGCGAGCGTCACGGCGCCCGAGACCAGCCGGTCGATGCTCTCTGGCGAGAAGTCCGACGACGACGTCGATGCGGTGCGCTGAGCGGGATTCGATCCAAGGCCGGAGGCGATAAAGACGCGCAGGCCAACCGCGCGCGAGCCCGACTCCTTGAGAGTTTCAACGTGGCCCAGGCGGACCCGGGCGTTGAACTCGTCGCCCTCGTAGACGACAGCTTCGGCGTCGGTCGCTCCGGCGCGGAGTGCGCGAGCGAGCACGTCGGCGGCGAGTTGCTTCAGGTCGGAGGCGGTGATGGTTTCAGTCGGCAAAGTTGGATCCTCAGTGGTTGGGGCGGGGATGTGCCCTGTCGCAATGCTATCTGATGGGGCGGGAGCGGCGATGACATCACCACCGTCACGCAGCCCGCATTGTCGATGGATGCTTGAAGCGGGAGTTTACTCCGCCAGCCAGGCCTCAGCCTCTTCGATGGTGCGGAAGAGGCGAAGCTGATCCTTATGTGCGTTGATGCCGCGGTAGATCTGCAACATCCGTCCGAAGTCGTAGGTGTCGCGGCTCGGCGCAATCAGAGCTCTCCGCGCCTTCGCACTAAACACGGCATCCATCGCCAGCTTGCCCGTGTCGCTCGCCGAGATGGCGATCCGGGTTACGTCGCGGCCGTCGTAGATTTGATCGAAGTCCGGAGAGAAGTTGGGATCGCTCAGAAACTTGCGGCGGGTCGCCATGGCTTCGTCATACGTAACCACGCCCCACGCGCGGCATCGCACCAGGCGACGGTCCAGGTCGAGCTCGCAGTCGCACGGCATAGGCGGAATCATATGGGAATCTGTCGAAGTTTGCCGTCAATTTTCCCTTATATTCTTACCGTGCTGCGCGCTAGGCCGGTTCAATGCGCAGCGTCCAGGCATGGTCGCAGGGGCGGTTGGAAGCCTGCTGGAGCGATTCCGGGATGGCAAAAGTGGTGCCGCGGGCTGCATCGAAGGTCCACGCGATCGGCGCGGGCGAGCCGAGCAGCGTTACGCGCGAGCCCTCCCTCGGCCGCACATTCGTCAGCGTAATCTCGCGGCCGGGCCACTCGGTCAGGATGGCGTAGGTGAAGCGGTGGTCCTTCGTCCGGGTATAACGGACCTGGTCGCCTTCGGACCAGAGTGTGCCTTCGCGTGCGCGGGTAGCGTAGATGGCTTCGCCGTTGACGCGCAGCCACGCGCCCGCCTCCTTCATCTGGCGGATGGCCTCGGGGTGGAAGTCGCCCCGTGCGCTGGGGCCGACGCCGATCATCAGGCCGCCGCCCTTGGCCACAGTGTCGGCGAGGTTGGCCACAATCCACTGCGTCCCCTTGTACTTGGCCGGGTCCGGCTCGTAGGAGAAGTCGGTGCCGAGCGGGTAGATGGTGAACCAGGGCTTGTCGGACGTGGGGGTCGTACCGGGAATCACGCGCTCGGGAGTGTAGTAATCGCCATAATTGCCGATGCCGCGGTTGCGCAGCATCACGTTCGGTTGCAGCTCGCGCAACTTCAGCACGGTCTTGCGCAGTCGGGCCACAACCCGGGCGAGAGCCACATATCCAGGCATACCATGTCGATGGTGCCGTAGTTGCTCAGCAGCTCGACCAGCTGGGCACGATGGCGAGCCATCATGCGCGTGGCCTCCGCGGGCGTTGGGTCGGGAACGATGACGATGCGGCCGGCCAGGTCCTTGCGGGTCATGTCGATGTCGTGCGCAGTCTGGAGCTGCGCAGAGGATGGGACCTGCAACGGATGCGTGACGTAGGGGCGGAAGTCGGCGTCGTACCAATCGGGGTGGGAAAAGTAGAGATCGATCTTGATGCCGCGCCGGTGCGCAGCGTCGGTCAACTCCTTCACCACATCGCGGCGGAAGGGCGTCTCCATGATGGAATAGGCGAGGTCGCACGCCTCCATGCGCGGGCCGCCCGCCGCCGTCCAGTTGGCGCGGCTGCGCACGCGGGTCTTGGTGTCGAACATCGAAAAGCCTTCGTGGTGCTTGGAGGTGAAGGCAAACATCTTCATCCCGGCCTCCTGGAAGGCGTCCATCCATTGATTGGCGTCGAAAGCGGTGGGGTTCCAGGTTTTGTAGAGCGACATGTACTGCTGGCGGTCCGCGAAGGACATCGGCAGGTAGGGCCACGACTCCGCGCCGCGATGCCAGATGGAGTAGATGCCCCAGTGGATGCGCACGCCGAACTTCATGTCCTGAAACGCCTCGTAGGCCGCGCCGGGAGCGTTGTGGTACTCGGCGATGGGGGTGGTTTCGATGTAGGAGTCGCCGTGCACGACGCTCGCCGGGAAGCCGTGGGGATTCGGTTGCGGAGCGCCGGGATCCTGCGCGGGCAGGGCTGCGGTGGCTGCGAGGGCTGCGCTGGCGGCGACGAACTCTCTGCGATTCATGGGTCTCTCCCGCGCCTGTTTGGAGGCGCTCACGATCGGGAAAAGCATAGACCAGCGAGAGATCGGCTGAACAGGGGCGCGCAGAAATGTCCGCTCGCTATTGGAGTGCGTCGTAAATAAGACTGCGCATGACGCGGATTGGGACCATTGCTTTGCGGAGCAGCAGTGGTCTTCAGAAGGTGAGGATCCCCCGGTTTCATTAAGGGACGGCTTCAGCCGTGCCGCAAAAGCCGCAAAATCAAAACGGCTTGAGCCGCTCAGGTCACTGTCAGTGGGTACACCGAATTCTGCGGAAGCGTCTCCAGCCTCGCCTGCGTGACGCACACCGCTAGCTGGCGGGGTCGTAGTCGTCGGCCGTGATAATCTGCAGGCCGGGCGCGGCAGCTCGGTCAGGCTGGGGTTGATCGATCAGCACGATGGTGCGCGCGGCGCCGCCGGGATAGCTCTCCTGGCTGCCGGTAAAGGCCGGTGAGCTGACCGCGGGAACGGCCCCGCTGGGGAACGCCACGATCGAGTAGGTGCCGTTGGGTACGTTGATGTAGCCGGTGTTGCCGCCGAAGCCGACACCCGCGGCAATGGGCGCGATGCCGGTGAGCCCTGCGCCCGGCGGCAGCAGGTAAAGGTCGACCGCGCCGGCCCGCGTGGCCTGGCCCAGGAAGCGCAACGCCACCTGGCCTGCAGGCGCGGGCGTCGACTGATCCTTCAGCACACTCATCTGCAGGTCGGCCGCAATGTTTCCGGCCAGCACTGTGTACTCGGTGCCCGCGGCGAAGGCTCCGTGTACCTGCGCCAGTTGCTGCTGCGTGCCCGCGAGGTAGGCCGTGTGGACAGTGGCTCCGGGAGCGGTGGGGATATAGGAGCTGACGGTGCCAAAGCCGACGTTATACAGGCTGGCCTGCGAATTCTGATAGATGTCCAGGTTGGGCGCATCGGGCGACGCGTCGATCACGCGCACCTGGGTAAACGGCTGGCTGCCGGTGATGCTCTGGCAGCCGGAAAGCGCGGTAGCCAGGATGGCGAGCGCAGTCGCCCGGCGAGCGCTTGCGGCGAGTTGGAGTCGGTTCCGATGCATGGCCGAATAGTTCGGAAGTGAACGAACACTACCCCGATCGTATGGACGGCAAAACGGCAGTTACGATTACTTTACTTTATTTCCATCGCCTGGGTGACGCCGGAGAACCTCGAAAGGCGACCGGCGCAGGCAGGTGGGCGAGTCCGTCCGATCAATCACTTGCCCCACCGGCAAGGACGGTCGTTGTCCCGGATCCACCGTGGTTTTCGAGGACGAGCACGTCCGGCAGCCGGGTGCGGCTGTTCACTGCCATGTCGCCGGTAAACATCTGGAAGCATCCCCGGCCGCGCGCCTTGGCGCGGTACATCGCGGCGTCGACGCGTCGCAGCAGAACCTCGGCATCCACCGCCTCATCCTGCACCGTGCACACTCCAACGCTGACCGACAGCGGCAGTTGGAACTTTCCGAATTCAATCGGCTCGGCCAGCGCGGCCACAATCTTGCCGGCAATCTGCTCGGCTTCGCGCGGGTTGGTGAGGTCGTTGAGCAGAACGATGAATTCGTCGCCTCCCATGCGGGCTACGCTGTCGGTCTTGCGGATGGTCGCGCGAATCCGCTGTGCCGTCACCTGCAGCACATGGTCGCCCGCGTCGTGCCCGAAGTAATCGTTGATCTCCTTGAATTTGTCCAGGTCGAGCATCAGCAGCGCGAGGCTCTTGTGGAAGCGCTGAGCGCGGTCGAGAGCGTTCTGCAGCCGGTCGTTCAGCAGAGTCCGCGTGGCCAGCCCGGTCAGGGCGTCGTGATGGGCCATGTGGCGATAGAGTTCCCGGCTCTTGCGCAGTTCGCGGGTCCTCTCCTCAACTCGCCGCCGCAGAACGACGACCCAGACGAAGCCCGCCACGGTGATGGCCAGGGTGAACAGCAGCGCGAAGCCAATGCGGTCGGCGGTCCACCATGAGGGGGTGGCCAGAACCAGAAGGTCATGTGAGTTACGCAGCAGAATCCAGAAGCGCGAGGCTTGCGCAAAGCCAAAGCTGTTCACCATGCTGGTGTCGTCCAACTCAACCGAGCAGATGCCCGTGATGCGCAGTTTGCTTCCAACCGGGATTGCGGCGACCGCTGGATCGGAGCCCGAGGCGGGCAAAAACACACGGAAGATGGACTTGCCCGAGGACACGATCAGTGCGGTGTCGTTGGCTGCAAGGTCCCGCCCGATCAGCCGCCCATCGATTTGCACCAGCTCGGAGTCGTGGTTCCCCTCGAGCGCCTGTTCGGCTGTTATGGGAACGGCTGCGATCTCGGCCCGGCCGGGAATGGGCCGGAAAACCGCGTCCGAAAGGGCAGGTTTGAATCCCGCCAGCGTGGTGAATCCGACCAGGTCGACCGCCGCGCCGGGATCGAGCGGAGTGCTCTGGTTGGTTTGCGCGCACAGGCCTTCGCTGGCGTCTTCGATGCAGAGGGTGCGGCCTGGCCAATTCAGCGTGACGTTGCCGCGCACATGCACGCGATGCGGCCACAAACTGGAAGGGTCGAATCGTAACAGGCTGTTAATGGGTTTCAGCGGCCGGGCAAAAGCGTCGCCTGAATCCGGCGCGACGGCCACCACCGTCTCCAGGCCGGGAAAAAAAAGACGCGCGCCGGTCAATTGGCGGTTCTGGTTGAAGATCGGCCCTGCGTTGCCGCGGAGGTGGACCCAGCGGTCCACCAGGTGCTGGTAATCGACGCCGGGGCGCCGGACCGTGGTGGCGGCGATGCTGCCGCCATCCATGGCGATCTTCAAAGTGATGTTGGTCTCCGATTCGAGGACCGAGTGGACCACGCCTTCGATCGCCACCCATTGCCCGTCCTCGGCGCCGGTCAGCAGTGTCAGCAACGACACCACGTTGGCGTCGTCCGGCAGATGCGCAGGACGGATGACGCTGATACGGGCCTGGTCAATGATGGGCGCGAAGTCACCCGGCGCGCTCACGCCGGTGACATCGACCAGCGTGCCAGGGTCGGGCTGCGGGCCCGCCCAGGTGCTTCCTCGCAGAACCGCCGCGTACATGCCGCCGCTGCCGTCGTGCAGGAAAAAGGCGTCGCGGCGCGCGTCAAGATGGTCGTCATGATAAGTGACGACGGCGCGGACATGGATGGGATAGCCGCGGCCGGCTTCCTCGGGGGTGAGACCGTGCGCGTCGCGCAGAGTGGTAATCGTGCGCAGGGCGGGCCGACTGCTGTTCGGTAGTGTGTTTGGCGAGGCGGGATCCCGTTCAGCCGGACTTCGCCCGCAAGCGAAGCTCGCAATCAATACCAACGTCAGAACAGCACGGATCGTCTGTCGCCGCGAATTGGATAAACACTGCGGCACATAATCAGCATCGGCTCATTCACCGGGGCCGTTAATCCCACCTTAGTTGGATAAGCCCGCAGGCACGCGCACGCCGTAAATATCAGACGCAACGGCCATTAGGCCACTCCCAACCCCTGCGAGCCGGCAATACGCAGCGTGTAAGGCATCCCGGCGATGGGCGCGGCCGCCGGTAGGCTGACCACCAGCGCGTCCGCCGTCTGCTGGAACTTCACCGGCTGCGGCGACGGCCCCAGCAGTGTCACCTGTTCGACCTTGGCCGAGGAGGTCGAAAGCGACTTGATGGTGGCGCTGCCCGCCGCCGGATAGCGGTAGCCGAAGGCATACAGCTTGCCGTCTACCGCGGTAAAGCGGAAGCTGGCTTCCGTGATCTGCACCCGCGGCGCGGGGCCATCCTTGATAGCGTTGGACTGGTCGGCGGTCGACCCTCCCTTCCAGTCCGGCGGGCACTCGGCTGGCGTGCCGGGGCCTTCGCCCGGGATGCGCCAGGGGCGCGCATCGTAAATCCCTTCCCCATTGGCCTTCAGCCACTCCCCAATGCCGAGCAGGATCCTCTGCTGCTCGTCGGGGATGCTGCCATCGCCGCGCGGCGAAACGTTCAACATCAGGTTGCCGCCCGTGCTGGCGTGCTCGATCAGCTCCGCCATAATCGCCGCAGCGCTGCGGTAGCTCTCCGGGCGCGGCGATTCCGTATAACCCCAGGTGCTCCCAATCGCGTCGTCGGACTGCCACGGATAGGGGTAGATCCACTTGGGCGCGCGCTGCTGCTTCTCGAAGTCCTGCACCGAACCCGCCAGAAAGGCCCAGTCCTTGGTGCCGAAGGTGACCTCCTTGCCCCACTTCAGCGCGGAGTTGAAATAGTAGACCGCCGCGCGCAGTTTGATCGGGTCGTACACGCGCGGGTTCACGCCGTTGTCGAAGTAGATAAGCTGCGGCTCGTACTTGTCGATCAGCTCCTGCACGCGCGCCAGCCAGTCTTCCTGGAACACCTGCGACGCGCCGCCGTCGTTCATGTCGCCGGGGATGGGCGGTCCGTAAAAGCCCGCATAGCGCGGGTCGAACTGGTCGTTGGCCAGGCCCTCTTTGGGATAGGCAAACGTATGGTGCTCCATGCGGTGGGTCGAAAGCCCGAAGACCAGGCCTTGCTTCTTCACCGCGGCGGCCAATTCGCCCGTCAGATCGCGCTTGGGGCCCATCTTGCCCGCGCACCACGGAGTGATGTCGGAGTTCCACATCGCAAATCCGTCGTGATGCTCGGCCACCGGCACCACGTACTTCGCGCCGGCGGACTTGAACAGCGACGCCCAGTCTTCCGGGTAGTAGTTCTTCACCGTGAACAGCGGGATGAAGTCCTTGTATCCGAACTTGTCGGGCGGCCCGTAGTGCTGGGTGTGCCACTCCACGTCCGAGGTGTACATGTGCCGGATGTACCACTCGTTGATGCGCGCTGGGATCGAGTAAAGCCCCCAGTGGATGAAGATGCCGAACTTGGCCGGATTGAACCACGCCGGGGTGTGGTGCAGCTCGCGAATCGACGCCCAGGTCGGTTTGAACGGGCCGTCGGGCTCGGGCTTGGGCTTGGCATAGGCGTCGGGCGCGCCCGCCGGTGCTCCGGTCTGCGCATGCAGTCCGCGGGGAAGAAGGGTGGACGCTGCAGTGAGCAGCGAGGTTTGCGCAAGGAAGCGGCGGCGGCTGAAAGGCATGTTTGAAAAGACTACGCTCGCTGCCGAAAAGTTTCCAAGCCGCCGCAATCGGCTACCCGTAGTCGACCGGCCTTATCGCGCCAACGACCGATTCAAAGCCGCAGCTGCGCGCACCAGAGCCTTGAACGCCTTCTCGTCGATTGCTTCGCCCTCATGGAAATCGATCGCGCGCCGGACGTTGCCCTCAAGGCTGGAGTTGAAGAGTCCTGCCGGGTCCTTCAGCGCGGCGCCCTTGGCAAACGTCACCTTCACCACACTCTTGTAGCTCTCTCCCGTGCAGATCATTGCGCCGTCGTACCAGACCGGAACTCCCCTCCACTTCCACTCCTCCACGACCTCCGGAACAGCCTCGTGGATGAGAGCGCGGAGCTGGGCGAGCGTCTTGCCTCTCCAGTCGCCCAACTCCCTGATCCTCGCGTCGATCAGCCGCGAAGGCGATTCGCCCTTCGCCGCTGCGGTTTTTTTCCCAACTGCCACGCTCGGTGTTGTCGCTTTTGCTTTCATGCTCACTCCAATCCCGCAGCCACCTGCTCCAGCTTGCCCAGGAAGCTCTGCCATCCATACGACGCACCCTTGTAGTACGGGCTGTCGGTCGACGGGAAGCCGGACTGCTCCAGGCGCAGGTGTGTGCCCGCCGCCGTCGGCGTCAGCGTGAAGGTAACCACGCTCGTCATCCCCATCGTCGCCCACGTGTACGAGAGCAGCCGCTGCGATTCCACCGTCACGACCTCGCCGTCGATTACCCCGTCCCAGCCCGGCACCGGTGTGGAGCGCAGCTTGAACGCGCGCCCCACCGCCGGCTCAAAATCGTTCTTCATCAGCCACTGCTCAATCAGATTGCTCTGGGTGATCGCGCGCCAGATTTTTTCCGGCGGATGCGGCAATTCGCGTTCAATGACCAGCGTGTGGGTTGCGGCAGCAGAATCGGTCATGGTTCCATCCTTTGCAGCAGATTTTCAAGACGGTCGAAGCGGTCGTTCCAGAAAGCGCCGTACAGGCTCATCCAGTCAAGCAGCGGAGCGAGAGCCTGCGGCCGCGCGCTGTAGTGCGTCTCCCGGCCGGCGCGGCGATGCCGCACCAGCTTCGCGCGTTTCAGCACCACCAGGTGCTTGGAGACGGCCGGCTGCGAGATGCCGGCCGGGCCCGTCAAAGCATGCACCGTCTGCTCGCCATCCCTCGCCAGCCGCTCGAAGAGCGCCCGTCGGGTGGGGTCGGCAAGTGCCCGGAAGAGATGGTCGGCCGCAGCAGGCATGCCCAGAAACATAACCAAACGGTTATGCTTTGTCAACCCCCAAATTCGGGGACCGAACCTGCCCTGAGCTCCTCGAAGGGTTCGACGCAGCCGCCCATGGGGTTGCGCCGCGCGCACCATCTCATCTGAAGGCCCAGCTGAAAAAGCTTCTTCGTTAAGGGCACGGCTTCAGCCGTGCCGTAAACGTCAGAGAATCAGAGGGGGCTTTTGCCCCTGCGGTCACAGCCTGCGAGCCGCAACGCGTTTTTCAGCGCTTCCTGCTCTCCAATCACAGCGCGAACTTTTCTCCCTCCCTCCCGCGCCATCTGCGCTACGCTTATCCCGCTTCTGTTTGCACCGCAGAGATCCTTTCAGGAGTTTCGCCATGCCTGTTTCCTCCGCATTGCGCCGCCTGCTGGCGGCCGCCGCTTTCTCGACGCTCATCTTTCCCGCGCTCGCCGTCAGCCCTTCGCCCCAGACCACCCAGACGCCTCCGCCGCAGACCATCGCCGACAAGATCGCCGCGTCCAAAGACCTGCTCGACATCAACACCGCAACCCCCGCCCAGTTGAAGGCCCTCCCCGGCATGGGCGATGCCTATGTCGCTCGCGTCATCGCCGGCCGGCCGTACACGGCGAAGAACCAACTCACCACCCGCGGCATCCTCCCGGCCGACGAGTACGAGAAGATCAAGCCGCTGATTATCGCCCACCGGCCCAAGTAGACGGAAAATCGCTGGAACAAGCTCGCCCGAACTTGCGTAGCCGTGTGCAGCTTCAGGCTCCAACCGCAGAGGTGTTCCATGTCTACCCTCGTTGATTGCCCGCTGAATCGGTGCAAGTGGGTTTTGGTCATTCTGGCGCTGTCCATCCTCTCGCTGGTGAATGGAGGGATCAGCCATGCGCAACCGGCCGCACCAGCAGCGACCGCACCGCTGGAGTTTGAAGCAGCGACCATCAAGCTGGTCAAGGAGCCCGATCCGGGCCGACTGCAGGACCGGACCGACGGTCGCCGCTATACCACCCGCTACACCAGCTTGCGCGACCTCATCATGATGGCCTACGGACTGGACCCGCGCCAGATCGTGGGTGGGCCGCCTTGGGTCGTGGGAGAGGAATACGATATCGACGCGGTAGCCGCCGACGGAGTTCCCGCAGCGGGCAACTGGAACGTGATGCTGCAAAAGCTGCTCACGGACCGTTTCCAGCTCACCTTCCATCATGAGCAACGCGAGATGCGCGTCTATGCGCTGACGGTTGCGAAAGGGGGCCCGAAGCTGAAGACAGCCGATCCCAGCGAACCACACGGTTCAGGATGCCAGCATATTGGCGTGTGCAGCTTCCAGAACGATCCGCTCCAGCATTTTGCTCGATGGCTGCAACTCGTCATGGACAAGCCCGTCGTCGATAAGACCGGGCTTGCGGGGAATTTCGACTTCAGCCTGACCTGGACGCCCGATGAGTCGCAGTTCACCAGCATGGGCATCCACGTGCCGCCGCCAATGGACAATCCCAACGCCTCGCCGGGATTGTTTACCGCCCTGCAAGAGCAACTCGGTCTCAAACTGGAGCCCGGGAAGACCTCGGCCGAAGTCCTCGTCATCGACCACGTCGAGCGCCCATCGGAGAATTAGAACTCGCTGATCCTCGCCAAATCGAGGGGGTCGCGTGTCAAGCCCACCCGTGAAAATGGCCGCATCCCCATCCCAATGGGGAACATTTCGGACGCGATTTACACAGCCTGCTCCGCACGTCAGCGCCCAATTGTTCACACACAGGCATTTAGCGATTCGAGGCCAAAATGTTCCACGAGGAACAATTTTGGCTGTAACCCTTTGAAAACTCGTTCAAACCGTCGAAAAACGCGCCCTAGCCCTTCGCCGCCTGCTGCGCAAATATTTCTCGCAGCGTGTCGCCGGCCGAGGTGAGATTGGCCGTCCACATCTCCACGTACTCGCGCGAGAGCACCACGCCGTCGGCTCCGGCGGCAAACGCTGCCTCGAGCGCATGCTTTACGTCGTCGGGATGGGTGCGTTTGTCGGTTGCCGCGGGACCGGCGCCGAGCACGGGCACGTCAATGTCGATGCCGGGATAAATCTTTGTCTCTCCAGCGACGCCGATCAGCGCGCGCTTTGTCTCCTTGGCAACGTAGTCGGGCGAGAGGCCGGACTGCGCGAGCTTATCGAACGGGGCTTCGTTGTAGTTCATCATCTTGTAGTAAAGCGCGAGGAAATCCTCAGGTTTGGCGTCGTGGAAGACGCCGCGGCTGAGGCCGGCGAGCCAGGTGGCCAGGCGCGGGCCGCCGGCGTTGTTGTAGGTGGCGATCTTGAAAAAGTCGGCGAAGTTGCGGCGCTTGGTGTAGTCCTCCTCGGCGCGATAGAACGGGCTGAAGGTCATCGCCTGCATCAGGTGGAAGCCGAAGGGCTTGGCCGGCGCGATGGATTTTGCCAGGCCGTAGAGCTCGGCCTGCGCGCCCTGGAAGCTGTCGGTCCAGAGCGACTCCCAGCTGAGGACCTCGGGATATTTGAGCAGCAGCCGCCAGAAGGTGCTGAAGTAGCCGTCGGGGACCTGCTCCGGAGTGGAACGGAAGAGCTGGCCGATCTCGCGGTAGCCGGCCTGCGCGCGCGGAACAGAGATGCCGAGGTCGCGGGCCTTGGCCAGGCAGAACCGGCAGAAGCAGGTGGCGTTGCCGCCGCCCGAGAGCAGGCCGTTGAGCGGGCCCTCGCGCTCGCAGCCCCAGGCGATGCCGTCGACCAGCTCGGGATAGCCGATGAGGAGGGATTCGATCTTGCCGCTGAGGTAGGCGCGGAAATCCGGGTTATTGAAACAGGGGTTGGTGGTGCTGCGGCCGTTGAGATCGACCTCGCCGAGTTCGGCGTAGCCGGGTGCGGTGCGGGCGAGCGTGGGCGAGGGGTTGTTGAGGTCCCAGGCGAAAAAGTCCATACCGCGGGCTTTGGCCTTGGGCGCGACCGCCTCAATTACGTTGAACTTGCCGTAGCCGCTGACGCGGAAATCCTTGAGGGAGGTATTCGTGAAGAACTTGGGGTCGTAGTCGTAGAGCGCGCCGGCATTGACGCCGGTGTTGGCGGCGGAGAGCGGGGTGCCGTGATCGGGGAAGCCCGCGCCCTGGCGCAGCCGCTGCTCGCCATAGGCAAACGTGTACGCCCAGACGGTATTGACCTCACCCTTTTTCTGAATGTTGTCGAGCACCTGGTCGACGCCCTCGTCGACCCAGGCGAAGCCGCGCACCTGGATGCCGACGAAGTTCTTGCGGCTTTGTACGGGTGCGACGCGGCGGCGCGGTTGCGCAGCGGCTCTGGCCGGAGCGGCGGGCTGAGGCGCTCCCGGAGATGTGGTCTGCGCGCTGACTTTCTGCGCGAAGAACGCGGCGGTCGCGGAAGCGAGGCGGAGGAAGCTGCGGCGGTCGAGCGGAGAGTTCATGGGGCGTGGCTCCTTTTCGGGGACGGAGGGGAGACGTTGGCGGAGCGGCGCGAGTTTCGCGCGCGAACCTTTGTACCAGAGTGTGCGGGAGGGCGGCGAGGCGGTCCGGAGCGGGTTTCCGCGTTGACAAGGCGGCGGGGGGAAAGGTAGCTTCTTAATCAGATGAGCTTTTCGATTGAGCATCGCGGGCACCACCATCACCATGCGCAAGGCGTGTTGGCGGCGTTGTCCGGTGCGGCGAGATAGCAAAAGCACATACGGATTCCAAAGGCCCGCTGACGCGCACACCGCGAGCGGGCCTTTTTGCTGCGCGCGAGGAGATTCGTAAGCAGGCCAAGACAAAGGCGAAATACAGAGCTTCTGACTCTTCGGGTCAGAATGACGAGCGAGAAAGAGGGAGACGATGGACGCAGTGACGGATGCACCGAAGATAGATTTTGCCAAGATGGACGGGCTGGTCCCCGGCATAGTGCAGGACGCGAAGACGGGCGAGATGCTGATGCTTGGATTCCTGAACGAGACCAGCTACGCCAAAACGCTGGAATCGGGATTTGTAACATTCTGGAGCCGGACGCGGCAGAAACTGTGGATGAAGGGCGAGACCAGCGGCAACCGGCTGAAGGTAGTGACGGCGGCGACGGATTGCGATAACGATGCTCTGCTGTTCCGGGTGGAAGTGGAAGGCGATGGGCTGGTGTGCCACGAGGGCACGGTGAGCTGCTTTACGAAACCAATTTCGGTTACAAATGCGGGGGGTAAGTAATGGCGAACAAGCTGAAGTTGGGGATTCCAAAGGGAAGTTTGCAGGACGCGACGATTGCTCTGTTCGAGCGCGCGGGATGGCAGATTCTTGCCAATGGTCGCAGCTACTTCCCGAGCATCGACGATGCGGAGATCGAGTGCATGCTGGTGCGCGCGCAGGAGATGGCCCGTTACGTGGAAAAAGGCGCGCTGGATGCGGGCCTGACCGGCAACGACTGGGTGCTGGAGAATGAGACGGACGTGGAATATGTGACCAGCCTGACGTATTCCAAGGTGAGCCGGCAGAAGGTGAAGTGGGTGCTGTGCGTGCCGGAGGATTCGCCGTTCCAGAAGCCGGAAGACCTGGCGGGCAAGGTGATTGCGACCGAGCTGGTGGAGTTCACCAAGCGGTATTTCGCGGCGAAGAACATTCCGGTGAAGGTGGAGTTCAGCTGGGGCGCGACGGAAGTGAAGCCGCCGACATTGGCCGATGCGATTGTCGAGGTGACGGAGACGGGGTCGAGCCTGCGGGCGAACCGGCTGCGGATTATCGAGACGCTGATGGAGAGCGAGACGCAGTTGATTGCGAACAAGGCGGCGTTCCAGGACGCGTGGAAGCGGAAGAAGATTGAGAACATCTCGCTGATGCTGAATGCGGCAATCGCGGCGCAGGGGCGGGTGGGGCTGATGATGAACGCGCCAAGGCTAAGCTGGACGCGATTGTGGCGGAGTTGCCGGCGTTGAACTTTCCCACGATCTCGCATTTGAGCGATCCGGCGTGGGTTGCCGTGAACACAATTCTGGAAGAGGCGGTGGTGCGCGACGTGATTCCGGAGCTGAAGGCAGCAGGTGCGACCGGGATTGTGGAGTATCCACTGAGCAAGGTTGTTTTGTAGAAGCAGTTCTCAGTTTCAGTTCTCAGTTCAGCTCAGTTCTCGTCTCGGTTGGAGCAAGTGTATGAAGCTGGTGAAGACATTTGGGCGAGGGAAGGCCGCGGCGGAGGCGCTGATTGAGGCGCTGGAGCGCCGCGGCTCGCTCAATACGGCAAAGGTGGAGAAGACTGTAACTACCATTGTTACGGATGTGCGGAAAAACGGCGATCGAGCATTGCGCAAGTACGCGGCGAAGTTTGACGGGTTGAAGCCGGGTGCGGCGCTGCTGGTTTCTCGCGATGAGATGCGGGCGGCGTGGGGGGCGACTGCGCCGGAGTTGCAGTCCGCGATGAAGGCGGCGCAGGCGAACATCCGGGCGTTCGCGGAGAAGCAGAAGCCTGCGGAGTGGATGACTGCAGTGGAAGCGGGCGTGAGCGTGGGGCAGGTGGTGCGGCCGCTGGAGAGTGTCGGGTGCTATGTTCCCGGTGGACGGTATCCGCTGCCGTCGACGCTGATGATGACGGCGACGCCGGCGCAGGTGGCTGGGGTGGAGCGGATCGTGGTGTGTTCGCCGAAGCCGGCGCGGGAGACGCTGGCGGCGGCGTGGCTGGCGGGCGTGACGGAGTTCTATCGGGTGGGCGGCGCGCAGGCGATTGCTGCGATGGCGTACGGCACGGCGACCATTGCGCGGGTGAACAAGATTGTGGGGCCGGGGAATCTATTTGTAACCGCGGCGAAGGTTCTGGTGTCGGCGGGTTGCGGGATCGATATGCCGGCGGGGCCGACGGAGATTGTGGTGACGAGCGAGCGGGCGCCGGCGCCGGGAATTGCGGCGGGCATAGCCGCAGACCTGGTGGCGCAGGCCGAGCATGATCCGGAGACGCTGGCGGTGCTGATTACGAGCAATGCGAAGCTGGCGGAGGCGGTGAAGGCCGAGGTCAAGGCGCAAGCGAAAGAGAATGTAATTGCGAAGGTATCAATTGCGGCTCGCGGTTGCATCTTTGTAACCGAATCGGTTGCAGAAGCGAGAGAACTGACCAACCGGCTGGCACCGGAGCATCTGACGGTGGACACCAAGGCCGACCTGAAGTGGGTGAAGAACGCGGGCTCGGTGTTTGTGGGAGAAC
>CAWBFL010000122.1:0-36500 GCA_963787905.1 uncultured Acidobacteriaceae bacterium | reverse complement strand
GACGAAGCCCTGGGCGAAGACAAGGTCGTCGAGGGAGGCGGCGCGGATGTGGGGAACGCCGCGGGCGTCGCGATCGACGGTGACGGGCGCGGCGAGGTCGTAAACGGTGAGGGAACCGTCAAGCTGGGGCAGATTGTCGCGCATCTCGCGGCCGATCCGGTAGCGCTGGAAGAAAAAGGCGGCGACGCCCAGCACGACCAGCAGCACCAGGATCACCGCGAAGATTCTGCGCCAGCCGCCGGACCCGCGCGGGCCGCGCGAGGTGGTTGAGGCCACGTCGTCTGTTCTGGTTGCACTCTCGCCGGGGGACGCGTCGCCCTCGCTGCTCAGGAAGGTGTCGAATCGATCGGCGGGGAGGATGGAGCTACGGCAGGTCGAGGGGTTGCGGCTCATGGCTTACGAGAAGTCTAATGCAGCGCGGGAGGCGACGGATTCGCGGAGGTGGGGGCGGACCGGGCTCGGGGCAGGGTCGCGACGATGACGATTGCGGCCAAAGCGATGACGGGCAGAACAAAGATACTGCCCTCGGGGCCGGTGAGTCCTCCGGTAAGAATTGGACGGCCTACGGGGTGGCAGGCGAAGAGGCGATGCTGGACCAGCCCGCCACTATCGGCGACGCCATAAAGGAAGGACTCTCCCCAGTCCCAGGCGGCATGGAAGCCGATGGCCCACCACAGGGAGCCGGTGCGCCACAGGCTGAAGCAGAAGGTAAGTCCGATGAGGCCGGCGGAGAGTTCGCCGATGGGAGACTCGCCGGGGTTGGTCCGGTGCAGGAAGCCGAAGGCGAAGGAGAGCATCAGGGCCGCGCTCCAGAAACCGATTACGTTCGCGTGCTCGGCACCGAATAACTGGCGATAGGTGCCGCCCAGGCCGCGGGTGAGCGTGAACTGCAGGTAGCCTCGGGTCAGGATTTCCTCGAGCAGGCCGACGAACAGGAAGCCAGCGAACCAGATGGCGCCGTAACGAAGCGTGTCCGCGCCGAACAGCAGGCGGGCGTCGAAGACCAGCAGCCCGGCGCCGCGCAGGATGACGATTAACAGCGAAAGCAGGGTGACGCCCCAGGCCAGCCCGGCCAGGAAGTTACGCAGGCGGCGTTGCCGGTCGAAGCCGTAAACCGAAATCGGACGGCGCTCGAGCCGGGCCATGATCCAGGTGGCGAGGAGCGCGCAGAGCAAAGGGACGCCCTCCTGCACGAGGACGTTCTCCGGCGACATGGCAGCATCGGGCAGCGCGGGTTGCGATGTTTGAGCCGCGGTGTGGTGGGAGTGGTTCTGGATCTCGTGCAGCAGGAAGCCGGCGGCGGCGAGCAGCGCGAGGAACGAGCGCGGCGAAGACCAGGATGCTCCAGCCGGCGCGGAGGCCATCCGGCCCGACGAAGATATCGCGCGCGGTGAAGCGTGGCGGCGCGGGAACGCCCGCAGGCTCCTGCGGCGAGGGCTCGTAGGTGACTGGCGGGACTGTTTCGGGCAAGCGGAACCTCCCAGGTAATTGGAAGTCTATACGCTTCCGCGGGGAAATCGTTCCGTGGGGCAATGGCTGGCCGCTTGACACACAGGCGCGCGCCGTCAATGCTTAGAGTTTCGCACTGGAGTCGCCGGACTTTGCGCACGAGTCCGCGCCCGTCTGCGAAGATGGATGTTGGAACGGAGGGTTGCTGCTTGGAGTGCCGGGTGTTTTACCACGATCATTGTTTCGACGGCGCGTGCTCTGCGTCGGTGTTTACGCGGTTTCACCGGGAGTGCATCGGGACAGCGCAGGACTTCTCGTACTTCGGGCTGATGCATCGCGCCGGGTCGCTGTTCGACGAGGCGGCCTTTGTCGAAGGGGAGAACGCGATCGTGGACTTCAAGTACTCGGCTTCGCCCAGGGTGACGTGGTGGTTCGACCATCACCAAAGCGCGTTCCTGACGCCCGCGGACCAGCAGGATTTTCTGGAGTGGCGGAAGCTGGCCGACGTTCCCGGGCCGGGGTTGTACGGAGGCAAGTTTTACGACCCGAACTACGTCTCGTGCACCAGCCTGATCGCGGATGTGGCGCGGGAAAAGTTCGGGTTTAACACCGCGCCCTTAGCGGAGCTGATCCGCTGGGCGGACATTGTGGATGGGGCGCGGTATGACAGCGCCCAGGCCGCGGTGGAGATGGCCGCGCCCGCGATGAAGCTGACCATGGTGATCGAGGCTTCGGGCGAAGGCTTTGTGCCGCGGGTGATCCCGCTGCTGACGGAGATGAGCTTGCAGGAGGTGCTGGACCAGCCGTTCATCCAGGCGGAGCTGGGGCCGCTGATGGAGCGGCATCTGGCGGGCATCGAACTGCTGCGGGAGCGGACGACGCTGGAGCGCGGAGTGGTGACGTTCGATATTACCGACAAGCTGACCGAAGGCTACAACAAGTTCATCCCGTACTACCTGCATCCGGCGGCGATCTACAACGTGGGGCTGAGCCGGTCGAGCTTCCGCACCAAGGTGGCGGTGGGGACGAATCCGTGGACGAAGGTTCCGGTGGCGGAACTGGCCAACCTGGCGGCGATCTGCGAGCGCTACGGCGGCGGCGGGCATGCGCGAGTGGGCGCGGTCAGCTTTCCGCCGGACAAGGAAGACGACGCGCGCCAGGCGGCGGCGGAGATTGCGACGGAGTTGCGCGCGCGGGCGTAAACGCGGTTTCCCTTCGCAGGGTCCTCGCTGCGTCTGCTACGACTTCAGCCGGGCGAAGAAAGGCAGCTTGGTGATGTCGTTGAAGATGACCATGGCGGCGAACAGGACGATGCAGACGAACGCAACCTGGTAGATGCGCTCCTTGACCGGCATGGGAAGGTCGCGGCGGAAGAGGCTCTCGATGAGCAGGAGGAAGATCATGCCGCCGTCGAGGATGGGGAAGGGCAGCAGGTTGAACATGCCCAGGTTGATCGAGATCATGGCCATGGTGCCGATGAGGGGCATCCATCCTGGCGCTTCGGCGGCGTCGTGCACCACCTCGCCGATGCCGATTGGACCGGAGAGGCTTTTGACCGAGATATGACGCTCGAACATGCCCTTGATGACGTCGACCACCAGCAGCGAGTTCTTCTTGTTGAAGTCCCATGAAGCGGCCACGGCCTTGGGGAAGGGAAGCTGTTCGATTCTGGACGGAGGGTCGTAGGCGCGGAAGCCGAAGTGATAGGCCATGGTGCCGTCGCCGGAATCGGTGAGCTCGGGCTTGACCACCAGGTTCATGCTTTGGCCGTTGCGCAGCAGGTTCAGCACGGCGGGCTTGCCTTTCTGGTCCTGCAGGTACGAGAGCAGCGCGGGGATGGAGCGAATGGCGATGCCGTCGACGCTGACGATCTGGTCACCCGGCTTGAGGCCGGCGCGGTCGGACGGGCCTCCCGGGGTCGGCGTCTGCACCTTGATGGGAGAGTTCTGCATCTTCGGAACCAGCCCCATGGCCAGTGCGGAGTCCAGCGAGAATTTGTCGGAACTCCCTTTGAATGCGAGGAAGAGCGTGGTATCGGTGCGCTTGCCGTCGTGAACGAAGGAGAAGGGAATCGTCTGATTCGTATTCATCGAGGCGTGGTCGAGGATGTCCTCCCACGTCGGATTTTCGACGTTGTCGAAGTGGACGATTGCGTCGCCGGACTGAATGCCGGTTTTCGCGACGATGCTGGTCGGGGAGATGTAGTCGGTGACGGCTGCATTGCCAATGTACTCGCCGACCTCGTGGTGCAGCATATAGGCGCCGGTCATCAGGCCGAAGGCGAGCAGGAAGTTGGCGATGGGGCCGGCCAGCGCGATCAGCATGCGCTGCCAGCGCGGATGGTTGTTCAGGTCGCCGGGGTCATTGCTGGTCTCTTCGCCGGGAATCTCGCCGGCCATCTTGACGTATCCGCCGAGCGGCAGCGCGTTAATGCGGTAGTCGGTGCCATTGCGAACAAAACCGACCAAGCGCTTGCCAAAGCCGATGGCGAAGGCCTCCACGCGCACGCCGCACCACTTGGCCACGGCGAAATGGCCGAACTCATGGACCAGAACCATGAGACCGAGTACGAGCAGGAGTTGAATAATCGTCATCATGAAAGCGCTTGCACCCTCTTATGGCCGCCTGGCTATTGTCCAGCGGCGGAATTGATTTGAATTCGCGAAATGCAAACCGAGCACCTCAAACGCCACGAATTCAACCTGCAACCTTCGCGTCAACCCACAACCCCGAACCGTTCAGACGCGAACTGCGGTTTCGGCGTGGCGCGCAATTACACTCTGCGCGCGCGCTCTGGCGGCTGCGTCCGCCGCGAGCACATCGTCGATAGACGCTGGAACAGTGGTGGCGGTTTCGGCAAGTACCCTCTCGATTGTACGCGGGATGCCGAGGAAGGGAATGCCCCCATCCAGAAACGCAGCCACGGCGATCTCGTCGGCGGCGTTGAGGGCGATACAGGCTGCGGGACCGGACTCGGCGGCCTCGTAGGCCAGGCGCAGGCAGGGGAAGCGGGTGAGGTCGGGCGGGCTGAAGTCCAACTGGCTCAATGCGGCCAGGTCGAAGGTGAGGGGCGGCTCGGCAGCTTGCGCGTCCACGCGGTCAGGGTAGGCGAGGGCGTAGAGGATGGGCAGGCGCATATCGGTGACGGAGATCTGGGCGAGGATGGAGCCGTCGATGAACTCGACCAGCGAATGCACGGTGGATTGCGGGTGGATGGTGACGCGGACCTTGGCGGGCGGCAGGTCGAAGAGGCGGCAGGCCTCGATGATCTCGAAGCCCTTGTTCATCATGGTGGCGGAGTCGATGGTGATGCGCCGGCCCATGACCCAGGTGGGGTGCTTGAGTGCCTGCGCCGGGGTGATGTGCTCGAACCCGGCCAGCGGGGTATTGCGGAAGGGACCGCCCGATGCGGTGAGCCATATCTGTTTGACTTCAGATGGCTTGCCTCCGCGCAGGCACTGGTGCACGGCGTTGTGCTCGGAGTCGATCGGGAGCAGCGCGACGTGGTGCTTGCGGGCGGCCCTGAGGATGAGTTCGCCGGCGGCGACCAGGCACTCTTTGTTGGCGAGGCCGATGGTCTTGGCGGCGCAGACGGCGGCGTAGGTGGCTTCGAGGCCCGCGACACCGACGATGGCGGAGACGACAAAGTTAGCTTGCGCATGAGTTGCAACAGCGATGGAACCCGCACTGCCCCAGCCGACTTCGATGCCGTTGATGCCCGCTTCATGCAGGCGGGTGGAGAGCTTGCCGGCGAGTTCTTCAGTCGCCAGCGAGACGAGTTTTGGACGCCAGCGGAGGCACTGGGCAAAGAGTTCGTCCAAATTGCGGCCTGCGGCGAGGGAGACGACCTGGTAGCGATCGGGGAAGGATTCGCAGATGGAGAGGGTGCTTTGGCCGATGGAGCCGGTGGAGCCGAGGATGGCGAGCTGTTTCACTCAGCTATTTTCGCAGATGTGGCTGGCCTACTGCCCCGTTCTTTCGCTGAGGTCTTTGATTTCGGCCCTGAGGGCGTCGACGGATTGCCGGAGAGAACGAAGCTCGGCGGCGACCTCGGACGTGGTCATCGGTTGCGGCGGACCGAATGGGCTCTCGCTGGTCGTTCGTTTGGCGGCCTGCAACCGTTTGAGCAAGAAGAACCAGAGCGCAAGGAGAAGCAGGAAAGGAGCAACGCTTGTCAGTATCTCCTTCCACTCACCCGTCATGGCGGAAGCTTACCACCTTGCCATGAAGGCCGTCAGAAGCGGCCCAGGCTGAAGGCGTCCTTGAGCAGCAGGATGCACCACAGCACAGGAGTGGCGATGAGCAGGGCGTCGATGCGGTCGAGGACGCCGCCATGGCCGGGGAGCAGGGTGCCGGAGTCCTTGACCCCGGCGCCGCGCTTGATGGCGGACTCCAGCAGGTCGCCGAGTTGCGCGGCGAGGTTGATGATGACGGCGAGGATGATGGATTGCCAGACCGGCTCCAGGATGTGGAGGACGGTGTTGCCGCGCGCCGAGAGCAGTTCGCCCGCGAAAACCACGGCCAGGCCCGCGACGACGCTCCCAGCAATCGACGCGATGGTGCCCTCCCAGGTCTTGTTGGGGCTGAGCAGGGAGAGCTTGTGCCGGCCAAAACGGCGGCCGACGTAGAGCGCGGCGATGTCTCCGGCCCAGACGCACACCATCAGGAATAGAATCAGTGGTTTGCCGTCGTCCCGATTCCAGATCAGGGGCAGGAGGGTGAGGGGATAGACGACATACATCAGGCCAAAAAGGCCGAGCGCGGCATCGGGAAGGACGCGGTCGAGGGTTCCACGGAAGCCGGTCCAGGCGAGCAGGACCAGGGCAACCACGCTCAAGGTCGGGAGTTGCGCCTCGATGGGGCGGTAATAGGTGACGTAAAACAGCAGCGCGGTGGAGACCGCCATCCACCATCCGGGGATGCGGGCTCCGCCGGAATTGGCCAAGTGGAAGTACTCGTACGCGGCCAGTTCGGCGATCAGGCATGCGGCCAGCGTTAGCATCCACAGTTGCCCGAAGAAGATGAGAGCCACGACGACGGCGATCAGCAGGATGGCGGTAAGGATTCGTTTCATGAGCCTCAAGCAGGATACATTGCCTGCTACCGCGGGGGCTGGTCCGAAGATGCAAACCCAGCAGGGACGGACCCGGGGTGGAAGGAACGGCGCGGGGATGGGTTCGGGCCAGCCGTCTGGGGGTGAGGTGCGTCTTTTGGCACGCTTCGCGCGTCAGATGGCAGCATGTCATCTGATTGAAGGTTGCGCCGGCGACTAAATCAAGACTGCTGCATCTAGTTTTTTGCAGGGGACAGCATCCGCCCAGAAAACGCCGAGGCGGGATTTTGCGTCCTATTCTCTTAGGCCGGCACGGAGCAGGTCAGCCAACCAACGCAAGGAGAGCACTCAATTGGCGCAATACAAGGGAACGGTCAAATGGTTTAATAACGCGAAAGGCTACGGCTTTCTCGGACGTGAAGGCGGGGCAGACGTCTTCGTGCATTACAGCTCCATCCAGATTGAGGGCTACAAAAGTCTGAAGGAGGGGGATGAGGTGGAGTTCGACATCATCCAAGGAGCTAAGGGCCCGCAGGCTGACCAGGTAGTCCGGGTCAAGGACGCAGCCTCCGGGCAAACGGCCGCCGCCTAGCTCATCCACCCAGCGTGCTGCGCGCCGGCTTTACCCGGCAAGGTGGGCGTAGCATATGGGTCTGGGTGCCTACCGGAGTTGGTGTGTCCGTGGGGCCCGGATGACTCGCGTCTATGGACAACATCCAGATCGCCCGGTTGCTGAACGAGACGGCGGCGCTGCTTGAGATTGATGCGGCGGACCCGTTTCGCATCCGTTCCTATCGCCGCGCGGCGGAGGCGGTTGAACAGCAGACCACACAGCTGGCCGGGCTGGTCGCGTCGGACCCGAAACAACTACTGGCCATCCCCGGTATCGGCAAGGGGATGGCTGCGAACATCGCGGACATAGTCGGCAGCGGCACCCTGCCGGCACGCGACGAGTTGCTGGCAAAGTACAAGCCCAGCATGCTGGAACTGCTGCAACTCCCCGGCATGGGACCCAAGACGGTGGCGCTGGTGTGGTCGGCGCTGGGGGTGAGCGACGTTGATGCGCTGGAGGCGGCTGCGCGCGAGGGGAAGCTCGCGGGCTTGCCCCGCATGGGCGAAAAGTTCGCGGCCAAGCTGCTGAAGGGGATTGAAGACTACCGGCGCAACTCGGGCCGCTTTCGCATCGACCGCGCGAGCGAGGAGGCGGAGAGAATCTCGGCGCTGATTCGCGCGTTTCCCGGCATCGACGAGATCACGCCGGCCGGATCGCTGCGGCGGGGACGCGAAACGGTGGGCGACCTCGACCTGCTGGTCACCGGACCGGCGTGCGAGCCGGAGGTGGTGGCGGCTGCGGTGGAGCACGTGGCCACGCTGCCGGTGATCGAAAAGCTGATGGCGCGCGGGCAGAACAAGGTCAGCTTCACGGTGAGCAATAACTTCCAGGTGGATGTTCGCCTGTTGCCGCGCGCCAGCTACGGGGCCGCGCTGCAATATTTCACCGGATCCAAGATGCACAGCATCGCGCTGCGCCAGCGTGCGCTGAAACGCGGCATGACGCTGAGCGAATATGCGCTGGCGCGGCTTGAGGACGATTCGATTGTGGCCTCCGCGCGCGAGGAGGACATCTACCACGCGCTTGACCTGGACTACATCCCTCCGGAACTGCGCGAGAATCTGGGCGAGATCGAGGCGGCGGCCGCGAGCTTTTCCGGTGCGGCCACGGGTGTTCTGCCAAAACTCATCA
Organism: uncultured Acidobacteriaceae bacterium; assembly: GCA_963787905.1. GTDB lineage: Bacteria > Acidobacteriota > Terriglobia > Terriglobales > Acidobacteriaceae > Edaphobacter. The sequence continues at coordinate 28,254 of CAWBFL010000122.1, read as the reverse complement.
CGCGCGATGACATTCGCGGCGATCTGCACATGCACACCAACGCCAGCGACGGGCGCGATACCATCCGCCAGATGGCCGAGGCGGCGCTGGCGCGCGGGCTGAAGTACATCGCGATCACGGATCACTCGAAGAACCTGGCCATGACCAACGGGCTGGACGACGCGCGCGCGCTGGCCCATGTGAAGCGCATCCGCGAGGTCGACAAAGAGATGAAGGGGCGCATCCGGGTGCTACCGGGAATCGAGGTGGACATCCTGGCGGATGGAACTCTCGATCTGGAGGATGCCACGCTGGCGGAGATGGACATCGTCGTTGCCAGCGTGCACACGCACTTCAATCAAACGTCCGAAGAGATGACGGCCCGCGTGCTGCGCGCGATCGAGAATCCGCATGTGCGCATTCTCGGCCATCCCACCGGCCGCCTGGTGCTCAAACGCGAGCCCTTCGCCATCGATATCGAGCAGGTGCTGCAGCGGGCAGCGGCGCTGGGCGTTGCGGTCGAGCACAACGCCGCGCCCGCACGCGCTGACCTGAACGACGTCAACCTGCGCCGCGCCAAGGAACTGGGCTGCAAGATCGTGGTCGATACGGACGCGCACGCGACGGAAGAGCTGGACCAGATGCGCTACGGGATTCTACAGCTTCGACGGGCGTGGCTTACCGCCGGCGATGTGCTGAACACGCTGCCCAACGCCAAGGCGTTGCTCGCGCAGATGCGGCCGAAGCCGTAGCAAAGCCGGCCCAGCCCTGGGACCGCCGCCGATTGATTTACAGATTCTTTATGCTGCAACCGGTATAGTCCACCAAGCTGGTATTCTGGCGCCCGGCCCGTTCGAACCCCCCATCACAAAACCCTGAAAGGAAACTGCATGTTTGGTCTCAACCTGCTGATGGGGAAGCCGCTGGCGACCTCGGAAGAGCGCGCCGAGTGCGTCGGTCCCATTGCCGGAATTCCTGTGTTTGGGCTGGACGCACTCAGCTCCGCCGCGTACGGACCGGAAGCCGCGCTGACGCTGCTGATCCCGCTGGGTCTTTACGGCATTGCGTACATCGTGCCCATCAGCCTGGCCATCATCGGGCTGCTGGCGATTGTCTATTTCTCCTACTGCCAGACCATTGACGCGTATCCGCGTGGCGGCGGCAGTTACACCGTTGCCAGCGAGAACCTCGGCGCGAACGCCGGGCTGCTGGCGGCCGCGGCGCTGATGATCGATTACGTGCTGAATGCCGCGGTGGGTATCTCGGCCGGGGTAGGCGCGCTGGTGTCGGCTTTTCCGCGGCTGCAGCCGCACACGCTGGCGCTGTGCCTGATCATCCTGCTGGTGCTTACCCTGATCAATATGCGCGGGGTGAAGGATGCGGGCGCCGCCTTTCTGCTTCCGACTTACCTTTTCGTCGGCATGCTGTTACTGGTGATTGTTGTCGGCGCGGTGCGCACGATTGCCGCCCATGGCCACCCGCACGCGATCGTCGCGCCTCCCCAGCTGCCGGTCAGCGGGTCGATGCTGACGCTGTGGGTGCTGGCCAAGGTGTTCGCCAGCGGCTGCACGGCAATGACCGGCGTTGAAGCGGTGTCGAACGGGGTGATGGCCTTCCGCGAGCCCACCCAGAAGAACGCCAAGCGCACGCTCACCATCATCATCCTGCTGCTGATGGTGTTCCTCGCGGGCATCGCGCTGCTGTGCCGGGCTTACTCCATCGGCGCGACCGACCCGGGCGCTGCCGGCTACCAGAGCATCCTCTCGCAACTGACTGCGGCGGTGCTGGGCCGGACCGCAATCTACTATGTCACCATCGGGTCGATCCTGGCGGTGCTTGCGCTGTCGGCAAACACCTCCTTTGCCGACTTCCCCCGGCTGACGCGCGCCATCGCGCTACGCGATTATTTGCCGCACGTGTTCGTGATCCGCGGCCGGCGGTTGCTCTATTCGCACGGCATCTATGCGCTGGTGGGCTTCACCGCGCTGCTGCTGATCGTATTCGGCGGCGTTACCGACCGCCTGATTCCGCTGTTCGCGATTGGTGCGTTTCTTGCGTTTACGCTGTCGCAGGCGGGGATGGTGATGCACTGGAAGCGGATAGGCGGCGCGGGTGCGGGCCGGCGCATGGTCGTCAACGGCGTGGGCGCGGTGGCTACGGGGCTTACGCTGCTGGTGGTGCTGGTGGCCAAGTTTACCGCAGGCGCATGGATCACCGCGCTTCTGGTTCCCGCGTTGATGATCTTAATGTCCGCGGTCAAGCGACACTACGACGGCGTGGCCCGCGAGCTGGCGTGCGACGGCCCCATGCGCATTGAGAACCTGAATGAGCCGCTGATCATTATCCCCATGGACCGCTGGAGCCGGATGAGCGAAAAGGCCCTGCGCTTTGCCATGAAGCTGAGCAACGAGGTGCAGGCGGTCCACGTGGATGCCGAGGAATGTTACGACGAGGTCAGACGGATGTGGCAGCACAATGTGTCCGAACCCTTCCACCAGGCCGGCCGGATTGCGCCCCAGCTGGTGCTGGTGGAATCGCCGTATCGCTTCATTCTGGGGCCGCTGGTGGATTACATCCTGAAGGTGGAAAGCGAGTGTCCCCACCGCCAGGTTGCCGTTCTCGTCCCCGAACTCGTGGTCAGGCGCTGGTGGCAGGCTCCGCTGCACAACCAGCGGGCCGAAGTGCTGAAGCTGCTGCTGCTGATGCGCGGCAACCAGCGCATTATGGTCATCAACATTCCCTGGTACCTGTAATCGGCTGCTGCAGCCGCCAGCCGCATCCACCTTCCCAAACGCGCTATCCTTTAGGCTGTGGCTCTTACCGCAGCGTCGCAAAACCGGACTCAATCGCTGACCGCTGTCGCACCGGCGCGGCCCAGCCTGCTCGCCGACTACGCGACGCTGTTCAAGGTGCGCGTGTCCACCATGGTGCTGATCACGTCGGCGGCCGGGTTCTATCTGGGCAGCCTGCGCTCCGGTATCAGCCCGTTCAATCTTGGCATGGTGAAGGCGCTGGCGGGGATTGCGGTCGTCACCTGCGGGGCCAGCGCGCTGAACCAGGCGCTCGAACGCAAGACCGACCGCCTGATGCACCGCACCTCCAACCGCCCCATGGCAGCCGGCCGCATCAGCCTCGCGCACGGCCTTACCGTCGGGTTTCTGGCGACCTTCCTCGGCTCGCTGTACCTGACTCGCGCCACCAATCCGCTGACCGGTACGCTTACGCTGCTGACCGCGGTTGCATACGTGGCGATTTATACGCCGCTGAAGCAGGTCAGTTCCATCAATACCTTCATTGGCGCAATTCCTGGAGCGCTGCCGCCGCTGATTGGCTGGACGGCCGCGCGCGGCATGATCGAGTGGCCCGGCGTTGCGCTATTCGCCATCCTCTTCGTCTGGCAGTTTCCTCACTTTATGGCCATTGGCTGGATGTATCGCGAAGACTACGCGCGCGCGGGCATCCGCCTCACGGCCACGTTGAGGGACTCGCGCTACGCGGCGCGCTCCACCGTGGTGCAGGCGCTGCTTTACGCGATGCTGATGGTTGGCGTCAGCCTGTGGCCGTTTGCGCTGGGTACTGCGGGAAAGGCTTACGCCGCGGCTGCGGTTTGCCTGTCGCTCGGCTATCTTTGGTACTCCATCCGCTTCGCGAACATACTGCGCGCCGCTCCTGCGCAAACGGTGAACCCTGGAGCCCGGACGATGCTTTCGCCTGTCAGGCCGGCGCGCGAACTGCTGCACGCCTCGATTATTTTTCTGCCGTTGCTGCTGGCCGCCATGATGCTGGACGCCCGCGGCCGCTTGCTCTTCTAACCGTCAGCATTCAGGAATGCACGCCATGCCGTCTCCAATCGCGAAATCCGTCCATCTCCGCACCCCGCCCGGCGTCATTGCGGGCATCATCGCCGTCTCGGCCGCGGCCAGCGCGCTGATCTGCTGGCTGGTGTATTACCACGCGCCCACGGATGTTGGCGGCGCGCATCTGCGGTCGCTGCCGCTGGTCAACGCGGTGCTGAACGCACTGGCGACCATTGCGCTGGTCACCGGCTTTCATGAGATTCGCCAGCGCCGCGTCCTGCAGCATCGGGCATCGATGTTCTTCGCCTTCCTGTTCTCCTCGATCTTTCTGGTTTGCTACCTGGTGAACTTCACGCTGCACGGGGAGACGCGGTTGCCGATTGCCCACACGGGGCCGCTGTGGGACACCTACGCGTTTGTGCTCTTTGCCACGCACATACCGCTGGCGATCCTTGCGCTGCCGATGATTCTGATCACTTTTTTCTTTTCGTTGACGGGCCGTTTTGCGGCGCACCGGAAGATTGCCCGCTGGACCTTCCCCATCTGGCTCTATGTTTCGGTCAGCGGGGTCTTCGTTTACCTGCTGCAGGCAGTGATTCACCGGTGATGCAGCGAGACACGCGCCAACTTCTCCGCACCGGCCTCGCCGTCTTCGGCACAGGGGCGCTGGCGGCCCTGCTTACGATCACTGTTTTTGGCGGGATCGGCCGCCAGGGGCCACACACCAATTCCGGCTGGCTGGCTTTGATGGTGGCGATGGGCTGTCTGCCCATCGGGACGCTAACGCTGGCGCTGGCGATTGCGAAACTGATTGGCGGCCGCAAGAGATAGCGAGCCGGCAGGTCAGCGGGCTTCGCGCGTGAGACAACTGTGCACCATGGTTCTTCGCAGACCCGATGGCCGGCAAACTCGCTGACTGGCTCGCACTCTGCTATCCTCATCCTTCAAAACCACCGCAGCATCGGAGCAAATAGAAATGGCAAAAGGCGTCAACAAAGTATTTCTCCTCGGCAACGTCGGCAAAGACCCCGAGATTCGTTCCACCACCGGCGGCATGACCATCGCCAGCTTCACCCTGGCCACGGCGGACCGCCAGAAGGACGCGCAGGGCAATTGGGCCGACAAGACCGAATGGCACAACCTGGTGGCTTTCCAGCGCACCGCCGAGATTGTGCGCGACTACGTGAAGAAGGGCACGCAGATCTTTGTCGAGGGCAAGATCCAGACGCGCTCGTGGGACGACAAGGAGTCCGGCGCGAAGCGCTACAAGACCGAAATCCTGGTGAATGAACTGAGCTTGCTGGGCAAGCCCGGTGGCGGCGAGGGCGGCGGCAGCTACTCCCGCTCGTCGAGCGCCAGCTCCAGCGCTGCGCCGGCGGCCGCGCACGACTACGCCGACCAGGGCATCACCGACGACGACATCCCGTTCTAAGTATTGGGGCATGGGCGTCCGGCGCTGACCGCGGCCGCCCCCAAGAACCCGCTCTCTGCGGTACGATTCGACCCGCTACACTAGAACCATGCTTGACGAAGCCAACTTTCGCCGCGAATCCGATCGCGCCCTCGAATCCCTGAAGCAGGCCCTGATCGCTGCCGAAGACGACTCGGGCAGCTTCGAGTTCGAAGACAATAACGGCGTGATGAACATCATCTTCGAAGACGGGTCGTCGAAGTTCGTGGTGACTCCGAATACGCCGGTCCGCCAGATATGGATATCGGCGCAGGCCACCAGTTTCAAGCTGGAGTGGTCCGACGCCGGCGGCGCTTTTGTGCTGCCCAAGACCGGCGAGGCACTGATTCCGCTCACCCAGCGCCTGCTGCGGGAGCATCTGGGCGACCCATCGATTACGCTCGAGTGAATCAGGCGCCGGACCGGCGGTTCTCCAATCCGTAACCTTCCGCGGACGATTTGCTGTATCGCGCGCGCGCGTCATCCGCTAGACTGTCGTTGATCGCGACAACCCATCGCCCGGGTTGATCCAGCGACCTTCAACAATTCACAGAGGGGACTGCGGCCAAATGCCGGTGTTTCCCGTCGAAGGTAGTATGCACCAAAAACGCGGCACTGCCCTGGGCCGAATGCTGCGCATCTCGTAGGCCTCCAAATTCTTGCCCTTACCTCCGAATCGCTGCACCAACGCAGGCACATGGGAGGGGACTTGACGCAAATGTCGCCGCCGCAAACGCTCTCCGTCGCGATCATTACCAAGAACGAAGAGGCAAACCTCGCGCGCACCCTGGCCAGCGTCCAGTTTGCCGACGAGATCATCGTGCTGGACTCCGCATCGACCGACCGTACCGTCGAGATCGCCCGTGCCTTCAATGCCAAAGTATTTGACGAGGACTGGCAGGGATTTGCAGCGTCCAAGAACTCCGCGATCGCCAAGTGCACGGGCACCTGGATCCTTTCGCTCGACGCCGACGAAGAGCTCAGCCCGCAGTTGCAGACGCAGATCCGGACGCTGCTGCCCACCAATCCGCCGGCCGACGCGTACTATATTCGCCGCCGGAACCTTTTTCTTGGCCGTTGGATCAAGCATGGCGGTTTCTATCCCGATCCCAAGCTGCGGCTGTTCCGGCGCGCGGCGGCGAATTTTACGTCGACCCCGCAGTTTGAAAACCGTCCCGTCCACGAGACCATCGCGTTCGACGGCCACGCCTCCACGCTCGACTACGACCTGATCCACCACGCCTACCCGACGCTGGAAAGCTACATTGAGCATATGGACCGCTATAGCACGCTCGGCTCCGAACTGCTGATCAGCGCGGGCAAGCTGAGCCGCACGTGGCCGGCTTTCGTCTGCAATGTCCTGCTCATTCCTCAGCTCGGGTTCGCCTGGAATTACATCTTCCGCCTGGGCTTCCTGGATGGCCGCGAAGGCTTGCTGCTGCACCTGTACCACGCCACCTACGCCAGCTGGAAGTACGCCAAGGCCTGGCAAGTCTCGCGCGACCGGAAAGCCTAGGACGCAGTGCAGTCAGGCGCCTGGGGTGAGAAGGCGCTCCGACCTACCACGGCAGCGCCTCGCCCATGTGGAAGTAGCCGCCGGATGGGCCGTCGTCCGGCAGCGTGGCGAGTTGCGCGCCGGTCTTGGCACCGTCCACCAGTTCCATCTGTGCGCCTTCGCCGCCCATGTCCGTCTTGACCCAGCCGGGGTGCGCCGAGTTGACCTTGATGCTGGTTCCGCGCAGTTCGTGCGCCAGGTGGATGGTGAACGCGTTGAGCGCCGACTTGGACGCGTCATAGGCAAAGGTCTTGGCGTCGTAGATGGGCGAGCCGGGAGTGGCGTGCAGGGTCAGCGATGCCGAGGATGCTGGACAAGTTGACGATGCGACCGGCCGCGCTCTTGCGGAGGAGCGGAAGCAGCGTCTGGGTCAGCGCGACCACGGCAAAGAAATTCGTCTCGAAGGTGTCGCGCAGGACCTTCAACGGGGTGGTGCTGGTCGCGTTTTCGGCCCAGCCGCCACTGCCGCGCGGGTCCAGCATGACCGCGGCGTTGTTGATCAGGATGTCCAGGCGCCCGAATTGCTTTTCGATGTACTTCGCAGCAGCCGCACGGTCGGCCTCGTTGACCACGTCGAGCTTGATGGGCCGCGCGTCAACGCCAATGCCGCGCAATACCTCCGCGGCTTGCTCACCCTTGGCCAGGTCGCGCGCACCCACGATGATGGTGACTCCAAGTTTGCCCAGCTGCCGCGCCGTCTCCAGCCCAATGCCCTTGTTCGCGCCGGTAATCAGCGCAACCTTGCCCGCTGTCTCGCTCATGCATCTCGACTCCGTCTGAAGTGTCAGACATGAGCATGAGATGCGCCAGCGCCCAGAAGTTCCGCATATTTCTTGGGGACGGCATGCCGCTTCATGTTTCGATCGACAACCACGTGCACGGTCTCGCCCTCGCACAGCAGGTGCTTGTCCTCGGCCCGCAAAACCCGGTAGCTGAAGCGGATAATCGGCCCGCGCACGCTGCTCACCGTGGTCTCGACGATCAGTTCGTCATCATAGCGGGCGGGCGCCTTGTAGCGCGCCGTCACTTCGACCACGACGATCCAGCAGCCGAGCTCCGTCTCCAGTTGCTTGTAGTTGAGTCCACGCTGCCGCATCAACTCCACCCGGCCCACCTCGAACCACACCAGGTAGTTCGCGTGGTAGACCACGCCCATCTGGTCGGTCTCGGCGTAGCGCACGCGGACGCGGGTCTCGCCCTTTACATGGTGTCCTCTTGCATGTTCGCTCATGCAGATGAGTCTACCGAATCCGCCGCGCTCCGCAGCGAGCCGACGTGGAGTCAGGCCCGAGGACGCTGTCGCCGCAGCGCCAGCCACTGCTGCATGTCGGACAACGCATTCAGCACGAACAATACCGCCAGCGCGACGTCCAGCAGGCAGAGCAGCTGCACCCGCAGCGGCTGGCGCATGAACCAATCGGAGCAGGGAACCTCAATCTGGCGGGTGCCCGAGACGATCCATTCGGACTTCTGCGCCGACTGGTCGCCTGCCAGGTAGGGCGTGCAGGCATCCCGCTGCTGCATCGTCCAGAGGCGAATGCCCACCCCCAGCAGCAGGGCCAACAGCAGCGAGAATAGGGTTACCCGCGACATTGCGTCCGCCCCCGATTGAAACCCCACCAGCGTACAAGACTGCCGGCAAAATCGCCTCCCGCAATTTCCGGGATCATGCCAAACTGGAGGAAATGCAAATCCATCCTACCGACGCCCTGCTTGTGATCGACCTGCAGAACGATTTTTGCCCCGCAGTTAATAGGATCGGCGGCGCGCTGGCGGTTGCCGGCGGCGACGAGATTGTCCCGGTGGTGAACGCGCTGGCCCGGCGATTCGAACACGTGGTGCTGACGCAGGACTGGCACCCGCATGGGCACATCTCCTTCGCCAGCGCGCACCCCGGCGCGGAGCCGTACAGCAATTTTGCCGCGCCCTATGGTCCGCAGGCACTCTGGCCCGATCACTGCGTGCAGGACACGCATGGCGCCGCGTTCCACCCCGGGCTTTCGGTCCCGCATGCGGAGCTGATCCTGCGCAAGGGCTTTCGCCGCGAGATCGATTCCTACTCGGCGTTCACTGAAGAACGACCACGTCACGCCGACCGGCCTGGCCGGCTACCTGCGCGAACGCGGGTTGAAGCGGCTGTTTCTGTGCGGGCTGGCGTATGACTTCTGCGTGCGCCACTCGGCGATTGATGGGACGGCGCTGGACTTCGAGTGCCTGGTGATTGAGGACGCGACGCGGGCGGTCAACCTGCCCGGCAGCGTGCTGTCGACCGACCAGGCGTTTGAGGAGGCGGGGGTGCAGCGCGTTGCATCCGTTGATGTGCTAGCTACCTGAGCCGCTGCCTGCGAGTCCCAGCTCTTCCGCGCGCGCCTGCATGGCGGCGAGGCAATTGCCGATGTGCTCCTCGACGCTGAGGCCGAGCAGGGCGGCGCCGGCGGTGATGTCTTCCCGCTTGACGGCGCGGGCGAAGGCTTTGTCCTTCATCTTTTTCAGCACGCCCTTCACCTCGACGTCGCGAATCGACTTGGTGGGCTTCACCAGCGCGCAGGCGACGAGAAAGCCGGCCAGTTCGTCGCTGGCGAACAGTGCCCGATCGAGATGAGACTCGCAGGCCACCCCGGAGTAGTCCGCGTGGGCCAGGATGGCGTGCAGCACCGGCTCCGGCCATCCCTGCTCGCGCAGCGCAGCCACGCCGATGAAGGGATGCTCTTCCAGCGTCGGGTGCCGCTCGTAGTCCATATCGTGCAGCAGGCCGGCACAGGCGTACAGGGCGATGAAGTCCGCGGCCTCGTCGCCGGTGAGGCCAAGCCGCGCCGCCTCCATCACGCCATACGCTTCGGTGCAGATGGAGACGGCCAGGCCGTGCTTGCGCAGGCTCTCCCCCTGGGTCCACTCCTCCAGCAATGCCAGCGCGCGCTCGCGCGAATGCTCTCGCAGCTCATCGAATTCCTCCGCCTCTGCCAGAGTACATCTCGCCGCGTCCGACAACTGACAACGGAGAACTGACAACTTGTCTGTTTACTCCCATGGTTCCACTTCGGTTTTTCTCCTTTTTTCTTTGGGAATCTTCGGCAATACCCCTTGACTGATTCGATCCCCAGTGTCACTCTAGGCACACCACTCGGCTGAAGTTATCGGACGTGTGATGCGGTCCTTGCTCTGGGTCCGCCCGCAAGTACAACCTATGGCAACCATGATGGCGCCCGTCGAACAGCGGGAAGTACTCCGTTGCGACCACTGCAATCTGGTGCAATTTCGCACCGCCAACGCAATGTGCCGGCGCTGCCGGAAGTGTCTGGAAGTCGAGCTGCCTGAGCCGGAAGCGGCGCAGATTGCTCTGGTTCCGACCCAGCCGGAGAAGCAGGACGGACTTCAGGTCGCCACCGCGGTTCGCGATCTTCGTCATGTCCGCAATCTTTCCCAGCGCCAGCTCGCCGCGCGCATGGGCGTCCCCCGCACCTATATTTCCAAGATCGAGAATGGCAAGGCGATGCCGACGCTGAGCTCGCTGGACCGGCTGGCGCGCGCGCTGAAGGTGGATATCGCGTCGCTGCTGCGCGATGCCAACAACCGCCATTCCGACGAGACGGCCGTGCTGACCGCCGATCCGTTCCTGGCGGAGATCGCGGCGTACACGTCGCAGCTGAATGAGCTGCAGCGCTCGATCTTCCTGAACCATGTTCGCGAACTGGCGGCCGGACGCCGCCGCACCGCCTAGGGGACTCCTTTCGGCGGCTGAAGCCGCGTTCCTTTTCGGCGCAGCTACGGCGGGATTGAAGTCCCGCCCGTTCAAAACGGGGACTTGTCCGGGCTACGTGCGGATGATGAATCCGTAGGCGTAGGGGTTGGGAGCTCGGTCGGGGAGGCTGAGGTTCAGGCCTGCGGCGTCCTGCGCGAACTTGACCGGGCCGGCGCCGATGAGTTCGACGCGCTGGACCGGCCTGGGCAGAGCCGATGAGCCCTTCGCCAGCGTCTTGATGACGAGCTTGCCGTTGGCCGGCCAGCCGAGAGCGAAGGCGTATAGCGTCTCACCCTTGGTGGTGAAGCGAATATCCTCGGCGGTATAGGGACGCTGGTTGCGCTCATTGAACTCCCCGGCCTTCGCATCCGGCGGGCCCTCGCCGTAGACCGAGAACGGACGGGTCCCGTAGATCGCCTCGCCATGCTTCGGTATCCAGGTGGCTATGGCCTCCAGGAACGCGCGTTCGTCCGAGTCGATCTGGCCGTCGCCGGTGACCGGGATATCGAGCATGAGGTTGCCGTTCTTGCTGACGATATCGATGAGCGAGTGGATGACGTAGGTGGGTGTCTTGTATCCGTGCTTCTCGAACAGGCTGATGTCGTAGTGCCAGTTGCCGATGCAGGTATCGGTCTGCCAGGGCTGGGCGAGGATCTGGTCGCTCTTGCCGCGCTCCATGTCAAGGGTGAAGGCGCCAGCCTCAGCAGGGCGGGTGTCTTTGGTGGTGAGTACGACGTCGACGCGGCCTTTGTCGCGGACGCTGGTGTTGTAGTAGTGGGCGGCGATGGAGAGGCCGTAGATGCCGTGGGGCAGTTCGGAGTCGTCGAAATAGAGCAGGTCGGGCTTGTAGCTGTCGACCAGGTCCTGGGCACGGAGGAACCAGTTCTCCGCGAACTTCGGGTGGGTGAGCGATACGTCCTCGTGCCACTTCTCGTCGTTGTCATGCAGCCACTTGGTGGCTTCGGCGTCGGTCTTGATGCCGTCGGGCATCACCACATTGCGGCCGGTGTACAGGTCCTGCGGGTCTAGGCCCTCCCACCACTTGCCCTTGCCGTCGGCCTTGGTCAGCGTGTAGGCATCGTAGCGGACGCCGGCAAGCGGACCTTCGGCGTCGTAGTTGTAGGAAGTCTGCAGCCAGTTCCACGCGTGCGAGCCGTGGTTGGAGACAGCAAAGCGAAGGCCGCGCTCTTTCGCGAGCTTGCCGTAGATGCCGACGATGTCCTTCTTCGGCCCGATGCTGACGGCGTTCCACGGGTTGTAGCGGGAGTTGTAAGTGTCGAAGTTGTCGTGATGGTTGGCGAGCGCGGTGAAGTACCTGGCCCCGGCGGCGACGTAGAGGTCCATCAGCTCGTCGGGCTTCCAATTCTCGGCCTTCCACAGGTTGGTGAGTTCCATGAAACCGACCTTGGAGGGGTGGCCGTAGGTGGCGAGGTGATGGTTGTACTGCCGGTGGCCCTGGATGTACATCTGGCGGGCGTACCAGTCGCCCTGGCCGGGGACGCACTGCGCCGACCAGTGGTTCCAGATGCCGAACTTGGCGTCGCGAAACCAGTCCGGCGTGGTGTAGGTCTTCAGCGAGTCCCAGGTTGGCTGGAAAGGGCCGGGCGCAATGCGCGGCGCGGGAGCCTGCGCCAGCAGCCGGTTCGCGCGCGAGGCGAGCGCAGCGCCCGGGGCGGCGGCGAGAGCGGACTGGAGCAGGCGGCGGCGGGTGATCGGGCGTCGAATCATTGAGAGCCTCGGAAGAGGGACGGGCAAGGTAATTGGGGCCCGGAATCGGTGTCGATCCGGGCCCCTCGCGATGGAAGATCCTTAGGTGCGGACGATGAAGGCGTACGCGTATTCGTTGGGAGCCTTGTCCGGCAGCGTCAGCGTCAGGCCAGTGGCATCCTGCGCGAACTTCACCGGGCCGCCGCCGATCAGCTCGACGCGCTGGACCGGCCTTGGCAGCGCCGACGAACCCTTCGCCAGCGTCTTGATGAGGTACTTGCCGGTGGCGGGCCAGACGAAGGTGAACGCGTAGACGGTTTCGCCTTTGCGGACAAAGCGAACATCCTCCTCGGTGTAAGCGCGCTGGCTCTTCTCGTTGAACCGCCCGGTGACGATATCCGGCGGGCCTTCGCCGAACACGGCAAACGGCCGCGTGCCGTAGATGGCCTCGCCGTGCTTGGGAATCCACGTGGCGATGGCTTCCAGGAAGGCGCGCTCGTCGGAGTCGATGGTGCCGTCGCCCTTGACCGGGATATTCAGCATCAGGTTGCCGTTCTTGCTGATGATGTCGATCAGGGAGTGGATGACCGACTTGGGCGTCTTGTACTTGTGGTTTTCGAAGAGAGAGAGTTCGTAGTGCCAGTTGCCGATGCAGGTATCGGTCTGCCAGGGCTGGGCGAGGATTTCGTTGGTCTTGCCGCGTTCGATGTCCAGGGTGAATGCGCCGACGTGTTCGGGCTTGATGTCCTTGGCGGTCAGCACGACATCGACGTGGCCTTTGTCGCGAATGCTGGCGTTGTAGTAGTGTGCGGCGATCTCGAGGCCGCGTATGCCCAGCGGCAGTTCGGAGTCGTCGAAGTAGAGCAGGTCCGGCTTGTAGGCATCCACCAGGTCCTGGGTGCGCAGGAACCAGTTGTCGGCGAAGGCTGGATTCTCGACCGGGTACTCCTCGTGCCAATGGCCATCCTTGGCGGCGTGGAATGCGTTGGCCTCCTTGATGGTGGTGACCCCGTCGGGCATCACCAGGTTGCGGCCAGTGTAGAGTTCCTGCGGATCGAAGCCCTCCCACCACTTGCCCTTGCCGTCGGCCTTGGTCAGGGTATAGGCGTCGTAGCGGACGCCGGCCAGCGGCCCTTCGGGGTCGTAATCGTACGCCACCTGGAGCCAGTGCCATGCGTGCGACGAGTGGTTGGTGACGGCGAAGCGCAGCCCGTGCTCCTTGGCCAGCTTGCCATACCGGCCGACGATGTCCGTCTTGGGCCCAATCTTCACTGAGTTCCAGTTGTGGAAGCGCGAGTTGTAGTTGTCGAAGTTATCGTGGTGGTTGGCCAGCGCGGAGAAATATTTTGCCCCGGCGGCGACGTAGAGATTCATCAGCTCCTCGGGCTTCCAGTTCTCCGCCTTCCACAGGTTGTCGATCTCCATCCAGCCCACCTTGGAGGGGTGGCCGTAGGTCTTCAGATGGTGGTCGTACTGGCGGTTGCCCTGGATATACATGTTGCGGGCGTACCAGTCGCCCTGCTCCGGGACGCACTGAGCGCTCCAGTGGTTCCAGATGCCGAACTTGGCGTCGCGGAACCAGTCCGGCGTGGTGCAGGCGGTCAGTGACTCCCATGTGGGCTTGAAGGGCCCGGGAGCAATCTTCATTGGGGCAGGCGACTGGGCGAAGAGGCTGCGCGCTCGTCCATTGGACATAAGCGCGGCCGCAGGTGCGGCGGCGAGGGCGGACTTGAGAAGGCGGCGACGAGAAAACCGGGTAGCGGACATGCCCGCCATGATAGCTGCTGCGGGCGGCGGTGAAAAGTTGCGAAATGAGCCAGGTCAGTTCCGGGGGGATTCTGCCCGTGCAGGCTCGAATCCGCCTGTCCCATCCACAGCGTCCGGACGCGTAGAATCAGGCTGTCCCCCATGACTGCATCGCGCCCATCCAACCCGCCCGCCGACGCTTTAGCCGAGTCGTTTGAAGGCGATTACCGGCCGGCCCAGGTGGAGCTGCCGTCGCTGCCGAACATTCGCCTGGAGCCGCTGCAGGTCGACTTCCTGACTGCGCTTCGCGGACGCGCTGAACACCACCCTGGAGCTGAATACCCTGATGCATCGCGTGGCCGACCTGGTGCGCGCGGTCATCGACTACCGTATCTTCGCCATCCTGCTGGTGAACGACCGCACCGGCGATTTGCGCATGCGCTTCCAGACCGGGCACACGCCGGAAGTCGAGCGGATGCGCATCAAGCTGGGGAGGGGCGTAGTCGGCCAGGCAGCCAGCGAGCGCCGCTCCATCCTGGTCCACGACGTGAGTACGCTCGACAACTACATCGACGCGAACCCGAATGTGAAGTCAGAGCTTGCGGTCCCGTTGGTGGTGAAGAACCGGGTGATCGGCGTGATCGATCTGCAGTCGGAGCAGGCCGGCTACTTCACCGCAGAGCACCAGCGGCTGCTGGAGCTGACGGCCTCGCGCATGGCCATCGCGATCGAAAACGCGCGGCTGTATACGCGGGTCTCGCGCCAGGCGCAGACGCTGACGGTGCTGAACGAGATTTCGCGGGAGATTACCAGCATTCTCGACCTCGACGATCTGCTGGAGCGCATTGGCCATTTGATGAAGCGCGTCATCGACTTCCAGATGTTCACCATCCTGCTTTGGAACGACCGCACCGAGCGCCTGGAGCACCGCTTCAGCTCGCGCTTTGGCGAGCGCATCACCCGCGAGCACAATGTCACGCTGGGCGAGGGCATCATCGGCAACGCCGCGCAGCAGAGGACTCCGGTGCTGGCTCCGGACGTGCGCAAGGACTCCCGCTACATCGTCGTCAACCCGGAGGTGCGCTCGGAGCTGGCCGTGCCGCTGATTTACAAGGGCAAGGTGATCGGCGTTATCGACCTCGAACACACGCGCGTGAACTACTACAACGAGGAGCATCAGACCACGCTCTCCACGCTGGCCGCACAGGTGGCGATCTCAATCGCCAATGCGCGCCTCTACCAGCGCATCTCCGAAGAGGAGCAGCGACTGGAGCGGGATTTGGCGATGGCGCGCGAAGTGCAACTGCGCCTGCTGCCGGGGACGCCTCCGCAGCCGCGGCGCGCGGAGATTGCGACGGCATTTCTGCCGGCGCGTTCGATCGGCGGCGATGTGTACGACTTCATCGACTACGGCGCATCCGGCAACGCGCCGCAAAAGGGCTCGCAGCGCAAGCGGATTGCGATTGTGCTGGGCGATGTTTCGGGCAAAGCCGCGCCGGCGGCGCTGTATGCGGCACTGGTGTCGGGGATACTGCGCTCGCTGGCCGCGCGCCGCCTGCCGCCCGCGGAACTGCTGGCCGAGTTGAACAACCAGTTGCAGGAGCGCAAGCTCGATTCGCAGTACGTCACCATGCTGATGGCGGTGTGGAACGATGAAACGCGCTCGCTGCAGATTGCCAATGCCGGCTCGGTGCAGCCGCTGTTTGTGACCAACATCGTCGCATCGGCAACGGACCCTTCCGGCAAGCGGCCGGGCACGCGCTTACCAGTTCGGCGGACTGCGCCGGGCCGGCGGAAGGCTTCACCGTGGAGACGGTCCAGGCAGAGGGATTTCCGCTCGGCCTGTTTCCCGACGCGAAGTACGACGAGCTCACGATCGCGACCAAGCCCGGCGATGTTGTGGTTTTCTTCTCCGATGGAATTGTGGACGCGGAGAACGCCGAGGGCGAGATGTTCGGAACCGAGCGGCTTGACCGACGTGCTGCGCGATCACCCGTCGGCCTGCCACTCGGCGCAGGCGACGGTCGACGCGATTCTGAAAGCGGTCGGCGAGTTCCAGGCCGGCACGGCGCACTTCGACGACGAAACGCTGGTGGTGCTGCGGGTGCTGTGAGGCAGGGCTTCAGCAAACGATGCTTTACACCGATTTGCACCGATGAAACCCATCGATCGGATTCAGAAATAGGCGAGCGTTTGTCGGTTCAATCGGTGCGGCTCGGCGTTAAGCGTTGCCTGAGTTGTTTAGTAGCCGCTGGCCACGGCCGGCGCGGGCGCATGGCCCGCCAGTTCAGCAAGGATCTTCACGCTGGCGCTGGCGCCAATCCGCGTCGCTCCCGCGTGCAGCATGGCGCTCGCATCGGCCAGCGACCGTATTCCGCCCGACGCCTTCACTCCCGCGCGCGTGCCGCCACGCCACGCATCAGCGTGATGTCGTCCACCGTCGCGCCGCCGGACGAGAAGCCCGTGCTGGTCTTGATGAAGTCCGCGCCGGCGCGCAATCGCCAGCTCCGACGCGCGCAGTTTCTCCTCAAAGCTCAGCAGGCAGGTCTCCAGGATCACCTTCACGATCCCTCCGGCGCCGTGCGCAATCTCCACCACGCCGCGAATGTCCTGCTTGACCGCCTCGTAATCTTCCTTGCCGCCGGACTTCAGCAGCCCGATGTTCAGCACCATGTCCACATCGTGCGCGCCCAGCTTCAGCACCCGCTTGGCCTCGTCGCACTTGGATGCGGCCAGCGTCGCGCCCAGCGGAAAGCCGATCACCACGCCCACCGGAACGCCGGTGCCGGCCAGCGTCTCCGCCGCCGTCTCCACCCATGTCGGGTTCACCATGGCGCAGGCAAAGCGGTGCTCGGCCGCCTCGTGGCACAGCCGGATCACCTGCGCCCGGGTGGCGTCCGGCTTCAGCAGGGTGTGGTCCAGCACCGCGGCCAGCGCGGCGGCGGACGAAAGTGCTTGGGTGGCAAAGGCGGCGGCGTCGAAGGCGGTAGGTTCGGCGATGGAGAGCGTGGTGCGTGGTGTTCATCTCGAGTTGCGTGCTCCTGCCGGGCCGCGTGACCGCCCGCTACTTTCTATCATAGGCCGGTCGCGGCTGGCTCAACGGCAGCGATCCTCGCGGCATTTTCCACCAAGCTGGTCGGGTGATGCAGATCACACGATTGAGGTTGCCCTTGCGAGCAAGATGAATACAGGCGCGACACGTCGAGTGGCGGACGGCGGGACCTCTGGAGATGGTGTTGGGGTCGAGCCATCGCCGGGGTGTATGGAGTAGTATTTGGCCCCGCACGGAAATTCCACTCCGGTGCGGCTGCGTGGCCGGGCCAGGGTTTGCAGTGCCGGGCGGGATGGTTTCTTCGGGAGGATGATGATGACGATCGAAAGGATGAGAAAGCCAATCGGTTGCGCACTCATGCTGGTGAGCGCTGTGGCGCTGTGCTGGGCGGGATGCTTGCGGCACAGCAAGAGCGAGCACTTTTACCTGGTTGCGGCCAGCGTCAAGCATCCCTACTGGCAATCGGCGTGGGCGGGGTTTTCCAAAGCTGCGGACCAGTACGGCGTCACGGTCGACATGCGCGGCCCGGATGGCTTCGACCCGCAGGACGAGGTGGCCGAGTTTCAGCCAGGTGGTCGCGTTGAATCCCGCAGGCATCCTGGTCTCGGTTGCCAACGAGAAGCTGATGCAGCCCGAAATCGACGCGGCAGTTGCGGCCGGGATTCCGGTGATCACGATCGACTCGGACGCGCCGCAGAGCCATCGGCTCTACTTCATCGGCACCAACAATCTGCAGGCGGGACGCCTGGGCGGAGCGCGCGTGGCCGCGAAGTTGAACGGCAAGGGCAACGTTGTCTTCTTCTCCATCGCCGGCCAGCCCAATCTGGAGGAGCGGCTGAAGGGGTATAAGGATGTCTTCGCCAACTATCCCGGCATCAAGGTGGTCGAAGTTTTCGACATGAAGGGGGATTCCGGCCTGGCCATGGACCAGACGCGCGACTACCTCGCGCGCACCGGGGCCGCGAAGGTTGACGCGATCGTTTGCCTCGAATCTACTTCGGGCAAAGATGTGGGTGAGGCCTTCAAGCGCGTCGGCGCCAACGGGACCCTGCTGGTGGCGATGGACGTGGACGCAGCCCACGCTGGAGCTGGTGAAAGATGGAACCATCGATTCCACCATCTCGCAGAAGCCCTTCACGATGGCGTTTCTGGGACTGAAGGCGCTGGACGATGTCTATCACTACCCAGTGAAGCCGCTGGCGCAGGACTACTCGCTCGATCCCTACGCCTCGTTCCCGGCGTTCATCGATACCGGCGTGACCCTGGTGGACAAGACTAACGTCGACGCCATCCTGCAACACCAGAAAGAGGGCGGTCAGTAAGGCGACCTTCCTGGCCGCGGCCTGATCCGTGTCGCAGTTGGCTCAGTGTCCCGCGGCGTTGGGAAAGATCCGGATATCGGGCACGTTGCGGTAGACCTCCGCAGTAGTCCATCCCATAGCCGATCACGAACTGGTTGGGGATCTTGAACCCCACGTAGTCCGCCTCGATCGGCACCAGGCGGCGGCTGGGCTTGTCCAGGCAGGTGGCGATCTTCAGCGAGGCCGGCTTGTGCTGCAGCATCAGCCCGCGCAGGTAGCTCAGCGTCAGCCCGGTGTCCAGGATGTCCTCGACCAGGATCACGTGGCGGCCTTCAATCGGGTTGTCGATGTCCTTGATCAGCTTCACCGCGCCCGACGACACCCGCGCCCGGCCATAGCTCGATACGGCCACGAAGTCGAACGTGTTGTCGATCGAGATGGCCCGCGCCAGGTCGGAGAGAAAGATGGCCGCGCCCTTCAGCACGCCGATCAGCACCAGCGGATGGCCCGTGCTCTGGCCTTCATAGTCGGCCGTGATCTGGCGGCCGATCTCCGCCACGCGCTCGGCAATCTCGGCGGAGGAGACAAGAACTCCATCTGGGCGGCGGGCGGGAAGGCGAGGGTACTGGTCGGCATGGGGTAAGGGTAGCGTAAGCGCGGGCCAGCGGTCGAGTGCGGCCTGCGGGAAGCGCGGCCGCGGCCGGTGGAGAAGCTCTTGCGGCGGATATACTTCTTGAAGAAGCGAGGTTTATGTACCCTTATCTGAATTTTGGCCCCATGCATCTTGGCATGTTCGGGCTGCTGTTGTGGCTGGCAGCGGTCGCCGGCGACGGTTGTGCTGCACAAGAACTTCTCCGCAACGGCGTGGACGCGGACGCGCTGAACGTGGTCGCGCTGGTGGTGATTCTCGGCGTCGTGGGCGCCAAGGCGTGGCACGAGCCGCAGAACCTGCGCGAATTGCACTTCGCTGGCAGTTTATCGCCCGGCCGGGTTGGCATCACCCGCTCGACGTTGTGCTTGGCTTTCTGGAGCTGGTTCCGCGACGGCTTTGCCTGGTTCGGCGGCATGTCCGCCGGGATCGCCGTCCTGATGGTGCTGGGGCACTTCTCGCGCTTCAAAGGGCCCGGACTGGAAGTCCATCGACGACCCCGGGCCGGTGCCCGGCGCGCGCGTGGGGGCCGTGCGCATGCTCGACCTCGCTGCGCCCGCGGCCGCCATCGGCTATGGCATGGGCCGCATCGGCTGCCTGCTGGCCGGCGACGGCGACTACGGCATCAACACCACGCTGCCCTGGGGCGTGCACATGATGAATGGCCCCGACCAATACCATCGCGCGCTGGTGCCGCCCATCCCGCCCACGGCGCTGGTGCAGCCTACGCCCATCTACGAGCTGCTGTTCTCGCTGGTCGTCTTCTGGATGCTGTGGAAGCTGGGCACACGGGCAAGCCGGTGGGCTGGCTGACCGGCCTCTACCTGGTGCTCTCCGGCATCGGGCGGTTCCTGGTCGAGTTTGTGCGCATCAATCCCAAGCTTTATTTCCACCAGACCATGAGCAACGCGCAGGTGGCCGCGGCCGCCAGCGTCGTTCTCGGGCTGGTAGTGCTTGGCGCGGCGCAGGCCAGCCAGGTGCAGTGGTTCCCCAAGCTCGCCGCCGAACCGCGGACCTGACCACGGCGGCTGTTCTGTCTCCGCTTCGTCGGCGTATATTGGCTCGCGAGTCCAATGGCTGGACGCGGAGGGAAATCGTGAGAGCCTGGCACCGGTTTCGGCTTGCGCGTGGCGCGGCCGCCGCAGTCATCCTGGCGCTGCTTCCGGCAGCAACGCCGGCCAAGTCGCCTGCCACCAGGAAGAAGACCCTGGTTGTCGCGGCGGATGGCTCCGGCCAGTTTAAGACCGTGCAGGAAGCGGTCGACTCCGCTCCCGACGGTAATGTGCGCATCAACATCAAGCCGGGCGAGTACCGCAACCTCATCACCATCAGCGCCAACGGCGTTGAATTGCGCGGCCTGGGAAAGACTCCGGAGGATGTGGTCCTGGTCTATGACAACTCCGCCGGCACGCCCGGCCCCGACGGCCGCCAACTTGGCACCGGCAGGTCGGCCACCGTGATGCTGACCGGCGATGACTTCCTCGCGGAGAACCTGACCATCGCCAACGATTTTGAGAAGCATCACACCCGCTCCAACCAGGGCTCGCAGGCCGTGGCGCTGCATGTCACCGGCGACCGCGAGGTCTTCCGCAAGGTGCGCTTCCTCGGATTCCAGGACACGCTCTACGCCGACTCCCGGTTCTGCCATGCCCCGGGCGACGCCGGCACCTGCCACGCCGCGCGCGAGTACTACACCGATTGCTACATCGAGGGTCACGTCGACTTCATCTTCGGCGACGCCAAGGCCGTCTTCAACCGCTGCGATATCCACACCCTGCCGCATGTGATGGATACCATCACGGCGCAAAGCCGGGTCCGCCCCGGCGAAGACTCCGGCTACGTCTTCCGCGACTGCACCGTCACCGGCGACCCTGGATCGGGGGACATCCTGCTGGGCCGGCCGTGGCGACCCTATTCCACGGTGGTGTTCCTCAACACCGACTTCAAAGCTCCGCTCGATCCAGCCGGTTGGAAGGAGTGGAACGGCGCGCTGGCCACCAGCGACTACGAAGAGTACAACTCGCATGGAATGGCCGGCGATACCGCCAAGCGTATCGCTCCCAGCAAGCAGATTACGTCCGCCGACCTCGCCAAGTATTCGACCAAGGCCTGGCTGGCCGGCACCGACAACTGGGACCCGGAGAAAATTCGCTAGGGCTATCCAACACATTCAATTATGTTTATCCACACGGGGCATCCTCCGTGGATCCCATGCAGAAGATTTCTCTTGACATAGAGTACTCTATAATGCAGAGTAATGTTCAAGAGGGAGGATCAAATGACAAATCCTGTGCCGGATAATGAAACCGCGCGTGACGAGCTGCTGCAGCGCGTCGAGTTGATGGAAACCATGATTGCGGAGGGGCGAAAGTCGACCGCGCGTTTTGGCTGGATTTTTGTGATGTGGGGGCTGATCTACTTCGCGGCGATGGGGTGGGTGGTCTTCCTGCCCTTCAAGGAGTGGGCCTGGCCCGTCTCCGTTACGGTCGGCATCCTTGTCGGCGTTATCAGATTCCGCCGGATGCGCGCGATGGGCATTATCGGGAACGATCGTGGGCGAAGCGTTGGGGTGGTCTGGCAGGCCATGTGCGTCGCCATCATTCTCTACGTGATTGCGGCGGGCGCCAGCGGCCATGGCAATCAGCCTGCGTACTATGCCGCGGTATTCTTCTTCGTCGGGCTCGCGCATGGAACCAGCGCGGGGATTCTGCGTTGGGGCGTGCAGGGGCTGGTTGCCTTCATTTGGTGGGGATGCGGCATCGCCCTGTTTTTCTTCACAGACGCGGAACGAGGTCCTTTTCATCTTCCTGGCGGCTGCGTTCTTCGGCATGATCCTGTTCGGCCTGTACGCGATGATGCTGGAGCGGCGGAGGGCGGCGGCGTTGGTGCAGGGTCAGGTGCAACATCATGCCTGAACTCCCGGAACTCGATCCGGTGGTTCACGGAAAGCTGAGGCTGGCGGTGCTGTCGCTGCTGATCGGCGTGGAAGAGGCGGACTTCACCTGGCTGCGGCTGAAGACCGGCTCGACCGATGGCAATCTGGGCGCGCAGATGCTGAAGCTGGAAGAAGCCGGCTACGTGGCCATGGAGAAGCGCTTTGCGGGACGCAAGCCGCAAACGCTGTATCGCATGACTCCGGCGGGACGCGAGGCGCTGGCGAGGTATGTGGCTGCGTTGAAGCAGCTGCTGGGTGGGGCACTCTAAAACGAACAGCCCCACGATCCAGTGTCACGGAGGATGGTGGGGCTGCGCGGTTTGGGGTTTTTCGCTATTTCGACATGGCTTCGCGGATGGGTTCCTGCGGTTCCGCGAAGAAGACGTTGGAGATGATTGCGCCGACGATCGCTCCCAGGATCGGCGCGACCCAGAACAACCAGAGCTGCGAGATGGCTGCTCCGTGCACGAAGAGCGCGGGGCCGGTGGAGCGAGCCGGGTTGACCGAGGTGTTGGTTACCGGGATCGAGATCAGGTGGATCAGGGTGAGGGCCAGGCCAATGGCGACGGGGGCGAAGCCTTTGGGAGCGCGCACGTCGGTCGACCCGAGAATGACCAGCAGGAAGAACGCCGTGCAGATGACCTCGCAGAGAAAGCATGCGGCCAGCGAGTAGTGGCCGGGCGAGCTGGCGCCGTATCCATTGGTGGCAAAACCACCGAGGACGAAGTCGGGCTTGCCGATGGCAATCTCATACAGGGCTCCGGAGGCGAAGATCGCCCCCAACACCTGGGCGACCACGTAACCGGGAAGCTCCTTGATGGGGAAGCGTTTGGCCACGACCAGGCCGACTGAGATGGCCGGGTTCAGGTGGCATCCGGAGACGTGCCCGATGGCGAAGGCCATGGTCAGTACGGTTAGTCCGAAGGCCAGGGCGACCCCGGCGAATCCGATGCCGAGCCCAGGATAGGCGGCGGCGAGCACGGCTGCGCCGCAGCCTCCAAAGACCAGCCAGAAGGTTCCGAACATTTCCGCGATACAGCGTTTGTATAAGGGCATGGGCGTACCTTTTCTTTCTGAGAGTTTTTCCATGTCCCGCCCGCGCCGTGTTTTAGGCGGCCGGCGATCGGGACACG
This sequence comes from uncultured Acidobacteriaceae bacterium, assembly GCA_963787905.1. Lineage (GTDB taxonomy): Bacteria > Acidobacteriota > Terriglobia > Terriglobales > Acidobacteriaceae > Edaphobacter. Next base: position 5,211 of record CAWBFL010000122.1, on the reverse strand, counting down.
TTCTGCGGGCCCGGACTGCAAGTAGCATCGCCTGCCGCGACCGCGGAAGACGAACCAGCGAATGCTACCACGCGAAATGGGGCCGGCGCATGAAGATACGTACACGGGCTGGCACCCGGGCACCTATACATTGGCAGCATATCGGGCACGCGGCCAAGCGACGCATCGGCGTCCGCGAACGTCTAACATGGAAGAATGGTCAAGCTTCGCCACCTGAGGGCAAACAGTAAAGCGGGTTCTCCCCACCGGGAATCTCGCAACTCGGCGATTCATTTTCCATTGATCCACATTGCGTGCATGGTCGCAATGATGGCAACTGCCGGGGCACCCGCAGCCCGCGCCGACGGCGCCCGCTTCGATCTGATGGGGCCCAAAGTCGAGATCCGCGTCACCCGCGCCGGAGTGACGCTGCCCATCGCATCCGTTCCCAATCTGCAATCCGGAGACCGGCTGTGGCTGCACCCGGACCTGCCCCCCACCCAGTCCATCCGCTACCTGATGGTGCTGGCTTTCCTGCGTGGCACCACCAACCCGCCGCCTGACAACTGGTTCATCCGGGTCGACACCTGGGACAAGCGAGTTCGCGAGGAGGGCGTCGAAGTCACCGTGCCCAACGAGGCGGAACAGGCCGTGCTCTTCCTCGCGCCGGTCACTGGCGGCGACTTCAGTACGCTGCGGTCGGCGGTGCAGGGCCGTCCGGGCATCTTCGTGCGCGCTTCGCAGGACCTGGCGGCTGCCGGCTTCGAGCAGGGCAGGATTGAGAAGTACATCGCCTCCATGCGCCAGCTCTCGCCCACAGAGGCGGCGGACCCGAAACAACTGCAGCAGCGCTCCAACCTGATCGCCGCCACGCTCGCGCTGCGACCCAACGACGCCTGCACCAAGCTTCCGCCGGACCAGCAATATACGTGCTTTACGCAGACCGGCGGCCAGATGCTGCTCGACGACGGCCACGGCCAGTCCATCGTCGACGCTCTGACCGGAAATGCCAGCGCCGGCCTGATCGGCACGGCCGCGAACACGCAGCTCGCGGGCGGGGGCGTCTACTCCGCGTATGTGGGAACCATCGTCGATTTTGTGCACATCATGGGCTCGCTGCACACCGCGCAGTACCAGTACATTCCCGCCATCGCCTTCCCGCAGCAGCAATCGCTCAATCTGCGGCTGAACACGCCGCCGTCATTTCACAATCCGAAGTCGGTGATCGTGATCGGCCTGCCGTCGGTCCAGCCGACCATCCCTCCGCCGCTGCGCGCTGCAAATCCGAAGCAGGTCGAGTGCCTGCAGAAGCCCGGCGTGGTTCTCCCGGTGGAAGGGGCGCCGCTGGTCTTCTCGACCAGCTTCGCGCACGATCTGGTGCTGCATTTGAACTATCCGGCCGGCGCCAAACCCGAGGCTCAGGAGAAGCAGGACATTCCTCTCACGGCCGATGCGTTTCGCGGTGGATTGGTGCTCGCCACACTGCCCAAGCGCCGCGCCCTCGCCAATCTGCCGGTCAAAGTCTATCTGCCTACTTCGCCGGTCGATGCCAGCGATCCGGCTGCGGAAAACCAAGCCGCCGCTCCAGTCGCGCCCGCACCGGAGGCTGACACCGGAGCGGAGCTCACCGGCACCGTCGAAGGGGCATGGGGCTTCGAGACCTTCACCGGTCCGACGATGCCGTTGCAGGAGACTCCCGGAAAGGACTGGAAGCTGACCGGAGACGATCCGCTGATCGCCGGGAAGGACCAGCACATCCTGATCGCTTCGACCGGGACCGCCTGTATTCAGAGCATTGCGTTCGATCCCTCTTCCGCCAAGCAGAGCAAGGTGGAGTGGAAGCTGTCCGACAAGCCCAATTCCGTCGAAGTCACGCTGGATCTCCCTGTACACGACTCCGGCGCGCTCCATCTCGACATCCGCCAGTTTGGCGAATCGAAGCCTGCAACCGTAAGCCTGATCTCCTACAGCGCACCGGCCAAGCTCGACGCAATCAGCTTCCATGCGGGCGACGCCACGGCGACGCTGATCGGAACCAGTCTCGATCAGGTCCGCCAGGTCGCGCTCGGCGGACTTACCTTCAAGCCTGCGGGGCAGGGAACGGGTCCCGCTCCGCAGCCGGGCGGCAAGTCCGAGCTGCCTCTGACGCTGCTCGCGGAATCGAAGGCCCCGATGCCGCCCGCAGGCGACAGCCTGATCGCCGAGGTCGCCCTCCAGGACGGACGCACCCTCCACCTGCCCGTTACCGTCGAACCGGCGCGTCCTTCTGTCACCCTGATCAGCCGCGCCGATGTCCCGCCGGACACGGAGGCGAAGACCGCGTTCCACATCCGGCTAGGCAGCGAAACCGACCTGCCCGTCAGCGATGTCCTCATGTTTTCGATGAAGTCTGCAAAGCCGTTTCCGCGCTCCGGGGCAATCGAGATCGCCAGCCCCGACGGCTCGCTGCATACTCGTCTCAGCGTCGACTCCGGTTCGCTCATCCTGGAGGATCCGCAGACCCTGCTCGCGACTTTGCAGCCGCTCAAGGCGTTCGGCCCTTCGGCCTTCGGTCCTGTCCGACTGCGTGCAGTCGCTCCCGACGGCACCACCGGCGAATGGCTTCCGCTGGTTACGCTGGTCCGCCTGCCTGCATTCACCGGCCTCAGTTGCCCGGTTGCGGCGCCCGCACTCCCGGTCCATTCGGCGAAGCGATCGGCGCCGGTCGGCGCTATCACTCCGCCCACCCCCGCCGAAACTGCGGGCACGACCGATGTTGCAGCGAATCCCGCGTCGCCGGCGGATTCGGCCTCCGCACCGGCCGGCCCAGAACCAGCTGCGACCGCGGCCGCAGCCTCCAGCCCATCCACTGCGCCAGCCGCACCGCCTGCGCCCTGCACCCTCACCGGCGCCGGCCTCTACTTCCTCGATTCCATCGCCACCGACGACGCGTTCACCAATCCTACCCACGTTCCCGCCGGGTTCGTCGGCACCTTGCTACAGGTCCCGCCGCCGACCGGCGCGCAGTATTCCCTGCGCCTGCGGGACGATCCATCGGTGGTTGACAGCGTCACCCTCCCGGCCGGGCCGCTCTAGGTCTTCGGGCCTTCTTCGTGGTCCTTTGCGTCCAGCGCCAACTGAGCGCGCCCCATCTGCTCTTCGATGCCCTCAGCCAACAGCCAGGTGATCTGCACCTTGCTGTGTCTCCGGCCGTAGAAGAAGTAGATCACCAGGCCGAGCAGCAGCCATACCACGAGACGGATCCAGGTAATCAAGGGCAGAGACGCCATCATCAACAGCGCGAACCCGATGCCGAGGATCGGCGTCAGCGGCATCCATGGCGCGCGGAACGGCCGCGCCAGCTCCGGACTCCGCTTGCGCAACACCCACACCCCGGCGCTGACGATGATGAATGCCAGCAGCGTGCCGATGCTGGTCATCTCGCCCAGGCTGGCCAACGGAATCAGCGACGCAAACGTCGCCACCACCAGGCCCACAGTCAGGGACGAAATCCAGGGGGTGCGGAACTTGGGATGCACGCTGGAAAACATCTTTGGCAGCAGCCCATCCTTCGACATGGAAAAGAACACCCGGCTCTGCCCCAGCAACATGACGATCATGGTGCTGGTGAGCCCACCCAGCGCGCCAATCTTCACCAGCAGCGAGCCCCACTTGAACCCGGTTGCATCCATCCCCACGGCCAGCGAGTCCGGCACGCCCAGATTCCTGTAGTTCACCAACCCGGTCAGCACCAGCCCCACCAGGATGTAGAGCAGGGTGCAGATGGCCAGTGAGCCAAGGATCCCGATTGGCATGTCCCGCTTCGGGTTCTTCGATTCCTGCGCTGCGGTCGACACTGCGTCGAAGCCGATGTACGCAAAGAAAATCACGGCGGCGCCGCGGCACACACCTGACCATCCAAACTGCCCAAAACCGCCCAGGTTCGGCGGCACAAAGGGATGCCAGTTGGCCTTCAGCAGTTCGGGACGGGTGACCAGCGTATACCCTCCCACGCCGATGAACACCAGCAGCACCGCGACCTTTACCACCACGATGAAGCTGTTGAAGTTGGCCGATTCCTTGATGCCGATGATCAGCACCGTGGTCGCAAACATGATACCGAGGAACGCGACCAGGTTGAACACGCCGTGCTGCTGCGGCAACATCGCCGGATCGATATGCGCCAGCGCGAGCTTTTCCTTCAGCGCGTTATTCAGCAGCTCCCAGTGCCCTTGCCATTGCACAAACGTCGAGCCGGGAACGCCCGCCAGCGCCGGGGGGAGGCGCAGTCCGAAGTCCTGGCCCAGGCTCAGCACGTAGCCGCTCCACCCGGAGCAGACAGTCGCCGCCCCGAATGCATACTCCAGCACCAGGTCCCAGCCGATGATCCAGGCGAAGATCTCGCCCAGCGTCGCGTAACCATAGGTGTATGCCGATCCGGCCACGGGGATCATCGCCGCGAACTCCGCATAGCACAGTCCGGCAAACACGCAGCAGATGGCCGCGATGATAAACGTGAACACCACGCCCGGCCCGGAGTAACCCGAGGCCACCACGCCCGTGAGGACGAAGATGCCCGTCCCGATGATCGCGCCGATGCCCAGGGTGATCAGGTTGAGAGCCCCCAGCGTTCGCCGCAGCGTGTGGCTGCCGGTTTCGGCGGCTTCACCCAGGATGGTGTCCAGCGGCTTCGTCACCAGTAGATTGGCCATGCGTCCGTTGGTTCTCCCTTGTTGTCTAACTGTTCTGGGCTGGTTCCGCAGTGCCCACCGCTTCCACACCAGATATACCGGTACGCCAAGCACCACCAGGATCAGACCCGGCCATGTGTACTGGGGTTTGTAACGCAAGAGTACAACACAAATCCACGCGGCCATCGCAATATAGAGCGCGGGCAGCACCGGGTATCCGAAGGCCCGGTACGGCCGCGGGACATCCGGCTCGGTTCGCCGCAGCACGAACAGCCCCAGGATGGTGAGGCAATAAAATCCCAGCGCCGCAAAGATCACGTAGTCCAGAACTGGCCATAACTGCCCGAGAGGCACAGCAGGCAGGTCCACGCCCATTGCACCCACAGCGAATTCACCGGCACGCCGCTGGGCTGGCCCAGCTTGCCACGCCCTTGAAGAACAGCCCGTCGCGGCTCATGGCGTAATACACGCGCGCCCCAGCCAGGAGCATGCCGTTGACGCAGCCGAAGGTGGAGATGAGGATGGCGCCCGCCATCAGCTTCGCGCCCATCGTGCCAAATGC
>CAWBFL010000121.1:0-14289 GCA_963787905.1 uncultured Acidobacteriaceae bacterium | reverse complement strand
ATTATACGAAGCACACAGCGTGGACCGCCGAACATGCTAACAGCGTAAGCGGCCAGCATGGTACGCGCCAGCTCACCCGGGCGGTTTTCAGATTCTCCGAATAACACCTTGCCCTCGTACTGGTAACCCGGATTTACGTATACCTCGTCGATAAGTAAGAGGCATGCTTTGCCTTGCTCTGGCACTCCCTCGAACAGCTTGCGTAAGTACTCGCCGTCACTCAGATCGCTCACACTACGAGTAATTTGACGAAGCAGCGTTAGGCTGGGCAGAACGAGAAACGTACGCAGTGTTTCGTAAACAGCGCAGCCGAAACTACGTAAACGTAAAGCAAGCGTAAAGTCGGACAACTGATACCGTTTTTCGTTTAGCAAATGAACCTGTCGAAGAACGAACGAATTCTTGTCACTCTCGTGCTCGAAATTACGTAAGAAGTTCACAGTAGCGTCGATTTCGGAGTATGTAGTTATCGCGCTGCGTAGGAACGGTACGCTAACTTGCGCAATGTCGCGATAACACTTAAACTCACCTGTAGATCGTGTCACGAATATCGAAAAGGTGTGAATGGGACCGAATCTGCTGTCCGAATATATGCACAGCTCTAGCGCCGTCAAAAATATGATGAAGTCGGGGTAGGCTGCGGTCAGCGATGCAGTGCACGTCGCGTAGTCCAGCTTGTCCATTGCTAAGAACTTCGGCAGCTCGTCATCATGTGCGTTGCGTACCGTAAGTGTATTGTTTGCGCGCGCCTTCGGCTGCTTCCGCGGCACACAAGATGCAGGTACGTTCGGAAAAATTGACGGCGCCGCCACTGGCACTAAAGCTCCGCCTTTGGCCACCTTTGTTGCGACATCTTCCGGCCAGTGTTTAGCGCAAACAGCCTTGTTTTTCGACCATGTAAAATCGCGATTAGGTAAGCTTAGGATCCACTGCATGCGTTCACTTTCGTCCACAGGAAATCGATATACGGACCCTTTCTCTCCGTTCTTGTAGTTTGTCGTGCATCCGAACACGCAGCATTTGCGAGGCATTGCACGTTAGTCTGCGCAATTTGTTATTTGCTTTCGCGAAAAATGATGCTGCGTTCCTGCTTCTGGGACTCCGCAAACTTTGCTATGGGCACAGGCTGCTGGGCCTGATATACAGAGGGCCTTGTTACATAGTTATGTATGTACATACTCTTGTGTACAATAATGCTACGCGCCGTGCACAAAGAGCGCGGAATAATTAATTGTACATTATGAGGACACATCAACTGGTAAACTACCACAGAGACCCTGCATAATTATATCAGTCTTCCATTATTTTCTATTCCAATAATCCTTTAGCCTCGTTGCATCGACGCATTTCGGATTACAGTGTACGCTAGGTGCATTTTCTCTACTGTTACAGCAATGCGGCCGTGTCGTGAAGCATCATTGAACTTTCCTGGGAATGCCCATTTGAATACGAGTTGGCTACACCTTTATTTCTAAAGAGGGTTCCACGATGATGTTTCAAGTTCCGTACGCATAATGTTCACTACAATATTTTCCTATTGCTAACGTCGTTGGTGGACAGTCCGTTTTAATACTCATGGCGTCAAGTCCAATTTATGGACACAAATTGCATATTGTGTACAAACGAACGATACTGCACTATGCATCTGGTTGGCATTGAATCTGCCGCTGACATAAAGCACCGTCGACTTCGACGGCATATTTACCAGGTCGCTGCGCGATTGCCTCGGCCTCCTTGTTCTGCGAGGCGATGCGGGCGATGTCTTCGGGATACATGCCGCCATAGAGGCCGTCGGTGCATAGCACCAGCGTGTCGTCTGGCTTGAGCGAGACGCTGGTGGTATCGGGCGTGACAAACAGTTCTGGGCCGAGCGAGCGGGTGAGCACATGGCGGCTCTCCGAGCGCTCGGCCTCGGCGGCGGTGATCAGGCCGAGCTTGCGCTGCTCGGAGACCCAGGTGTGGTCGCGGGTGAGCTGGGTGGCCTTGCCGTCGCGCACCTGGTAGCAGCGGGAGTCTCCGACGTGGACGATGACGGCTCGATCGTGGCGGAGCGACACAGGCGACGATGGTGGTGGCCATGTGGCGCCCGCGGCGTTCCGGATGGAGGCCCTCGTCGTGAATGGCGGAGTTGGCGTGCTGGATCAGGCGGGGCAGGAGGCTGGGCAGCGAGACTCCCTCGGCGGCGCGGGCAAAGCCTTCGGTGACGATCTGGATCGCCTTGGCGGAGGCGACTTCGCCGAGATCCATGCCCGCCGACGCCGTCGGCTACGACGAACATCCAGCCGCGCGAACGGGATTCCTGCGGCGATCGGGGAATGTAGCAGCCGACGGCGTCCTCGTTGTGCGGGCGTACTCTGCCGGGGTCGCTTGCCTGTCCAAAGACCACATCCAACATTGGGATTCACCGCCCTGCCCAGTTTGGCCGTTGTCGTTCCGGGTGGTTGCATGTTCGTGCAGGCGAAGGAAATCCGCCCCTCCAGTACGACATGGAGGGGCGGAGTTTTATCCAATCGACGTCAACGACACTGCCGGGCAATTTGCCGGAGGTATTATGCCTCGGCTTTGGATGCAAGCAGCACCCCCTTGCCCTTGGCCTTGGACGACTTCAGGAAGTAGAACGGCTCCGTAGCAGCCCCAGAGGAATGCGATGATCGAGGGCTCCGAGCGGCTCTTTCGCGGTACCGATGCCCAGGAAGGGTCCGATCAGATAGAACGCCATGCAACCGAGGTTGGCGAGAACGCCAAACAGCGGAATCAGCGTGTGCTTTAAGAGGCTGTAATCGGGACGGCTGTGGTAGGCCACCATGCACAGCGTGCAGCTCAGCGCATAGAGGATGAACGTGCCGAAGTTGGAGACCAGGGTGATCATCAGCAGCGAGTTGGGCAGCGCGGCCAGGGTATCGTGCGAAAGATACCCCACGTTGGAGAAGATGTTGTGGGGCAGCGCAGCGATGGTCGCGTCGGTCGGGGCGGATGCGTCTCCGAACAGCAGCGAGATCGAGACCACACCGATGAACGCGGTGATGAACGAGAGCGTGCGCACCGCGCGGTGCGGGGTGAGCGTCTTCGAGTGAAGCATTCCGAAGTGCTCGGGCGCCTCGTCGTCCTTGCCCATCGCGTAGGTCACGCGAGCGCCGGTGTTCATGCAGGCCAGGGTGGTTCCAATCAGCGCCAGGAACACGGTGACCGCTTCAGCCAGCATGAAGTACTTGCCGTTGCCCTGACCGAACAGCGCATCTCCGATGATGATCATCATGTCGCCGATGGGCGCTGCGGAGCCGGCCGCGCTCTGCATGGAGTACCCGGAGTTGAGGAAGTAATTGGCGGCAAAGTATTCGAAGAGATAACACACCAGTCCCTGGATCAGGAGCGAGAAGATAACCGCCAGCGGGATGTCGCGCTTGGCGTTCCTCGCCTCGCCGCCCATGGAGGTCACCGATTCGAAACCGACCAGGATCAGGATCGCGACCGTGGCCTGAATCATCATCCAATTGAAGTTGTGCATTGAGACGACCGACTTGGCGTTGGGGTGGGCCTGGAACAGCTTGCCGGTCGAGTCGTACGCGGAGTAGTCGATGGTGAATGGAACCGGCTTGCCGTCGCTGCCCAGTTGGGGAGTCGGATTGCCGCTGGCATCGCGAATGATGGTGCCGTCCGGCTTGGTAGCAAAGTTGTAGGTGTAGGTGGCCAGCGTGCTGGAGTCGTAGTTCAATGCTTTGGCGCCCTGCGGATGCTGCGAGCGATAGGAGATGGCGAGGAAGGCTGAATAGCACCAGTGCCGAGATCTGCACGACATTGATGGCCAGGTTGACGGCGGTCGACGCATTGGCGCCGCGTTGTGCGATCGCTGCCACCAGAAAGGTAAAGACGACCGCGACCAACGCCATGAAGATCGGTCCGGGGTTGGAGCCGCTCATGAAGCTGGGATAGAGGAAGCCAACGACATAGCCGACAAAGACGCCGGTAACGCCCACCATCACGCCGGGATAAACCCAGTAGTAGAGATGGGAGCCCCAGCCGACGATGAACTTGGAGATGCGGGCGTACTTGAAGGCTTTGTCCTTGGAGAGCATGGCCTGCTCGGCGTAGTAGTAGCTGGAGCCGGTGCCGGGATAGAGCTTGGAGATCTCGGCATAGGAGACGGCGGTTGCCAGACAGAGCATCAGCGCCGCGAAGATCCCGATCCACATGGAAGGAGACGTAGCGCCGGTAGTTGCCTGGATGAAGAAGGTGAGCCAAAGGAAGGCGCCAGGCGCGATTAGAGCCATAGCGTTGCTGGTCAAGCCGGTCAGCCCGAGTGTGTCCTGCATTTGTGGGGCGGATTCGCTTCTGCCATAACGGTCTCCTGTGGTTCAAAGGTGTAGGTATGCAATTGTCTGATGGCGGCGCATGAAGATTTCGTGAAGATTTTACTCTTTCTTTACTGCCCGGTCCGGCCGCGCCTGCAAATCATTGAAGACGCGGCCGGGAGGGGTTAGCGCTTCGGTCCGAAGAAGGCGATCAAGCCGACTGTCGCGGTGTTCTGAGCGTCTTTGGTTGGGGTACCGGAGCCGTAGTTGACGTCGTTGCCGTAGTTGAAGAGTTTCTTGTTGGACCAGTCGATGCGGTATTCCACGCGTACCAGGAGTCCTGCAACCCACTTGTACTCATAGGTTGCGGTGCACTCCTCGATGTTCAGCTTGTTGTAGGTGGTCTGGTAGTAGTAGTCGCCGGAGTAGTTGGTTCCGGTGGCAAAGCCCTGGTTGTCGTAGAAGTACTCGTAGCGGAAGACGATTGCGGCGTTGGCGGTAACCTGTTCGCGGGCCGAGGTGGCGATGCCTTGCCAATGGGGGTCCATCGACTTGATGGTCACGGTGGTGTAGCCCTCGCCGTTGTACTCTTGCTCCGGGTACGCCGGGATACGGTTCTGGCCATAGTCGTAGTTGATGTAGGCGTTGAACTTGGCGTTGGGCGTGAGCAGCAGGGTGGTGTCGAAGAGATTGCGGTAACCCTTCTGCGTACCGGCGTACTGCGGGGGAAGTCCGCCGTTCTCCGGGCCGGTGTAGTAGTTGGCATTCCAGGTGTACTTGGGCTTGACCAAGGAGCTGGTGATACCGACCGTAACGCCACCGTTGCTGGCGGTTACGTCGTTCCAGCCATTCACCACCTGGACGCCGGCGGTCCAGACCTTGCTCAAGGGCATGGAGGTACGGATGCCGAAGTGGTAGTAGGGAATGGCGTAGGAGAAGAGCAAGCCGTGCGAGTAGCTCCAGTTGTTCATGGTTTCGATCACTTCCTGGCCGGCGGAGGTGATGAACTGGCCGGCGTCCAGCTCAAATCCTTTGGCCTTGGGGGGCTTTACGCTGATGTAAGCCTGTTCGATGTAGTTGAGGGTCTGGTCGCAGGAGGAGCAATGCAGGAAGGAGTTGGTGCGGCCGAAGATGATGTCAGCGTGGGCGCCGATCGGATCGGGATCGTGATTGAGGGTCAGTTTTGCAGCTTCGAGATTGAACTGGTCCGTGCATCGTCGAAGTTGTACTATTCGTTGGTCATACTCTGGCCGGGCGGTTGGCGTTATAGCTGTAATACCCGTCGAGGTAGCCGCTGAAATCGATTGTTCCGACGCTCCAAACTGGAGCCGGTGCAGGAGCGGCTGCCGCCGCAGGAGCAGCGGCCGGAGCGGAATCCGGTGCGGGTGTTGGGGGTGGGGGGGCGCTCGGGGTTTGAGCTCCCGCGACAATGGCGAGAGACAAAATTGCTCCTGCCATACCTAGCACAACGCTGTGGGGTTTGAGATCCATTCGGTCCGTTCCTCCGTGAAAATCGCTTACAGTTCGACATTCCGGGGAGACACCATAGCTTCTGCGCTTTGGCGATCCCATTTTTCGGCGCCCTCGCGGGTCGCCGGGGAATTGTTTGTCTCCCGGATACCTTCTATGAACGCAAGGAAGTTATAAGGAATTCATAAAGAAAACCTAAGGATTTCTCTTTTGTCTCAAATCGGCCAATGCGGGATGAATTCTGACGGAGGGGTGGTAGAATCTCCCCCAGACACTCTTCAAATTTCATTGGACTTCTGGTATAGGGCCGGGCGACAGCCTGGTGACGATCTGGAAGAGATTAGCCTTGGAGACGCCATCTCTCCTCCCACTTAGTTTTCCCTGGCAGCCGGACGGGGACTTTCCCGGTATTCCGCATCCTGCACGCAGGAGCTTGGACATGCCGACGGAGTGCAAATGATCGGTTTCCGTCGCGTGTTTTCGTCCGGCCGGGGCCCCGAGCAACCAGTGGCAGCTGCGACCCCGTTTCCGATCGAGGCGGAGCGTTTGTGCGTTCTGATTGAGGAGACCACGCGACTGGGCACGCAACGCAAGCCGGGACACCAGCTGGCGGCCCTGGTGCAGAGCATCTTCGAGGCGGAATCGGTCGCTATCTTCGATGCCGATCTGCGCGAAATTTATGCTGTGGGGGAATGGTCGGACGATCTGCAAGATGCGCTGCAGAACATCTGCACCTTCGGCACGATCAGCGACGATGAAGAGATTGGCCTGAGCCGGAGGGTGCTGCACATGGGCAATCTGCCGATTGGGGCGATGATGCTGCGCGGGGAGACGCGGGGTGCAATGGCCAACGCGATAGCCTCGGTGGTAGCGATCACGTTCGATCGCTACCACTCGTTTGCCAACGAGAGCCGGACGGAGAGTGCACGGCGCGCGGAACAGTTGCGGACCACGGTGCTCGACAGCCTGGCGCACGCGTACAAGACGCCGTTGACGGTGATCGGCGCGGCCAGCGAGGGATTGAGCTCCATGGGTGGGCTGTCGCCGGCCCATGCGGGGCTGGTCGCGCAGATTCGCGAGCAGGCGGAGCTTTTGACGCGACTGACTACGCGGCTGCTGAAGACGGCCCGACTACAGGCTTCGGAGATGATTCCGCGAGTGGAAAAAGTCGCCGTAGCCTCGTTGATCGAGGATGTCGTGGCGAGCCTGAAGGACCAGCTTGCGGAGGTCACGGTGAGGATCGAGATCTCGGATGACGATCTATCGCTGAGCTGCGACCGGGGGTTGCTGGTGGTGTTGCTGACTCAGTATGTAGACAACGCGGCCAAGTACGGAGCGGCCGGCACAGAAGTAACGATCGAAGCCGCCGAGCACGCGAGCGAAGTGATCTTCTCGGTGCGCAGTTTTGGGCCTACAATTCCACCGGAGGACTATGAGCGGGTTTTCGACCGGTTTTACCGCTCGTCGGCGGCATCGAACCGGGTGCCTGGCACGGGGATCGGCCTATCGGTAGCCAAGCGCACGGCCCAGGCCCAGGGCGGGTACGTGTGGGTCACCAGTGACATTGAAAAGGGAACTACGTTCTACGCGTCCCTGCCAACCGTCCCGCAAGGAGGCGTTCGCCCATGAGCACCCTGCCCCAAACCACGGCCACCCGCGTACTGCTGGTGGATGACGAACCATCGATTCGGCGAGCGTTGCGCACGCCGTTGAACGAGATGGGATTTATGACCACCGAGGCGTCGCGCGGAGAGGAGGCGCTGCACTTGGTGCAGTCGCAGACATTCGATGTTGTGCTGTTGGACATGAATATGCCGGGCATGGGAGGCATGAAGACGCTGGCCAAACTGCGGTCGGTTACACCGCGGCTGCCCATCCTGATGTTGACGGTGGTGGACGGCGAGGAAGAAAAGGTGGAGGCGCTGGAAAATGGCGCCGATGACTACATCACTAAACCCTTCAGCGTGCGCGAGTGCGTGGCGCGCATGCGCTCGGCGGTGCGGAGGGCGCAGGCACCCGAGCGGAATGAGGACGCGCCGCTATCGATTGGGGAGATACAGGTGGTCCCCACCCGGCGCACGGTGAGCAAGTCGGGTCAGTCGATCCACCTGACGCGCAAGGAGTACGACATTCTGTACTACCTGATGACCCACGCGGGACGCGCCGTGACCTACGGGAAGCTCCTGACTGCCGTGTGGGGGCCTGACTATCGCCAGGAAGTGGATTACCTGCGGACCTTTGTGCGGCAGTTGCGGAAGAAGATCGAGAACAATCCTTCCGACCCGAAGTACCTGCTTACCGATGCGTATGTTGGCTACCGGTTTGCGGAGTTTCCGACCGCCAACGAATTGGCGATCGAGGATGAGCCGTTGAGTTGAGGAGAAGCGATGGAGGGCTGGCTCGGCTTGATGCGGGCGCGATTGGCAGGCCTGCTCAGAACAGGTTCCACAAGGCCTGGTTGTAGACCTCGTGGTGGTACTGGACTTCAGATCCTTTGACGAAGGTTCCCAACTGACGGGCACAACGGTCGGCTGCGACCTGCTTCAAATCGGCGAAGCGACCTTTCACATCGTCGCCGAGGATCTCGCTGGTCCATTCGGCGGTGCGGAAGTCGGCAATCGCGTCGTAGATGTTATCGGGCAGGTAGCGCTCTGCCTGGCGCAGGTTGGCGACTTTGGCGGTTGATCCGTCGATGCCGGTTTTGAACAGCGAATACAGCACCAGGTAGGGATTGGCGTCGGGAGCAACGGCGCGAACCTCTACACGCATTGATTTGGAGTTACCGATGGGGACGCGGACCATGGAGCCGCGGTCGGTGGCCGAAGCCTTGAGTTGGTTGGGCGCTTCGAAGTGAGGATCGAGGCGGCGATAGGAGTTGACGCTGGAATTCATGATCAGGCACAGGTCCAGGCCGTGGGTGAGGATGCGGTCGATGTACTCCCACCCGAAGGTTGAGAGTTTCTCGAGGCCGTTTTCGTCCCAGAAGAGATTCTTCTTGCCTTCGGAGACCGACATGTTGGTGTGCATGCCGCTGCCGTTGACACCGACCACGGGCTTGGGCAGGAAGCTGGCGGTATAGCCCATGTTGGCTGCGACCTGGCGGCACAGCAGTTTGTAGAGCTGGATCTGGTCGGCAGCCGCGACTACTTCGCCGTAGCCGTAGTTGATTTCAAATTGGCTGGGAGCGACTTCGGGATGGTCTTTTTCGTTCGCGAAACCCATGGCGCGCTGCACCTCGGCGGCGGTGTCGATGAATTTGCGCAGCGGGTCGAGCGGCAGCGAGTGGTAGTATCCGCCGGTGTTAACGAACTCGAATTTGCCATTGAGGTGGTAGTTCTTCTCGGCGTCGAGGCCGGCAAACAGGAAACCCTCGATTTCGTTGGCCGCATTCAGGGTCCAGCCCTTCTCGGCGTACAACTGGTCGGAGTAACGCTTGAGCACGCCGCGCATATCGCCGGCATAAGGCTCGCCGCCCTTGTCGATCACGGTGCCGAAGACGAGGACTTTGCCGGTGCCGAAGACATCGGCCGGGACCCAGTAGAACGCGCTCCAGTCGATTCCGAGGCGCAGGTCACTCTCCTTCTGCGCGGTAAATCCGCGGATGGACGAACCGTCGAAGGTGAGGTTGTCGTAGCTCTTGACGAGGAACTTCTTGTCGTAGTCGAGCAGGTGGATACGTCCCTCGAGATCGGAGAACATGACGGTGACGGCCTTGATGTGATTCTCGTCGGTGAGGTACTTGATGCGGTCTTCGCGAATCTTCTCGGGCGTGACCCGGTTCAGGCGGTCGGCTTTGGCCTGCAGGTTACGCTGCTCCAAGTCCTCATAGGTCATGGCCAAAAAGCTACGGTATTCACTCGGCACGAATGTTCCTCCTGGCTCGGGAAGTTTGAGGTGAGATGTACGGTCAAGCTAGCGGCAAGGACATGAGGAATCCCTAAAGATTGCGCGGCAGAGCCGATGGGCGCATGCGAGCCCGGCCGGGTTGTGAGGATCAAGCCGAGATCGAGTCGAGGGAGTGAGGGGTGGTGTGGAGGCTGGTCCAGCAAAGGCGGCTAGGAGCCAGCCGCCTTTGCCAGTTGAACCAAGGAAAATCACTCAGGCGCTGGCGGCCGCTTGTTTGGGCGCGGACTCCGAGGCAGCGGGTTTCGGCTTTTTGGCCTTGCCCTGGTAGATGACCGGGATGAAGTTCTGATTTTGCATGGGCGGCCGCTTGTAATCGGATTTATGCAGCGGCGGGAGGGTCAGGGCCTCCGGCGTGAGGTCCTTATAGGGGATGAGGGAGAGCAGGTGGCGAATGACATTGAGGCGGGCCGATTTCTTGTCTTCGGAATTGACCACGTACCAAGGTGATTGCTTGGTGTCGGTGACGGCGAACATTTCGTCCTTGGCGCGCGAATAGTCTCCCCAGTGCTTGCGGGATTCGAGGTCCATGGGGCTGATCTTCCAGCGCTTGGTGGGATTGGTCATGCGTTCCTGGAAGCGGCGCTCCTGCTCTTCGTCGCTGACGGAGAACCAATATTTGATCAGGATGATGCCAGAGCGAATCAGCATGCGCTCGAAGTCCGGGCAACTGTGCATGAATTCCTGATACTGGGCATCCGTACAGAAACCCATGACGCGCTCCACGCCGGCACGGTTGTACCAACTGCGGTCGAAGAGGATCAGTTCTCCGGCGGCGGGCAGATGGGGGACATAGCGTTGAAAGTACCATTGAGTCTTTTCGCGTTCTGTGGGAGTGCCGAGGGCGACGACTCGGCAGATGCGAGGGTTGAGGGATTCGGTGATGCGCTTGATGGCTCCGCCTTTGCCGGCGGCATCGCGGCCTTCAAAGATGACCACGACCTTCAGTTTTTCGTGCTTGATCCACTCCTGCAACTTGACCAGTTCGATCTGGAGGCGAGCCTCTTCGCATTCATAGTCGCAGTCTTTCCCCAGGCGCAAGGTTGCCGCCGGCACGGAGGCAATATCGATGGGGTGGTGCAGGGCGCCGTTGGGTTTGGATCCGGTTGATGCAGCGGCTTTCTTCTTCTTTTTCTTCTTGTCCGACATGGAAGTTCCTCCACCTGGGGTCAGTTGCCAAGGGCTGGACTGCATGCTTCTTGAGAGCAAATCAGACTACACCGGCTTGTTCAATAAAATGCAAAAAACGGCGTGGAGGGGTGAAAAGCGATTGCTTTCCACTCCCCCACACCTTCGACTGCGGCGAGACGATTGCCTGACCCGATTTGAAACGGCAAAGAAACGACAGGCTACGGCGTTGGAACCGTGTTGATGGTGTGCTGAATGCGCGAGATGATCTGGTAGGGATCGCCCTCCGAGTTGGGGCGGCGATCTTCCAGGTAACCCTTGTAGCCGTTCTTGATGAAGTTCACGGGCAGCCGGATGGAAGCTCCGCGATCCGAAAGGCCATAGCTGAACTTGTCGATGGCCTGAGTCTCGTGAAGGCCGGTCAGGCGGAGATGGTTGTCCGGGCCGTAGACCTCGATGTGCGCGGCAATATTGTTCTCGAAGGCCTTCATCAGGGCCTCGAAGTACTCCTTGCCGCCAGTCTCACGGAGGTACTTAGTCGAGAAGTTGGTGTGCATGCCGGAGCCGTTCCAGTCGCCCTTGATGGGCTTGCAGTGGAGCTCCATATCAACCTCGTACTTCTCGCAGAGACGCATCATGAGGTAGCGAGCGGTCCAGACGTCATCGGCAGCCTTGGCTGAGCCTTTGGCGAAGATCTGGAACTCCCACTGGCCCTTGGCGACTTCGGCGTTGATGCCTTCGTGGTTGATGCCGGCGGCCAGACAGAGTTCCAAGTGCTCTTCAACAATCTGGCGGGCGATATTGCCCATGTACTTGTAGCCGACGCCGCAGTAATAGGGGAACTGGGGAATGGTGGGGTGACCGTCCTTGGGGAAGCCAAGGGGGCGGCCGTCTTTGAAGAGGAAGTACTCCTGCTCCAGGCCGACCCAGAGGTCGGGGTCGTTCTCAATGGTGGCACGATAGTTGGTGGAGTGGGGTGTGCCGTCCGGGTGCATCACTTCGCTGAGAACGATAAATGCATCTTTACGGCTGGCGTCTGGATACAGGGCTACGGGCTTCAGAATACAGTCTGAACTCTTGCCCTCGGCCTGCATGCGTGGAGCTTCCGTCGAAACCCCACATTCGGTATGTCTGCAAGGCTGGGCGGTTTCTCAAATGACTTGATTTGGGTTTTGCCGCGCAGGCCGGGAACGGGCTTTTTGCCGTCAAGCCAGATGTATTCAAGTTTGTATTTAGCCATAGTGACGCGAATCTCCTCACCGTTTAGGGTTTCGATAAATAGAGGGTACGTACACAAGCTATCGACCCGGACATAAAGAATCCATGAAGATTTGCCTGTGGAAGGCCCGAAGTTGTGATTTTCCCTACCGATGCCGCGACAGCAGAACCATCAGCAGAAACAAGACAAACGGAATGAGGGCTAAAGCGCTGTAATAGATGACTTTTCTGGAGGTTGCCGACTTGCGCTTCTTCCAATCTGCCAGTTCGGACCGCTCCGGCACGCCCACCTGGTCAAGATGCTCCAGGTCGTGGATGAAGGAATGGGCTGAGGGGTAGCGATTCTTGGGTTCGCGCTCGAGGGCTCGATAGAGGACCTCCTGCAACTGGGGGCTGATGCTGGGTTCAGCCTCGCGTGGGGGCAGAGGGTGGTTGATGAGGCGATCGTTCATCACGGCGAGGGGGGATGGGCCGGAGAAGGGGGTCTTGCCGGAAAGCATCTCGTAGAGCATGACGCCGACGGCATAGAGGTCGGAGCGGGCATCGCCACGCTTGCCCCGGACCTGCTCGGGCGAAATGTAGTCGGGGCTGCCGAGGGCCTGGGTGAAACCCGCGTAGGTGAGCCGCTTGGCTCCTGCCTGGGAGGCGATGCCAAAATCGATCAGCTTGATGTGGTCCTCGGGAGTCCAGCATGATGTTCTCGGGCTTGAGGTCGCGGTGCACGACGCCGTTCTTATGGATATAGTCGAGGGCGTTGAGGATACCGATGGTGATGTGAATGGCGCGTTCGGTCGGCATCTTGCCCTGTTCGAACATGATCTGGCGGAGCAGGCGGCCCTCGACCCACTCCATGACCATATAGACCCGGGAGCGGTCCTCGTCGGGGTAGAGACGCATGACGTTGGGGTGGTCGAGCGCCAGGCCGATGGCCTCCTCGCGCTGGAAGCGGTCGAAGAGGGCAGGGTCGGACTCCATGGCGAAGTGCGGGACTTTGAGGGCGACCTGGCGGCTGTTGCGGAGGTCGGTGGCGCGGAAGATGGACGCCATTCCGCTATCGGCCACGGCGGCGTCGATGCGGTAGTGATCAAGTACCTGGCCGGCTTCAAGAGTTGCGGGAAGGCTCATGGGCTCGCTTTCATCGGTCCGGACGCCCTGGCCCTGGGTACTGGATGGCACGGCCGCGCGGCGAATCTCTTCGAGTATATCCGGGCACCGGCTTGTGGGCAGTAAAGAAGTCATCGAGGGGAGCCAGCTCGTGATGCTCGTCACTGCCTCTTCGGGCCAGCGAGCCTATGCTGCGGTTAGCCACAGAAGAGAGAGGGTTTGATGCCGCTCGGCTCAGGCGAGACAAGCAGGTCCTGAGGGCGTAGGATTCCGCACCGGGGATTCGGAAGCTGGTACCGGGCCGGGAACCGAGATGGAATTCGTCGCCTGGGGATGCAAACTCCGCGATGGGCGGATGAAGTGAGCGAGCCTGACCGGGCTGGAGGATAAGTCTTGCGCCTTGCCGTATTGAAAGAAACCGGGTCGGGAGAAACTCGCGTTTCTCTGCTTCCTGACGCCGTCAAGACATTGATCGCGAAGGGGTTTGAAATCACGGTCGAGGCGGGAGCGGGAGTGGCTTCCGGACAATCGGACGGCGCCTACGAGCAGGCCGGAGCGACGCTGAGCAACGATCGGGCCAGTTTGCTGGCGTGGGCCGACGTGCTGCCCATGGTCAACGCGCCGGTACCCGAAGACCAGCGGAAGATTAAGCGTGGCGCTATTGCGATTGGTTTCTTCCGACCGCTGGATGATCCGGCAGCGCTGCTTCCGGCGGTTGAAGGTGGCGTGACGCTGCTGGCGGTCGAATTGGTGCCGCGGATTACCAGGGCGCAGGCCATGGACGCATTGTCCTCCATGGCGACGGTCGCGGGGTACAAGGCGGTAATCCTGGCAGCGGACACGCTGGTGCGGTTGTTTCCGATGCTGATGACGGCAGCCGGGACAATCGCCCCGGCGCGGGTCTTCGTGATCGGTGCGGGGGTCGCGGGGTTGCAAGCAATCGCAACGGCCCGCCGCCTGGGTGCGGTGGTCGAAGCCTACGATGTGCGCGCGGCTGCAGGCGAACAGGTGCGGTCGCTGGGCGCGAAGTTCCTGGATGTCGATCTGGGAGGCATTGCCACCGAAGACAAGGGCGGCTACGCGAGGGAATTGAGCGACGAGGCGCTGGAACGGGGCCGTGACCTGATCGCGAAGACAGCGCGGACGGCCGACGTCATCATTACTACGGCGCAGGTGC
>CAWBFL010000120.1:0-3765 GCA_963787905.1 uncultured Acidobacteriaceae bacterium | reverse complement strand
AAGCAATTCTCGATGGAAAGCACGGACTGCGCGG
Organism: uncultured Acidobacteriaceae bacterium; assembly: GCA_963787905.1. Taxonomy (GTDB): domain Bacteria; phylum Acidobacteriota; class Terriglobia; order Terriglobales; family Acidobacteriaceae; genus Edaphobacter. Next base: position 3,731 of record CAWBFL010000120.1, on the reverse strand, counting down.
CGCTTCTGCGCCGGTTGCAGCGGTGAGTGATGCGTAGTGGCGTCGTTGGAACTCTTCAATACACTGAGCGGCAAAGTGGAGACTCTGGAGCCGGTCGGCGCGCCTGCCCTGCGCATGTACGCCTGCGGCCCCACCGTCTACGACTACGGCCACATCGGCAACTTCCGCACCTTTCTCCACGTGGATGTGCTGCGCCGCTTTCTGCGCGCAGCAGGGCATCGCCGTCCATCACGTGATGAACGTGACCGACGTCGACGACAAGATCATCCGCAACGCGCTGCCGCGGGCAAGCCATCGCCGAGTACACCGCCGCGCTTCGAGCAGGCCTTTTTTGAGGACTTGGACGCCCTCGGCATCGAGCGGCCCGAGCATCTGCCCCGCGCCACCGAACACATCCCGCGAGATGGTCACCCTCATCGAGCGCCTCGCCGCCAGGGACTTCGCCTACCAGGCCGAGGACGGCAGTTGGTACTTCCGCATCGCCGCGATTCCCGACTACGGCAAGCTCTCGAAGAAGGACTTCGACGGCATCGAAGACGGCGCGCGCGTCGATGTCGACGAATACGAGAAGGATGCGGCCCGCGACTTCGCCCTGTGGAAGGCGGCCAAGACCGACGGAGCGGAGCGAGAGCTGGAATACCGCGCTCGGGCCCGGCCGGCCGGGCTGGCACATCGAGTGCTCGGCCATGTCCACCGCACTACCTGGGCGACTCGTTCGACCTGCACGCCGGCGGCGAAGACCTGATGTTTCCCCACCACGAGAATGAGATCGCCCAGTCGGAGTCTGCCTCCGGCCATACCTTCGCCCGCCACTGGATGCACGTCCGCTTCCTGCTGGTCGAGGGAAAGAAGATGTCGAAGTCGGAGGGCAACTTCTATACCCTGCGCGATCTGCTGCTCAAGGGGCATCGCGCCTCCGCCATCCGCTATCTGCTGCTCTGCGTCCCCTACCGGCACCAGATGAACTTCACCTTCGAGGGCCTCGCCGCCGCCGCCAACGCCATCGATCGTCTGCGCACCTTCCACGCCCGCATCCTGCGCGGCGGCTTTACGGCAGGTGCGGATGAGGCAGTGCGCGCAGCCACGGCCCAGGCGGAAACGGAGTTTACGGCCGCCCTGGCCAACGACCTCAATACCGCCGAGGCTGCCGCCGCCGTCAGCGAGATGGTGCGCGCCGCCAACTCGGCTGCGGACGCGGGCACGCTCGGTCAGGAGAACGCGGCCGAGATCCTCCGCGTGCTCACGCTCTTCGACGGCATCTTCGCCGTGCTCGTCGATCGCGATGCTGAACTGACCCGCGCCGCGCTGGCCTGGGCCGAAGCCGAAGGCCGCATCGGCGAGGCCGCGCCCGAACTGGTGGCGCAGATGGGACTCAGCGACGAGCAGATCGACGCGCTGGTAGCAGAACGCACCGCCGCCAAGAAGGCGCGCAACTTCGCCCGCGCCGACGCCATCCGCGCCGAGCTGCTCGCCAAAGGCGTCCTCATCGAAGACTCCAAAGACGGCGTCCGCTGGAAGCGCAAGTAAGGTCGGCATTGTGCCTTGGCCGTTCGCCAGAGGTCTCCCAGCACCCGCGTTCACTCCTCGATCGGCACTTCCAGCATCGGATCGGTCGGCGGCGGCGTCGCCTTGGTGCGCGAAAGAATCACCGTCGCGACCGCAATCAGGATGATCACCATCCCTGCCAGCTCCGCCGGGGCCAGCCGCTCGCGAAAGATGGCCACGCCGATCAGCACCGCAATCACCGGGTTGATGAAGGCGTAGGTCGAGACCTTGGTCACCGGGACGTGCTTCAGCAGGTAGGTGTACGCGGTCAGGCCGACCACCGATCCGAAGGTGGAGAGATACAGAATGGCGAGCAGGCCGCTGCGCGTCCAGCGAGCGGTCTGGAAGCAGCCACCGGCGGTCGCGATCGTCAGGTTCACGAGGCCGGCCGCGCCGATTTGCCACGCCGTCGCAACAAACGTATCGACCTGGAAGTGAAAGCGCCGCGAAACCACCGAGCCGAAGGCGAAGGCCAGCGCCGCGCACACCAGGATCAGGAACCCAATCAGGCTGCGGCGGTCGGGCGCCCCGCCGGCGCGGTGCAGCGCCGGCCACAGCAGGACGACCATGCCCACCGCGCCCAGCAGCGTGCCCAGCCAGCCGCGCAGGTTCAGCGTCTCGCCGCCGGGAAGCGCGGTCTCGATCACGGCGACGAAGATCGGCACCATGGCAATGATCAGCGACGACAAGCCCGACGCCACCTTGGTCTCGCCCCAGATCAGCAGCAGGTTGTTGACCGTCATCATCAGCACACCCACCAGCGCCAGTTGCCACGCGGTACGCCGCGGGACGCGCAGGCTGATCCCCCGCGCCAGGCAGATGCCGCCAATAATCACGGTGGAGAGCAGCGACCGCACCGCGCCCACCAGCGGAGGCGCCAGGTGCAGTCCGGCAATATAAATCGCGCTGTAGGTCGAGCCCCAGAAAAAATACACGCAGGCAAATGCAATCGCGACCCGGCTCTTGACTGAGATGGGAAAGGGCATCCTTGTTAAGGTTGCCTAGGTTCGAGAATCTGGGGCCTGTGGTCGTAAACGAGATCCCGCGCCGACCGTCGGGGGGCCTGCGCGAAGCAGGAAAAAGGGCGTGGGAACGCCCGCCGGGCATGGCTGTGCGTCTAAACTTTCAGTAGGATGGGCATGCCATGAAGTCGCGACTCACAATCTGCGGTTGGGCCTTTGCGCTGGCAATGGGATGTGCCGCGGCCGTGGCCCAGCCCAGGCCCGCGCAACCGCTGCCCGACGTGTCCAAGACCTCGCCGGGTGCGCCCCATCGCACCCGCCTGATCCTCAAGGACGGCAGCTACCAGATCGTGATGAGCTATCAGGTCAAGGGCAAGGTGGTCAGCTACGTCAGCGCCGAGCGCGGCGAAGTCGAACAGGTCCCCGCCGACCTGGTCGATTGGGACGCGACCCACAAGTGGGAGCGCGATCACACGCCCGTCGACGAAGTCGATTCCGCGCAGCCACAGCCCCCCGCGCCCGCCATCGATCCCGAGTTGCTCAAGGAAGAGGCGGACCGCCGCGCGCTGACGCCGGAGGTCGCTCCCGACCTGCATCTGCCTGACCTGGACAGTGTCGTCGCGCTCGACTACTTTCAAGGCACGCCGGAGCTGGTGCCGCTGGTGCAGTCCGAGGGCGACCTCAACCACACCACCAGCCACAACATCCTCAAACTGGCCCTCAATCCGCGCGCAGCCTCGCACGAGATTGTCCAGTTGAAGGGCATCGAATCGCCCGTCCAGATGCACGTCGACACCCCAGTGATCTACCTGCGCGTGGGCGACGATTCCGGCATCTCGCGCGGCGGCTCGCCGCTGATTGTCGACACCCACGGCGCCGGCGCCGGCGAAAAGACCGACTCCAGCGGAGGCTCGCCCCTCAGCGGCTACGTCATGGTCCGCGCCGACGTGCGCACCGACGCGCGCGTGCTGGCCAGCTTCAACATCGGCATGGTGGGCAGCGGAGTGAAGCAGCAGGAAGACGTAATCGACACCACCACCGAGCTGCTCCCCGGCGGCCACTGGATGAAAGTCACCCCCAAAAAGCCGCTCGACTTCGGCGAGTACGCGCTGATGGAGATCATCTCCGATCGCGAGATCAATCGCGGCGTCTGGGACTTCGGCGTGCACCCGGTCGCGCCGGAAAATCGCGACGTCATCAAGCCGGAGCCGAAGCAGCGATTGG
>CAWBFL010000119.1:0-25921 GCA_963787905.1 uncultured Acidobacteriaceae bacterium | reverse complement strand
GGGTCTTGTCGGCCTGGACAAAGGGATTGCGTTCGGGCCAGAACACGTAGGCAAAGGAACCAACCAGCAGCACCGCGATTGCGACATAGAGGCTCATCAGTACTCCGTCTCGCGGCGAATGCGTTCCCGCAGGGCCGCGTCCTGGGGGTTCGAGGCAGGCAACTCGCCGCCAATTGCCGGCGGTCCGGCCAGCGCCAGAGCCCGGCGCTTCCACATCCACACCACTAAGAACGTGCCGGCAGTGGCCAGCAGGAAAACTCCAATCGGAACAATCCAGGCGACGTTGTCGAAGCCGCCGCGCATGGGAGCGGCCAGCACGGTGGCCCCGTACTTGGTCACGAACCATTGCTGGATCTGGGTGTCGCTGTTGCCGGTGGCAAGCTGCGTGCGCAACTCGTCAATCATGCGCGCCGAATCGGGGCAGCCGACGTGGTTGCACTCCAGCAAGATCTGTCCGCAACCGCACGAGCACATCAACCCGTGGCCCAGGCGGTCGAAGCGCGATTGCCCCGCACCCAGCATTGCTATGCAGATGATGCAGAGCAGCGCCGTCTGCACGGTGCGCGCCCAGAAGATGGGGCCGCGAATGGATTGCATCAGCTTAGACATGGGGCACCTTCGCGAGCACGCCCGGCGCACCCAGCACCGCGGTGCCAGCCGGCAGAGAATCTTCCTGCCGCATGCGCACCGGCGCGCGCACCAGGTTCGGCACCAGTGCGATAAACGTGCCCGCCACCACAATCACCACGCCAATCCAGATCCACGCGATCAGCGGATTCAAGAATGCCTTGATGATCGGCAGCCCGGTGTCGGGATTGGTTCCTTCGAACACGGTGTACAGGTCCGCCTGCGCGGTCGAGTGCAGCGCGACGATGGTGGATGCCTGCTCGTGATCGGTGCCCGCGAAGTAAATGCGTTTCTCCGGCGAGAGCTGGGTGACGTACTTGCCGTTGCGGTAGACGTTCAGCACCGAAAAGCTGGTGTCGTACTCGGCCTTGGAGTCCTGCGTCATCCCGGTGCTGACCAGGTGGTAGGGCCCGATGTCGAAGCTGCTGCCGGTGGTCATCTCCATCTCGCGCGCCTGGTTGAAGGCCCCGCCGGCAATGCCAATGAACATCACCACAATGCCGAAGTGGATGATGTAACCGCCGTAGCGACGCGTGTTGCGGCGGATCAGCAGCACGGTGGACGCCAGCAGGTTCTTGCCCGTCTGGGTACGCACCACGTTCGCTCCGCGCAGAAACTCTTCCACGATGGCGGTAATCACGCCCGCCGCGAGCGAAAAGCACACCAGCGAGAACAGCGTGGACTGCATTTCATCGCCATCGTTCCACGGACGCAGGCCGCCCACCATCAACGCAATGACGGTAGCGGCCATGGCGATGGAGGGCAGAATGAAGTTGCGCCGGATCGACCGCAGCGAGGTCGAACGCCACGCCAGCAGCGGGCCAATGCCCGTGAGGAACAGCAGAAACAGCCCGATGGGGATGTTGACGCGGTTATAGAACGGCGCGCCCACCGTCACCTTCGAGCCTTGCACGTACTCGCTCAGCACCGGGAACAGCGTCCCCCACAGGACGGTAAAGCAGGCGGCGAGCAGAATCATGTTGTTGAACAGGAAGCTCGATTCGCGGCTGACCAGCGATTCCAGTTTGTTCTCCGACTTCAGATGATCGCGCTGGAAGAAGAAGGTGAACAGGCAGATCGCGAAGGCGATGACGATAAACGTGTAGAACCACGCGCCGATGGCCGACTGGGCAAACGCATGCACCGAGCTGACGACGCCCGATCGCGTCAGCAGCGTGCCCAGGATGGTCAACAGGAAGGTGGAGAAGATCAGCCACACGTTCCAGTTCTTCATCATGCCGCGCTTTTCCTGCATCATCACCGAATGCAGAAACGCGGTGCCGGTCAGCCATGGCATCAGCGAAGCGTTCTCAACCGGGTCCCAGCCCCAGTAGCCGCCCCAGCCGAGCACGCTGTAGGCCCAGTGCGCGCCCATAAAGATGCCGATGGTCAGGAACAGCCAGGTGACCATGGTCCAGCGGCGGGTAATGTGGATCCATTTCTCGCCCGGGTAGCGCATCATCAGTGCGCCCAGCGCGAAAGCAAATGGCACCGAGAAGCCCACATAGCCGAGATACAGCAGCGGCGGATGCATCACCATCTCGGGATACTGCAGCAGCGGGTTCAAGCCCGCGCCGTCGGCCGCGACCGGCCCGGGCGCAATGGAGAACGGCGGCGCGCCGATGCACAGCAGCAGCAGGAAGAAGGTCTGGATGCCGGCCATGATGGTCGAGGCGAATGCCGAGAGGCGAACGTCGACCCGGTGGCGCACGCGCAGCACGAATCCGTAGGCGCTGAGCAGAAACGCCCACAGCAGCAGCGATCCTTCCTGGCCGCTCCACAGCGCCGCGAACTTGTATGCCGGATTGAGCGCGATGTTCGAGTGGGCGCGAATGTACTCGACCGAGAAGTCGTTGGTAAACGCCGCCCACACCAGCGCAAAGGCCGCGCAGCAGAGCGCCGCAAAGCTGGCAATCCCGGCCCGCCGGGCGGTTTCTCCCAGGCGGTTCCACACCGCTTCGGGCCTGCGCGTCAGGCGTAACCCGCTGGGCGACGCGCCCCACAGCGCCAGTCCGCCGATCAACAGGTTGTATACGGTCAGGATCAGTGCCAGCAGCAGACAAAAGCTGCCGAACTCGGGCATCGGGTGAGAAATCATCGCACAGCCATTCTCTCAGATATGAGGCGTATAGGGGCTGTGATGCCCATCACAGCCTCCCTGTGCGGGCGACCGTTTATCGGCACAGAATGCTGCCTGCAACCATCGGAGCACCGTCGCGAAGGTCAATGCCGGTCACGCAGTGACCGAAGTGCCTCAGGCGGCGCCGGCCTGCTCGTGCTGTAACAGGTGGCGGAGGTGGGCCAGCATGAGGTCGGGCGAGAGCGGCTTGACCAGGAACTGCACGTCCAGCCCTTCATACTCCGGCTCGGCTTCTTCCATGCCGCTGATCACCATGACGGGCAGATCGGGATGCAGCTTGCGCAGCTCGCGCACGAACTGCGCCCCATTCATGCTGGGCATGATGTGGTCGGTAATGACCGCGTGGATCTCGGAGGGGAATTCGTCCGCGTTGGAACTGTTCCAGGGCGCGCATGGGGCTGAGCGCAACGATAACGAAATATCCAGCCCGCCGCAGGATGGTCTGCCGGGTCGCCGCCTGAATTGCGTTGTCGTCGATCAGAAGGACGGTCGACGCTATCTCCAGATTCAACTGCTGGTCCTCCTGAGTCATCGATACCACCGGCCCGTTTGCAGGGACATGCCCAAGTTACCGGGTGACCCACTTTGACTCCCGGCGGCGCATTCAGTTGCGCTCTCCGCCGTAAGATGCATCCCCGGCAACCTGCGGTTACCTGGGCCGCCAGCTTTTTTCTGCCATGGTCCCGCGCCCGCATTTCGGTGCTGGACTCACCCGGCTCAAACATTTAGAGTTGCCCGTGAAACTCAATCGACATAGTAACCCGTAGTCGCACCTGGACGTCAAGGACAGCTCAAAGTGAACCTCACCTATATCGACTGGCTGATCATGCTGGTCTATTTCACCTTCGTTCTGGGCATTGGGTTTGCCCTCAAGCGCTACATGCGCACCTCCAACGATTTCTTCCTGGCCGGCCGGGCGATCCCTGCCTGGGTCTGCGGGCTGGCCTTCATCTCGACCAACCTCGGCGCGCAGGAGGTGATCGGCATGGGTGCGTCGGGTGCCAAGTACGGCATCGTCACCAGCCACTTCTACTGGATCGGCGCCATCCCGGCGATGTGTTTCGTCGGCATCTTCATGATGCCGTTCTACTACGGCTCCAAGGCGCGTTCGGTGCCGGAGTTCCTGCGCATGCGCTTCGACGAGAAGACGCGCGCGGTCAATGCCTTCTCCTTTGCCTTCATGACCGTCTTTTCCTCCGGCATCTCGATGTACGCGATGGCGCTGCTCATCCAGGAGCTGGGCCTGTTTCACGGCATCCTGCCGGACGCCTACATCTTCCATGTCTCGATCATTCTGTCGGCACTGATTGTGCTGGGATACATCTTTCTCGGCGGCCTCACCAGCGCCATCTACAACGAGGTGCTGCAGTTCTTCCTGATCGTCGCGGGGCTGCTGCCGCTGGTCTGGATCGGCCTGCGCAACGTCGGCGGATGGCAGGGCATCAAGCAGACCCTGCCCGCCACCATGACCCATTCCTGGCGCGGCATGGCCCACGCCAACACCAACTCGCTGGGCGTCGAGTGGTTTGGCCTGGTCATGGGCCTTGGCTTCGTTTCCAGCTTCGGCTACTGGTGCACCAACTTCCTGGTCATCCAGCGCGCGATGGCCGCCGACTCCGAGGAAGCCGCCCGCAAGGTGCCGCTGATTGCCGCCGTGCCCAAGATGTTTCTGCCGATCCTGGTCATCCTGCCCGGGTTGATCGCCGTCTCCATCGGCTCGCACATGGCCGGCGCCGCGAACGCCGCCAGCGCTGCGCCCGCTTACGCGACCGTCAACGCGCAGGGCAAGCCGCTGCCGCTCGACGAGGCCCATCCCCACGGCATCATCCCGGTCAAGACCGATCCCATCACCGGCGCGCCTGTCGTCGATTCCAACGGCGTCCTGGTGTACGACTACAACAAGACGGTTCCGGTCATGCTGCTCCACTTCTTCCCGACCGGCGTGCTGGGTCTCGGACTGACGGCGCTGCTGGCCAGCTTTATGTCGGGCATGGCGGGCAATGTCACCGCCTTCAACACCGTCTGGACCTACGACATCTACCAGGCCTACATCAATAAGAAGGGCTCTGACGCGCATTACCTCTGGATGGGCCGCATGGCGACCATCGGGGGCATTGTGCTATCGATCGGCGCGGCCTATGCCGTCACCAGCTTCAACAACATCATGGACGCGCTGCAACTGGTCTTCGCGCTGGTCAACGCGCCCCTGTTCGCTACCTTCCTGCTGGGCATGTTCTCCAAGCGGACGACCGGCCATGGCGCGTTCACCGGGCTGCTTGCCGGCACTGTTGGCGCGCTCGTCCATCATGGGCTGACCCTGCCGCTGGGCGAGGCGGCCGGCATCCACGGCGGCTGGATCTACGTCCTGCACCGCTATCCCAGCGACATGGCGCAGAACTTCTGGACCGCCATCTTCGCCTTCCTCATCAACCTGGTCGTCACCATGGTCGTCTCGCGAATGTCCGCGCCGCGGCCCGAGCCTGAGCTCGTCGGCCTGGTCTACTCGCTGACGCCCAAACCGGTCGAGGGCCATCTGGAGTGGTACCAGAAGCCCGCGACCCTCGCCATCGCCGTATTGGCCATGGCCCTCGTCCTCAACATCGTCTTCGCGTAACATCCAAGAACGGAGCATTCATGGGACTCGACATTCGCATCCCGCTCGGCCTGGTCTTCCTGATCATCGGCGGCATTATGGGCGTCTTCGGCATCTTTACCCATAGCGATACCGCCCTGTACGAGAAATCCCTCGGGGTGGATATCAATCTGGTGTGGGGCGCGATCATGTTCACCTTCGGCGCCGTCATGTTCTACTTCGGCAAGCGGCAGAAGTGGCAGGACGATCCGGTCACTCCGCGCCCGTGGGAGCGCGAACCCAATGCCAAACCGAGGCACTGATCGATGCACATTGAATATCGGGTGAATGAAAGCGACTTCCTCAGCGCGTCGATGCTGGCGTTGCGCAAGCGTTCCTCCTGGTCGGCGCTGGATTATTATTTTCCGCATATCTTCTGCGTGCTTTGGCTCGCCGGAAGCGTGATCCCCAGCCCCTTCAACAACTATCTGCAGGAGCCGGTAGACCTGCTGCTGACCCTGGGTGTCTTTCCCATCTTTATGGGGCTGCTGGTCCTGCGCCGGGGTTCCTTGCGGAAGGAATACAAGAAGCAGAAAAACCTTCAGCTCCACCAGGTGCTCGACCTGGACGCAACCGGCCTGCGCCTGACCACCACGGCGGGAGTCTCGCGCGCCAGTTGGGATACCTACTCCAAGTTCGTTGAGGACAAGGACTCCTTCATCCTGTATCAAAAAGCGGACCACGGCATCGTGCCCATCCCGAAGCATCATCTGACCGATCCGCAATGTGATGAGCTCCGCGCGCTGCTGGTCGCACGGCTTCCCAGCAAGTAGCGTTGCTCTGCCCCCATCTTTGCTGCTGCATTCGCGTCGGGTGGTGATTCTGCGTGCGCCTCACCCGAATGTCTCCCTCTATCGCCGCGCCGGGACCACATAGAACAGCACTGCAAAGTAATGCGCGACGCTGCCCGCCAGCACAAAAACGTGCCACAGCGCGTGGAAATAGCGCAGCCGGTCGTACGCAAAGAAGAGAATCCCCAGCGTATACGCCAGGCCGCCGGCGGCGATCCACAGCATTCCGTGCCACGTGATGGCGCGCAGCAGGGGCCGCACGGCCACCACCACGCACCAACCCATCAGCAGGTAGACGATTGCCGAGGCGGCAGGGAAACGTCCAACGGCGAGGCTCTTGAACACGACTCCGGCAACCGCCAATCCCCACACCACGCCCAGCAGGGTCCAGCCCAGCGGTCCGCGCATCGACACCAGCATGAAGGGCGTATACGTGCCCGCAATCAGCAGGTAGATCGCCGAGTGATCCAGCACATGAAACACATGCCGCGCCCCGGTTCGGACCAGCGAGTGGTAGAGCGTCGAACACAGATACACCAGGAACAGGGTCGCCGCATAGACGCTGCAACTTACCACCAGCCACGCATCCCCGCGCGTCGACGCAACGATGAGATACGCTGCCCCGGCCAGGGCAAACAGCGCCCCAACTCCGTGCGTGATCGCGTTCGCGAGGATATCGCCGAGCCGGTACTCCGTGTTCACGGCTGCAATGCTACTCCCGGCGCGGGTTCAGCCTGCGTGTCCGCGGGCACGGTCACTGAGCGGGGGAATCGGGCTTGGCGGCGGTGGCCGCGATGGCGGCAAACGAAATACCGTGCCGGCCAGCGGGAGGACTGCGCGGAGCCCGGCATCAGTCGCGAAGTGATCGCCGCACGCACAGATCGCCGGTCCTGCGCTACGCGCCTTTAACACAACGCCTGAGATAATCGAAGTATGAAGCGCCGCACAATCGGGCATTACGAATTTATCCGCAGGATCGGCGCCGGCGGCAGCGGGGTCGTGTATCTGGCGACGGATACGCTGCTGCAGCGGCCGGTCGTGCTCAAGCTGCTCAAGCGCGGCGTCTTGTCGCTGGAGCAGGTGCGCGCGACCCAGCTGCGCGAAGCCCGCCTGGCCTCCGCCATCGACCACCCCAACGTCTGCGCCATCTACGACGTCGGCGAGGCCCCCTCCGAGTCCGGCGGCGAGGACGAAGCGTACATCGTGATGCAGTACATTCCGGGCAAGTCGCTGGACAAGGTGATTGGCGAAGGTCCCGCCAGCCTGCAACTGGCGCTCTCGGCCGGCATCCAGATCGCGGACGGCCTCTCCGCTGCGCATCAGTTGGGCATCTTCCATCGCGACCTGAAGCCCGCAAATGTGATGCTCACCGATGGCGGCCTCATCAAGATTCTCGACTTCGGCCTGGCCCGCCAGCTCGACCTGGACGAAGCCGACTTCGATCCCGCCAGCCCCGGGCGACGCACGCCGCCTCTGCCGGAAGCTACCTACACCGCGCGCGGCGGCACCATCGCCTACATGGCGCCCGGAGCAGTTCGTCACCGGCCGCTCGTCGGTCCAGTCCGACGTCTTTGCGCTCGGGCTCATCCTCTATGAGCTGTGCACCGGCCGCCATCCCTTCCATCGCCCGGACGCACCGGAGTTCCAGACCATCCGCGCCATTCAGTTCGCGGATCCGCCCAACCTGCGCGAGATCGTTCCCGACCTGCCGGTCGAACTCGAATCCGTGATCCTGCGCTGCCTGGAGAAGCAGCCGTCCGCGCGCTTCGCCTCCGCCGCCGACGTCCGCGAAGGCCTGCGCACGGTGATGAAGGCCCTGCAACTCGACTCGGTCGGCATGCCCGGCGACTCCATCTCCCAGGTGCCCGCGCAGGGGCGCCTGGAGATTGAAACGCCCGAGGAAGAGAAGCGCGCCACCGGCATCCTCTCCATGCTGGCCGAGCGTTTTCGCGAGTCCGGCAACACCGCCGCCTCCAAGCAGAACTCCATCGTGGTGCTGCCGTTCATCAACTTCGGCACCACGGCTGCGGCCGATCCCGACACCACGCCGGCGCCGCTTTACGGCTACGCCCTGGCCGACGCCATCGCCGCGCGCCTGGCCCGCATGACCTCGCTGGTGGTGCGCCCGTCCAGTTCGCTGATGTCCATCCCCGCGCAGCAACTGGATCCGCTGGCTATCGGCAAGAAGCTGCTGGTGCGCTTTGTGCTGGCGGGCAACTTCATGCGCTCCGATGCCGGCTTCGACCTGAACTGGCAGTTGCTCGACATCCCCACCCAGTCAGTGCGCGCCGGCGGTTCCATCAACGTCGAATCTTTCGACCTGATCGTGTGCAGACCGAGATCTGCAACGAAGTCTTTGCCACGCTGCAAGGCGTCGGCGATCTTGAGAACCCCTCCACCGCCGCGGCCGAGAACGCGCGCGACACCACCCCCTCGCTGAGCCACGTCTCCCTCAACCAGGCACTCTCCGAGGAGTACCTGCAGGCACGCGCGGTGCTGTCGTCCTTTATGTCGCGCACCGGCTCGCTCGACGACCTCAACCGCGCCCGCGGGCTGTTCGAAGGCGTGGTCCGCCAGGACGGCAACTATGCTCCGGCCTGGTCCGGCCTGGGCATCACCCATCTGCAGTATGCGCACCACGGCCTGGGCGGGCAGATGCACGTGCTGGAGGCCCGCCGCGCCTTCGACAAAGCCCTGCAGCTCGACCCCGGCTCGGTCGAGGCCAATCTCTACCGCGTCTACATGCTGCTCTCCCGCGGCGAAAAAGAGTCGCGCCCGTCACGGCATCGAGCACCTGCTGCAATCCGCGGCCAACGACTGGAACGTTCACCTTGTTGCCGGGCTCACCCTGCGCATCGACGGCCTCTACGAGGAGGCGCTGGACCAGTTCAACACCTCGCTGCGCCTCGAACCCGGCCAACGCCGCCATCATCTACAACCATCGCGCGCGCGTGTATCAATATCAGAACCAGCTGGAGCTGGCCGGCGACGAGATCGAGAAAGGCCTCACGCTGGAGCCGCGCCAGCCGCTGCTGCGCATCTCGCTCGGCTATCAGCAGATGCGCCTGGCGACCTGCGCCCGCGCCGTCGATACCCTGGAAAACGTCGATCTCCGACGAGGCCAGCCTGCGCATCGTCTTTCCCACCATCGCCATGTGCTACGTCCAGCTCGGCGACCGCGCCAAGGCCGCCAGCTTCATCCTGGAAGAGACGCTGGCCGCCGCCGAGGCCGACGGCGAGATGGCCTACCGGCTGGCGACGTATTTCGCGGTGGACGGCGATGAGTCGGAAGCGCTGCACTGGCTGCGCCGCGCCATCTACCTGGGCAACGAAAACTATCCGTGGTTCACCAAGAACCCGGCCTGGAAAAAGCTGCCGGCCACACCGACTTCGAGCGCATCCTGGAAGACCTGAAGAAAGTCTTACCGCCGCAACCAGAAGAACTGGAAGCGCCTGCTGGCCCAGGTCCGGGATTGAGGCGTTCGGACGGGCGTTCGCACGCCCTTTTGAAGCTTCGCGTTAGTCCTCCCGCTGGTCGGCACGGAGTTGGTTCGAGACCATCGGGAGCACCGTCGCGAAGCCCAATACGCGTCACGAAGGGACTTACTCGCCGCCTGCACCGGAAATCTTCACCGGAGCCGCTGCCGCGCTTGCCGGCGTCACGCTCATCGGTTCAGTCAGGCTGAAGACCACGCCGAGGTTCTTCTGCAACTGCTCCTGGCGATCTTCTTTCAGCCACACCACGGTTCCGACGCCCGCGCCCACTCCTGCGCCAACCACCGCGCCGGGAACGCCGCCGATCAGTGCGCCAGCAGCCAGACCGCCGCCCGCAGACAGAGAAATCATCGCTGCCGTTCGCTTGCCGTGGTCTTTGCGCTCGATGGTTCCTTCGCTGTCGACCTTCACCGAATCCCAGTGATCGGTATCGATCGCCTGCGCGCGCAGCACGTACTGTGTGCCGTCGGGCAGGGTAATGGTTCGCGGATCCAGATGGATTGCCGCCGGCCCGCCAATGCGCTTGCCGCCGCGCACCCAGCTCACGCGTCCTTCCAGCAGCGAACCCACCGGCACAATCACGCGGCCATCGCGCATCAGGGGCTCGCTGACCTCGGCGGAAAACTTCGTGCCCGGCCTGGTGGTCAGGGTTGACAGATTCTCCCGCAGCCGCACCTTCACCAGCGCGCCCTCCGGAATCTCGTCGGGCCGTGACCGCACATAGGTCACAATTCCGGCATCGCTGTTGGTTCCTGCGGCGGTCGCACTCAACGGACGCCGCTCGTCCTGTCCCGCCGTCGCCTCGGTCACAATGTCCGCGTCCGGATCGACTGCCTTCGCCGCGCTTTGCGCAGGTGCGCCGGCCCCGCGGTACGGCACGTACGGTCCATACACGACCGGCGAGGAGTCGGCAGCCGGTATCGCCGCCGAGGGCTTTGCCGGTGCGCTTGCCGGGCTGCTGGTCGCCGCGGTGTCGGGCGTAACCGTAATCACAGCCGAGTCCGGGTGAGACACCCCGGTGCGATCGTCGGCCGCGGCCGGGCTTTGCGCCAGACCCGCGGTGGCCGCCAGCATCCACGCGGCTGCCATGCATGCGATTGCCGCTTTCCCTGCGGCTGTCTCCGGCTTCGCGGTCTCAAGTCGATTGGCAATTCTCATGGCATCTCCCCTTCAGGCGGAACGGCGGTCGCGCTCCCGCGTCCTTATGATTGGACGCACTGAAGCGCACTACCCCTGCGCTCCTTAGATGATTAAGGTAGAAGCGCCCAGCCCGCTGTGGGCGAAAATCAGCGTCCGGGAATCGAGACAGCCAACAAGCCGGCCGCGCGGCTGGGTGCGAAACCGCGGCCACACAAAAGGCAAAGGCAGCCCGGTTGTGGGCTGCCCTGTGACCTTCCCGGAGTAACGCAACTGAAACCCCGTGCTGGGACGATCCTACCCTTAGAGGTCGTCCCGCATCAGGAGCTGCACCGATCTTGTTGCAATCGGAATGCCATCGAAGATTCGAGCAATCTAAACGGATTCTCATCCTCTCGTGTGCGAAGTGTGCAAAATATTGCACTCCGAAGGGGAAATCGCTGGGGCTTTCCAGCTTGCGTCGGCCACGGCAAGAAGCGCTCGAGCAGGGTACGAAGCGCCGAAGTGGTCGAGTATCGGCCGTCACCGTCCGTTTACCGCGTGTTTGCTAGAATCCGATTGGTGAAACAATCTGCTGTTGACCTCATCACAACCATCCACACCGCCGGCGGCCCGGGCCTTCCCGTGGACCGCCGCCCCAAACTCAACGACCGCCTGCAGCACCGCGTTGTCCCCTCCCAGAACGCCAACCCTGCACCCGATCGCGAAAGATCCGATAGGAGCCACATGACTGAGATCGTCTCCATTTCCGCCCGCGAGATCCTCGATTCCCGCGGAAACCCCACTGTCGAAGCCGACGTTACCCTCTCCGGCGGAGCCATGGGCCGCGCCGCTGTCCCCTCCGGCGCCTCCACCGGCGAGCACGAAGCCGTCGAACTCCGTGACGGCGACAAGGCCCACTACATGGGCAAGGGCGTGCTGAACGCGGTCGAAAACGTCGAATCCATCCTCGCGCCCGAGCTGACCGGCATGGACGCGTCGAACCAGCGCCTGATCGACGCCACCATGATCGCGATCGACGGTACCGAGAACAAATCCAAGATTGGCGCCAACGCCATCCTGGCCGTCTCGATGGCGTGCGCGCGGGCGTCGGCCACCGCTCTGAAGCTGCCGCTCTACCGCTACCTCGGGGGCGTCAACGCCTGCATCCTGCCCACGCCCATGATGAACATCCTCAACGGCGGCAGCCACGCCGACTCCAACGTCGACTTCCAGGAGTTCATGGTGATGCCGGTCGGCGCGGAGAGCTTTACCGACGCGCTGCGCTGGGGCGTCGAGGTCTTCCACACGCTCAAGGGCGTGCTCAAGAAGAAGGGCTACAACACTGCCGTCGGCGACGAAGGCGGCTTCGCCCCCAGCTTGAAGTCTAACGCGGAAGCGATTGAATTGATTCTGGATGCGATCGAGAAGGCCGGCTACACCCCGGGCGAGCAGATCGCCATCGCCCTGGACCCCGCCTCCAGCGAGTTCTACGACAAGGAGACCAAGAAGTACGTCTTCAAGAAGTCCGACAAGTCCGAGAAGACCTCCGAGGAGATGGTCGACTTTTACGCCGACTGGGTGAAGCAGTACCCCATCGTCTCGCTCGAAGACGGCCTGGCCGAGGACGATTGGGAGGGCTGGGCGCTCCTGACCAAGAAGCTTGGCCACATCCAACTGGTCGGCGACGACCTGTTCGTCACCAACACCGAGCGGCTGCAGCAGGGCATCGAGCAGAACGTCGCCAACTCCATCCTGATCAAGCTGAACCAGATCGGCACGGTGTCGGAGACCATCGAGGCCATCGAGCTGGGCCGCCGCTACGGCTACACTAGCGTCATCAGCCACCGCTCCGGCGAGACCGAGGACGCCTTCATCGCCGACTTCGCGGTGGCCACCGGCGCCGGCCAGATCAAGACCGGCTCGGCCAGCCGCACCGATCGCATCTGCAAGTACAACCAGCTTCTCCGCATCGAGGAACAGCTCGGCCAGTCCGCCGAATTCCTCGGCATCGAGTCGCTCAACTTCCAATAGGCGTTCGCACGCCTTTTTCCCGCTTCGCGCAAGTTCTCCCGATGGTCGGCACCGAATTTTATGAGCGACCATCGGGAGCAGCCTCGCGAAGCCCAATACGCGTCACGAAGCGACCGCCCCGCGTAGTGGGCCCGTCCGGCGGGACGGCCCCTGCAGTTCCGTAAAATGGTGGCTCAACCATGCCCCAAATCCACGTCTCCGATCTCTCCTTCCACTACCAGGAATCCGGCACCGGCACGCCCATCCTGCTCATCCACGGCCATCCATTCGACGGCAGCAGCTGGGCTCCGCAACTGGCTGCAACCTTCCCGGGCTATCGCCTGATTGCTCCCGATCTGCGCAACTTCGGCCACACCACGTCGCCGCATCCTCCGGCCAACTTCTCCACCTACGCGCGCGACCTGATCGCGCTGGCCGACGCCCTGCGCCTCGACCGTTTCTTCGTGGCCGGCCTCTCCATGGGCGGCCAGATCGCCCTGGAGGTCGCGGCCGCCGCGCCCGACCGCCTGCTGGGCCTCATCCTCTGCGATACCTTTGCCCAGCTCGACAACCTGCAGAAGAAAGAGTCGCGCTACTCCCTCGCCGACCGGCTGGACGCGGAGGGCATGTCCGGCTATGCCGTGGAGGTGCTGCCCAAAATGATCTGCGCCTCCTCCATCACCCACAACACCAAGCTCGCCTTCGACCTGGTGCGCATGATGCAGCGCGCTCCCGCTGCTGGAGCCTCGGCCGCTCTCCGCGTGCGCGCCGAGCGCCAGGACTACCTGCCCCTGCTGGCGACGCTCAAGCTGCCCACCTTAATCGTGGTCGGCGAGCACGACCAGTTCACGCCCGTCTCGGACGCCGAGCTGATGCACCACCGCATCCACGACTCGCGGCTGGTGGTGATTCCGGACGCAGGCCACGTCACCAATCTGGAGCAGCCCGCCGCCTTCAACCGCGCACTCGCAGCGTTCCTCGGTGCAGACCTCGTCGAATCGGGTAACCACTGACGGTACTCATTCCGTAACGTGAAACATCTTGCGCTGTGTACTCACTTGCAAACAGAAAAACTTTGCGGAGAAACCGCAAGAGCTTACACTCCGCACCCGGTTTTCCACAGCTCGCCCCGATCTTCCACACGCCGGCCAACTCAACCAATTCGAACGCGGTGAAGGCGCGACCCTCCATTCACCCCGGGCGGATTGCTCTCAGCACCGGCCGCAATGCTTCGCCCACACCTCGGCGAGTTCCTCTTCCAGCTGCGCTCTTCGCTGGTGCATCGCCGTCAGCGTCAACTCAACCTCGGGCGAGAGCGACAGCCCGAGCGGCGCATCGAGCCCTGTCAACAGAAACTCTTCGCTGTCGAGCTCGGCGATCAATCGTTCCACCCGCTCGAGGTCGCTCTCCGCGTCGCGGCCCATCGGCTACTCCTCGGGCGCCTTCGCCTGGGGCCGCAGCAGCGGGAACAGGATGACGTCGCGGATGGACTTCGACCCGGTCAGGATCATGGTCAGCCGGTCGATGCCGATGCCTTCGCCGGCTGTGGGCGGCAGCCCGTAGCCGAGCGCGCGCACGTAATCCGTCGTCCATCTCGGCCATCGCCTCTTCGTCGCCCCGCTTGCGTTCTTCCAACTGCGCCTCGAAGCGGGCGCGCTGATCGTCGGGATCGTTCAACTCCGAAAACGCGTTGCCGACCTCGAAGCCGCCAATGTAGAACTCAAACCGCTCCACCCAATCCGGCTCGTCGGGCTTCACCTTGGATAGCGGCGAGACGGCAAGAGGGAAGTCGTAGATGATCGTCGGCTGAATCAGGTGCTCCTCTGCAACAGTTCGAATGTTTCCGCGATCGCCTTTCCACCCGAACCGCCATCCACATCTTGATGCGATCCAATGTTTGCCAAGTCTGCACGCGCGACTTGTGTTCCATTAGTCGTGGTAGCTTCAGAGCCTCAGGTCGTCTGCGATCGATTCGGCTTCATCTAGATAGTCGCCATCGGAGAAGCTCCACTGATGGACTTGAATTTCGGATTGCGGACTGAAGACGATGTTGAAATCTTCAAATGGCATCTGTTGTAGGAAGATCCGGCGAGGTCCATCTTCCGGCCAGAACTTGATAATCGCCTCCCGCATCGACAACTTCGTCCACTTCCCCAGATCAATCTCAACCCCATTGAAGTTCGTCAGCGTAGTCCCATTCACCTCCATCGCGACATACTTCACCAGCTCTTCCGTCAAATCCATCAAGTCGTGGTAATTCGAGTACGCCTGATAGAACTCCAGCATGGTGAACTCAGGGTTGTGCTGCGTCGAAATCCCTTCATTGCGGAAGTTCCGGTTGATCTCGTACACGCGGTCCATGCCGCCGACCACCAGCCGCTTCAGATAAAGCTCCGGCGCAATCCGCAGCTTCAAATCCAGATCGAGCGCATTGTGGTGCGTCGTAAACGGCTTCGCCGCCGCGCCGCCCGCGATGGTATGCATCATCGGCGTCTCGACTTCGAGATACCCGCGCGCATCGAAGAACCGCCGCATCGCGCGCAGCACCGCCGCCCGCTTCACGAACACTTCGCGTGCCGGCAGCCGCGTCTGATCACGTCCCCCGCTGGCTCAGTAGACGGCCTGTCCGGATCGTCCGGGTCCACCGGCTCGGGTAGCATGTTTCGAACTCCCCCGTGTCCGTAAACAAATCGAGATACCGCCGACGATACCGCAGCTCCACATCCTCCAGCCCATGGAATTTATCGGGCAAGGGAAGCATCGCCTTCGCCAGAAACGTCAGCGCCTGCGCATGCACCGTCAGCTCGCCGGTGCGCGTGCGCATCAGGTAGCCCTTGACGCCGATGTGGTCGCCCAGGTCCAGCAGCTTATACAGCGCAAAGGCATCCTCGCCGACATCGTCCTTGCGCACGTAGATCTGGATGCGCTGGCCGGCCTGCTGCAACTGCGCGAACCCGGCCTTGCCCTGCACCCGGATGGCCATCACCCGCCCGGCCACGCTCACTTCGATATGCTCGGCGGCCAACTCCTCGGCGGTCCTGGGCGCGCCGGCGCTGTCGTACCGTTGCCTGATCCAGGGAATCAGCGGGCCGTCGGCCTCGCTCCACCCGGGCGCGCCGGTCTCGTAGTGGTTGGGATAGGTCGCCTCGAGATCGGAAGCGACGCCCAGCTTCCGGCCCAGCTCCGCGATCTGCTTGAGCTTCTCGCGCCGCTCGTTGTAAAGCCTCTCTTCAAACTGCGATTCGTACACGGGTCTGCCCTTCGGTTAAATGACGCTGACGATTCAGTATATCGGCCGTGCGCGCTACGCTCGCAACGTGGTGTAATGGTCGAGCAATGGATGAGCAGAATGGCAACCAGCGGAGTTTTTTCAAGGACTACGTGAAGGCGGAGTCCATGCTGCAGCTTGCCATCGCCATCCCGGCTGGATGCCTCATTGGCTGGCTGCTCGGCTCCTGGCTGGACCGCCATTTTCATACCGGGTGGATCGCCATCGCCGGCATTGTGCTTGGCGCGGCCGCCGGATTCATTCAAATGATTACCACCGCAGCGCG
Source organism: uncultured Acidobacteriaceae bacterium (assembly GCA_963787905.1). GTDB lineage: Bacteria > Acidobacteriota > Terriglobia > Terriglobales > Acidobacteriaceae > Edaphobacter. Next base: position 9,553 of record CAWBFL010000119.1, on the reverse strand, counting down.
CTATCTGAGAGACAGTAAATGAGTTCGACGGGCCTATGACGAACAGCAGCCTTCCCAGCTTGAGCACCTTCACCGATGCCGACTTCAAGCGGACCATCTGGAGCGCGCTGCGTTTGGCAGGTATTGCCGTCGTCATCGGCGTCCCCGTGCTGTGGTGGAAACTCGGCTGGCAGTCCGCCGCGCTGCTTCTGGTGGGCGCGCTCATCTCCGGCTCGGGGTTGTACGAGTGGCTGCGCCTTATGTCCGCGCTCATGGTGCGCATGGATAGCGGCGAAAACGCTCCCGTGCCGGTCCGCCCGTTGGCCCCGGTTCTGATCGGGTTCTTTCTGCGTTTAGGGGTCGCCGTTGTGCTGCTTTATGTTAGCCTTAAGTTTCTGGACGGATCGGTTTATGCCCTGATTGCCGGCATTGCGCTGGGGGTGGTTGCGCTTTCCATCGAAGGCCTGCGGCTCATCAGGAGTTGGACTGTCTAGCCGCTCGGATATTGCGAGATTTATGCCGACACAGCTGCTTTTCACCCGGTTTCTGAACGCCCACTTCGCCGCGCCCGCCGATTCTCTGCTGGCTGCATTCCATGTTCATCCGGCCTATCCTGACGCGCCCATCAACAATGCGTTTGCCATGGAGTTACTGGTCTTCCTGGCGCTTCTGCTTTACTTCATCGTGGTCCGTTTGACGCTCAGCGTGGAAAAGCCGCAGCCCGTGCAGCACCTTGCGGAAGCGGTCAACGAGTTGGTCTCCGAGCAGAGCGAAGGCATCATCGGTCACGGATACGAAACGTTCGTCGGGTATCTCTCGGTCCTCTTTATCTTTATCCTGCTTTGCAATCTGATCGGGCTCATTCCAGGGTTCGCATCGCCCACTGCGGACGCCTCCATTCCCCTCGGATTTGCGCTGGTCACTTTCATTTACTACCACTACTATGGCGTCCGCAAACATGGCTGGGGATACATCAAGCAGTTCCTCGGCCCGGTCTGGTGGCTGGCTCCGCTGATGCTGATCATCGAGATCATCTCGCACCTTGCCCGCGTTCTTTCGCTCACCGTGCGTCTTTTTGCCAATATGTTCGCCGGCGACATGGTGACGCTGGCGTTCTTTTCGCTGATCCCGATTGGAGTCCCGCTGGTGTTTCTCGGCCTCCACGTGTTTGTCTCGTTGCTGCAGGCGTTCGTGTTCATGGCGCTGGCCATGAGCTATCTCTCGCTTGCCGTAGCCGCCGACCATTAGACTTTTGATTTCTCCGCGGAGGCTCTCTCCCTCTTCGCGGTGCGCACCAACGCCGTTCAGCGTGAGGGTGCCAGCAAGGTGAGCATCAACCACCCACTGGCGGCGTACTTTGGGAGAACGGAGTAACACATGCGTACACTGCAATATCTCTTCATGGCGCTGGCGGCAATGCTGCTGGCGACGCCCGCATTCGCTCAGGCCGGTTCCAATCCCGGCGCGGAGTGGGTTCCCATCGCGGCCGGAATCGGCATGGCCATCGCCTCTGGCCTGTGCGGTATCGGCCAGGGCAGGGCAACCGCCTCGGCTACTGAAGCCGTCGCCCGAAATCCCGGAGCCCGTCCTGCCATCTTCCTGTTCCTGATTCTTGGCCTCGCCCTGATCGAATCGCTGGCGCTGTACACCTTCGTGATCATTCTCATCAAGGTTAAGTAAGCTCGGCCACGAGACCTGCCTGCTTCAGGCCAAGAGCCTCCCGCGTGGAGGCTCTTTGCTTTGTCTCTCTGTTTGTTGGCTGCGCGCCAACTTGGTAGACTTCGGACGCTGGCGCGGCGCGCATTTCGCGGCCCCGCGCGGCGGAGAGACCCCATGGATGCACGATTTCGACCCACTCGCCGCAGTGTTCTCACCGGCATCACCGCGGTAGCTGGAGGCCTCACTTTCGGCGGCAAGGCTCTCGCAATGTTGGACGCCGCCGCAGCCAGGCCCGACGACTTCGTCTCCGCCAAGCCCGACCAGCTGGTCCCATTTCCCATGACCCAGGTGCGCCTGCTCGACGGTCTCTTCCAGCAGCAGTCCGAGATCAACCAAACGTATCTCGATTCGCTCACGATCGATCGCCTGCTGCACAGCTTCCGCCTCACCTCCGGCATCCCCTCAACGGCGACGCCCTACGGCGGCTGGGAGAAGCCGGACTGCGAACTGCGCGGCCACTTCAATGGCGGACACTACCTCTCCGCCGTTGCGCTGGCCTATGCCAGCTCCGGCAATGACAGCCTGCGCAAGAATGGCGACACCATGGTCGCCGAACTGGCCCGTTGCCAGAAGGCCAACGCCAACGGCTACCTCAGTGCCTTCCCTGAGTCGGGTTTCGAGACGCTTGCTGCCGAGGGCAAGTACTGGGCGCCGTTCTACACCTACCACAAGATCATGGCCGGCCTGGTCGACATGTACGTCCACACCGGCAACCAGCAGGCGCTGGACGTGGCTGAAGGCATGGCCGGGTGGGTCGGCGCCTACTTTCAGGGCGTCAGCGACGATCGCCGCCAGTTCATGCTGCGCACCGAATATGGCGGCATGAACGAGGTCCTGGCGAACCTGTACGGCCTCACCGGCAAGCAGCGCTATCTCGACACCGCGCATCTGTTTGAGCAGCCCAGCTTCCTCGATCCGCTCGCCGCACACCGCGACGAGCTGCGCGGCCTGCACGTCAATACTCACGTCCCCAAGGTCATCGGCGCGGCCCGCATGTACGAGCTCACCGGCGACACGCGCTATCGCGACATTGCGCAGTACTTCCTCGACGAGGTGCTCAGCGAACGCTGTTACGCGATCGCCAATACCAGCGTGGGCGAGTCCTGGCGCAGCGATCCCGGCAACCTGAAGGGCAGCCTGACCTACAACAATGCCGAGTGCTGCGTCGCCTATAACCTGATGAAGCTGGAGCGGCACGTGTTTGCCTGGACCGGTGACGCACGCTGGATGGACGCCTACGAGCGCGCGCTGTGGAACTGCCGCATGGGTACGCAGAATCCGCAGGGTCTGAAGCAGTACTATTTTCCGCTCGCCGCAGGCTATTGGCGCTACTACCACTCGGCCGAGAACTCCTTCTGGTGCTGCACGGGCACCGGCGTGGAGGAGTTCGCAAAATTCAACGACACCATCTATTTTCACAGTGCCGCGGGCTCTTTCCACGATGCAAACAGCGTCTGGGTCAACCAGTTCATCGCCTCGGAACTCGACTGGAAGGAGCAAGGCTTCGGTCTGCGCCAGGAGACTGCATTCCCGGCCGAGCAGGGAACCACGCTCCACATCAAGATTGCCGCGCCGCAGCCGGGGTCCCCGGCGAGCGCATCTGCTCGGGGGGGCGGTCAGCGGCGGACCATCCACATACGCATTCCCGGCTGGGTGGCGGAGGGCGGCTCGGTTAAGATCAATGGCCGCGAGTTAGAGGCCTTTGCCCAGCCCGGCAGTTATCTCTCTTTAACCCGCGAGTGGCACGATGGGGACAAGGTTGAGGTGTCGCTGCCGATGCAACTCCACACCGAGCCACTGCCGGGCGATCCGACTCTGCGCGCCGCGCTCTACGGCCCGCTGGTCCTGGCCGCGAATCTCGGGCCCGGACCGAAGGACGGCCCGCTGACCATCGGCGGATACGATCCAGCGCCCAAGCCGGCCGAACTTGGTCCTCCCGCCGAAGCACCGGCCGCGCCAGCCGGCGAAGCCGCCGCCTGGGTTGAGGTGGTCTCCGCGAAGGACCTCACGTTCAAGGCCGCATCGAAAGAGGTCAACCCGATGTTTCGTATCACGGGCGAAAAATACGCCGTCTACTGGGCAACGGAGAAAAGCGCCTGAGCAAACCGGGGATCAGGACGATCAGCAGCCGCGAGGTCTACCGCAACAAGTGGACCCGCGTGCGCGAGGATGTCATCGAGCGCGCCAATGGCGAGCGTGGCATCTACGGTGTCGTCGACAAAGATCCCGCGTGCATCGTCATCGCGCTGGAGCGCACGCCGGAGGGCGAATTCCTCTACCTGGTCGAGCAGTTCCGTTACACCATCGGGCGCCGCGTGATGGAGTTTCCCCAGGGCGGCTGGGAACTCGCCGACGTTGATCCCGAGGAGATGGCGCGCGGCGAACTGCGGGAGGAAACCGGCCTGGGCGCTGCCCGCATGACCCTGCTCGCCACGTTGCAGATCGGCTACGGGGTGATGAACCAGAAGCAGCACGTGTTCCTCGCCGAGGGATTGACCCAGGGCGAGCACCAGCGCGACGCCGAAGAGAGCGACCTTGAAGTGCATCGCGTCAGCGTCGCGGAGTTCGAGGTGATGCTGCTCGACGGGCGTATCGTGGACAACTGCACCGCTGCCGCATGGGGCGTCTACAGGCTGTGGCGCGAACGCAGGGGACCGTGACAAGAATGAACAGGCCAGGACGGCTTCTCGCATTCGCATTGTTAATACTGTTCGCAACGGGCGCGGTCCGCGCGAGCGCGCAAGCCGCAGCGGTTGCCACCGAGCCGTCCCCTGCGAGCGATGTGCCGACCCAGGGCGAGTGGGGCGACCAGGGCGACGGCACCTATGCCAACCCGGTGCTGCCCGCCGACTTCAGCGATCTGGACGCGATTGCCGTTGGGGACACGTTTTATGCCATCAGTTCCACCATGCAGTATTCGCCAGGCATGACCGTGCTCGCGTCGCAGGACCTGGTCAACTGGAAGATCCTCGGCGGCGTGGTCCCCGATCTCACCGTGATCGATCCGGAACTGAACTGGGACCGCATGAATCGCGCGGGCCGAGGCATCTGGGCCGGAGCCATTCGCTATCATGCCGGCCGCTTCTGGGTGTACTTCACTACGCCCGACCAGGGCATCTTCATGAGCACGGCGAAAGATGCGGCAGGCCCGTGGACGACGGTGCAACTCGTGATGCGCGATCCGGGGTGGGACGACACCTGCCCGTTCTGGGATGACGACGGGCAAATGTATCTGGTGACCACCCACTTTGCGGCGGAAGGTCCCAGCGCAACCAAGTACAACATCCACCTGTTCAAGCTGACGGCTGATGGAGCCTCGATCGTGCCGGGGTCGGACCGCATCATCCACCAGTCGCGTGGCAGCGAAGCCAACAAACTCTTCAAGTGGAACGGCCTCTACTACCACTACTACAGCGAGGTACGGCCCGAGGGTCGCGTGGCGATGATGGACCGCGCGAAGTCGCTGGACGGACCCTGGGAGACGCGGCAGATCATCCACGTGCACGGCACCGTGGACAAGGAGCCCAACCAGGGCGGGATCGTGCAGGCGCCCGGCGGCAACTGGTGGTTCTTCACCCACCAGGGCCGCGGCGACTGGGAGGGCCGCGCTGCCGTGCTGCTTCCGGTGGAGTGGATCGACGGCTGGCCGGTGCTGGGCAAGCCAGGCGCGGATGGCATCGGTGGAATGGTGTGGCGCGATCGCAAGCCGGTCGAGGGTCAGCCGCAGACCGCCGTCGTTACCGGCGACGACTTCAGCACGCCAACGCTGCGGCCGGAGTGGCAGTGGAACTATCAGCCGCGCGCCGGCATGTGGTCGCTGACGGAGCGAAAAGGATTTCTGCGCCTGCATGCGTTCGCACCGTTGAGGCCGGACGATCTGAAGGCTGTCGGCGGCGTGCTGACGCAGCGGGCCTTTCGCAGCAGGCAGAACGAGGTGACGGTGAGGCTCGACGTCAGCGGCATGGTGGACGGGCAGGAGGCCGGGCTCTCGCACTTTGCCCGCACCTTCGCCTCGCTGGGCGTGGTGCAGAGCGGCGGCGTGCGCACCATCTCGGCGAACAACAATGGGGTGCGGACTGCGGGGCCGGTGCTGCAGCAGAGTTCCCTCTGGCTGCGCTCGACGTGGGGCTTCGATGGCGTGAGCCAGTTCGCCTACTCGCTCGACGGCGCCAGCTTTGTGCCCATCGGCGATCCCTATCAGCTCACCTGGGGAAGTTACCGCGGCGACCGGGTCGGCCTATTCACGGTGAATGCGAAAACCGCCGGCTGGGCGGACTTCGCTGCGTTCCGCTATCGAGTAGCGCGCTAGCTGACCAGGTGCCCCATCTTGTCGCGCTTGGTCTGCAGGTAGCGCTCGAACGTGGGCTCCGGCGCAACCTCGGCGGAGATCCGCTCCGCGACGGTAATCCCGACCGCCTCCAGCGCGGCGACCTTCTCCGGATTGTTCGTGATCAGCCGCACCGACTCAACCCCGAGCTGTTTAAGGATCGCCGCCGGCAACTCGTACTCGCGGCAGTCGGCCTGATATCCCAGCTCCAGGTTCGCCTCAATCGTGTCCAGTCCCTGGTCCTGGAGCTCGTAGGCCTGGAGCTTCGCCATCAGGCCGATCCCGCGGCCCTCCTGGTTCTCGTACAGAACGATTCCGGCGCCCGCGTCCGCGATGGTCGCCAGCGCCAGCTCCAACTGCTGCCGGCAGTCGCAGCGCAGCGAGTGGAAGACATCGCCGGTCAGGCATTGCGAGTGGATGCGGACAATGGGAGGCTCCGTCTGAATGTCGCCCATCACCAGCGCAATCGCCGATTCGACCCTCCGCGTGGGCGCGGGAATCTGGTCGTTGCACGGTGCGGGGTTCGCCACCACACCCTCGAACCCGAGGATGCGGAAGTGTCCCCAGCGGGTGGGGAAGTCAGCATCGGCGAGCTTGCGAACGGATTCGAACGGCATATCTTCGATTATACGGATCGAGCTCCCAGCTATTGGATTCGCGCGGACGCCGCCGCGATGCGATTAGAGTAGGTGGTATGGCGCATGGCATGACGCACGCGGTGGTGGCGCAGGTCCCGGACAGGATCATCTGGATCACCCTGCTGGTGAAGCTGGGCGTGGCCGCCGCGGTGTCGAGTTCGCTGGCGCGTTCCAACACCTTCAAAAAGCTGCTGCTGCTGCCGCAACGGAGCCGCCGCCAGATGCTCGGCCTGCTGGCGTGCATCTGCGTGCCCTTGACGCTGGGCGTGTGGGTGCGCGCGATTGTGCCCAACTTTCTCGCCGCCGATCTTTCCTTCGAGGCAACCATTCTGATCGGACTGCTTCTCGGCCCCGCTCCGGCCATGCTGGGCGGCGCGGCCCTGGCCGTCCCCGCCATCTGGCACGGCGAGTATTGGGCGCTGTTCGTCAACCTCGCCGTCGCGACGATCGCCGGCCTCTACGGCCGCTTCACCGACCCCGAGGACCTGTGGTCCTTCTCGCCCATGATCGACCTGAGCCTCTATCAGTGGGTCACGCGCAACCTGCGCAAGCCCCAGTTCGACCGGCAGATTCTGCTGCTGGTGCTGATTACCGTCATGCAGTTCGGCACCAGCATGCTGTCGCGGGCGTATCCTGCGCGGTACTTTGCGCTGCACTCCCCGAACTTGCTGGTGGAGCTGGCCATCTGCGCCTGCGCGCCGGTGGTGGTCGGCATTCCGCTCAAGATCTGGAACGCCATCCGCATCGAGCGCAAGCTGGAAGAACAGGGCCGCTTACTGATGGAGGCGCGCCTCGACGCCCTGCAGCGCCAGATCAATCCGCATTTTCTGTTCAACACCCTCAACTCCATCGCCTCGCTGGTGCGGTCGCAGCCGGAGCTGGCGCGCGAGATGATCGTCAAGCTGGCCAACATCCTGCGCGTGCTGCTGAAACATCGCGAGGCCTTCGTCCCGTTCTCCGACGAGCTGGCTTTCACCGACGACTACCTGGACATCGAGGTCGTTCGCTTCGGCGAGAAGCTGCGCGTGGTCAAGGAGATCGCCGAGGAGACGCTGCCGGTGGTGGTGCCCAGCATGCTGCTGCAGCCGCTGATCGAGAACTCCATCAAGCATGGGCTGGAGCCGCGCATCGGCGGTGGAACGGTGACCCTGCGCAGCCGCATCCTCTCCGACGGGCGACTGCTGCTGGAGGTCGAAGACGACGGCATCGGTATGGGCACAGAGCCGGCCGGCGAGTTCACCGCGCTGGCGGACGAGGCGCTGTGGGCCGCGCAAGGCAACGGCAACGGCATTGGCATGCGCAACGTGCGCGAGCGCATGGCCGTGCTCTACGGCAATCAGGCCGAGGTCGAGATTATCAGCCGACCCGGGCGCGGCGCGAAGGTGACCCTCATCATGCCGGTGCTGGAGGCCGGCGCGGCCCCGTGGGCGCAGTTTGGCGAGGCGCTGCAGGCCACCTGGACCGACCTGTCCAAAGCGATTACCAGGAACTGAAGCGGCAGATTGATTCGCGACAGGGACTGGACCGAAGCGGTGATCGGGTGCCGGGATTAGAAAATACGAGAGACGTCGTTGACATACGACGCGTATCGTACTATGGTGGTCGGCATGAGACGGAAAGTCAAGCCAACCGATGCGCTCCAGCTTCCCACTGAGGCTGAGCTCGAAATCCTGAACATCCTCTGGGCGCAGGGCCCGAGCACCGTCCGCGATGTCCACTCCGCCAGCAGCAAGGACACCGGCTACACCACCGTGCTGAAGCAGATGCAGGTGATGGCGGAAAAAGGATTGCTTGAGCGCAGCGAGCAATTCCGCTCGCACGTTTATGCGCCGCGCATCGCCAAGGGACAGACCCAGCAGCGGCTGGCGCGCAATCTGGTGCAGCGCGCCTTTGACGGCTCCGCCAAGAACCTGGTCCTGGGGGCGCTCTCCGCGCAAAAAGTCTCCGCGGCGGAGCTGAAGGAAATTCGCCAGATGCTGGACGAGTTCGAAAAGGGGGCGCGATGACGACTCTCATGCAGGCCTTAGCTCAGTTGCCCGCGCAGCCGCTGGCCCACGCGCTGGGCTGGACGCTGCTGCATTTCTGCTGGCAGGGGACGGTGGTTGCGGCGGTGCTGTGGGGAGGGTTGGGACTCCTCGGTGGGCGCTCGTCGCAGGCGCGTTATACGGCGGCGTGCCTGGCGCTGGGGCTGATGGTCGCCCTTCCCGTAGCCACCTTCGCGCACATCGCCGCCGCCGACCTGAAGGCGCGTGCCATGGCGCTGGCTTCGGGCGTGGTGCTGGATGCGAACATCGTGGTGCTGGTGGGCGCGCATGAGCCGGTGCCGCCGTGGCCTGCCGCATGGCTTTCGAACTGGACCACGCGTTGCCGTGGGTATTGCTGGCGTGGTTTTCCGGCGTGCTCGTATTTGTCGGCCGGCTGAACTTCGGCCTGATGGTGGCGCGCCGGTTGAAGACGGCCGGGACCGGGCCCGCATCGGCCGCCCTGCACAGATGTTTGAAGAGCTGCGAATTCGCCTTGGCGTCGAGCGTGCGGTCGAGTTGCTGCACTCGGCGCGGGTGCAGGTGCCCCGTGATCGGCTGGCTGCGCCCGGTGGTGCTGCTGCCGGTCAGCTGTCTCACCGGGCTCGCACCGGAGCAACTCGAGGCGGTGTTGTGCCACGAGCTGGCGCACGTGCGCCGCCATGATTACCTGGTCAGCGTCTTCCAGTCGGTGATCGAGACGCTGCTGTTCTATCACCCCGCGGTATGGTGGGTGTCCAGGCAGATCCGCCGCGAGCGCGAGTGCTGCTGCGACGAGTTCGCGGTCCGCGCCGGCGGCAACGTGCTGGCCTATGCCCGCGCGCTGTCGTATCTCGAAGAAAATCGTGCGGCCTTTCCAGAGTTTGTGC
>CAWBFL010000118.1:0-13472 GCA_963787905.1 uncultured Acidobacteriaceae bacterium | reverse complement strand
TGAGTTGCCTGATCAAGAGAGGGACTCCAATGCGCGCCGGGCAGGGCGGTTTCTGCGTGCGTTCAAAAGTTGATTCGCTCTTTTTCCGTGACGAGAGGACGGTTCTGGACGATGCTGTGAATGGAGCCGACATACTCGCCGATGATGCCGAGCGAAATTAATTGCACGGAACCGAGAAAGAAAAGTCCGATCATCGTCGGCGCCAGGCCAAGCTCAAAGTGACTCCAGAAAAGCAGCTTCGCGATGAGGTAGAAGAAGCCCGCCATCATGCTCAGGACGGCGCAGACAAACCCAAAGAACACCACTGCGCGCAGGGGGATCTTGGAGAGGTTGGTAATGCCGAGCATGGCCATGTCGTACAGCGTGTACCAGTTGTTCTTGGTAATGCCGCGGGTGCGCTGCTTTTGGTGATAGGTGATGGTCTTGGCGGGCAGGCCAATTTCGGCAATCTGCCCGCGAAAGTAGGGGGTCGGGTCGCGAAAATCCTTGCGTAATATGTCGATGACCTTGCGGTCGTAAAGGCCGAATCCGGTGAAATGCTCGAAGACCTTGACGTCGGTCAGGCGGGCGATTGTCCTGTAATACGCCGAACGAACCGCATACATCAGCATGCTCTCATCGCTTGCGGTCTTGATCGCCACGACGATGGGCCAACCCGCCTCCCAGTCGCGCAGAAAGTCCTTGATGAGTTCCGGAGGATCCTGCAGGTCCGACAGCAACGACACCACCGCATCGCCGCGGGCCTCCATGAGCGCGTGGTAGGGCGAGCGAATGTGGCCGAAGTTGCGCGCATTCACAATGACCTTGACGTTCTTGTCGCGCGCGGCGATTTCGCGCAGCTCGGCAACGGTTCCGTCGGTCGAATTGTTATCGATGATGATGTGCTCGTAGCGGTACTGCGGCATTTCGGCGAACAACTCGCGCACGCGGTCCGTCAACACTCCGACGTTTCCTTCTTCGTTGTAGCAGGGACTCACGATGCTGATCAGCTTCATCTCTTCCCCCATCCCTCACACCGTATCACGCGCGGTTGGGTGCGCTGTGCCATGCAACTGTCCGTCGAATCGAATCGGTTAAGTCCACTGTTTCGCGCAACCCCAGCAAAGTTGCCGCGCGCTCGACGGACGGCACGTAGCGGGCGGGAGCGGCGCCGGCAACTGGACGCTTCGCGACATGGATCGGTGTCGCTGGAGCCAACGCGTCGGCAACCGCCTGAGCCAGCTCACGAATGCTGACGTCGTGGGCCGAGCCGACGTTGATGGGGACCAGCGCGGGCGCGCGGAACAGGATGGTCCAAAGCCAGATGGCGAGGTCTGCCGCGTAGAGGTATGAACGCCGAGGCGTGCCGTCGCCGGCAATTGAGATCGGGCGCCCTGCCAGCACGTCGCCGATGAAATTGCCGACGGCAAAGTGCGCGTCCAGGGGAAGGTGCGGCCCGCAGAAGGCCCAGCAGCGCGCGATCTTCGCTTCCAGCGGCAAGCCCTTTGCCGCGCCGGTCTTCTGATGCAACGCGCACATCAGTTCCGACACTCGCTTCCCTTCCGCGTAGACACTTGCCGCGTCGAGCGGGATCGGGCGCTCCGGTGTAGCTCTCCGACAGGTGGGTGATCTCCGGGGGCTGGCGTCCGTAGACGGCTCCGGAACTGGTGAGCAGAAACTTGTGCGCGCCGCACTGGGCCGCGAAGTTGAGCGTGCGCTCGGTGCCCGCGAGGATGGTCGACAGCATCTCCAGCGGTTCTTCCGCGGCTTGTTGTGCGCTGGCTTCTGTGGCTGCGTGGATAACGCAGCGGAACTCGCCAGCGGGAAAATCGAAGTCGCGCACATCTCCGGCGAGCAGTGTGATTGCAGGGTCGCTGGCCAGGTGCGGACATTTGGTGGCGAACTTCACCGGGTTGCGCGATAGGACCGTAGCCTGCGCGCCCAGGCCAAGCGCACGATTGATGTGGCAGAAGCTCTCCACCAGCCAGCACCCGAAGAAGCCGGTTCCGCCGGTAAGAAACAGACGCTGCCCGCGCATCTCCGGCCAGAGTTCCTGCGTATGCGCAAGGATGAGATCGAGATCGACGGTCGATATTGACGCAGCCATCTATTTCTCCGGAGGTTGGTTCCCAGTATTCCGCAGCGTCGCAGGAAATCGCGTGCAGGCCAATGTAAGACCACTGAGCCTTGCTTGTCTTGCATCGATTACGGACGCCTCATGCGCGTGCAAGAACTCGCTCCGCGGGAACTGCATAGCAAACCAGGTCCCAGGACTCGGATCCGTGAGGCAGAAGGAAGAACTCATACCGCTCCTGCAGCAGCGATGACAGGAGGAGCGGAATCCTCCAAAGGTGACTCTGCTCGTGGTAAGCGCTGACAGCCAGAATGGGCCGAGTCCGAGACAGCAGTTGTGACGCTCCCATCAACGCTTCCGGCTCAAAACCCTCCACGTCAAACTTGATGAATGTGGCGTCGAAGGATTCGAGCGCCGAATCGAGTTCGGCAACGGGGACGGTGTTGGCTCCCGAGCCAACCACCGAGAGCATGGTCCCAGTCGTTTCAAAGCTGATCGATCCCGACTTGCGGCCAACCGCTGCCTGGCGTGGATGGATTCTCTCGCGAACCGAACCTTCAAATTGCGAGATGCGTTGTTCGAGGCGCGGGTAGGTTACCGCATCGGGTTCAAAGGCAAAGATCGCCCGAAACTGTCCCCCGCTCTCTGCGACAAAATCCGCAATCGTGTCTCCGTCAAACGCGCCGCAGTCGACAAAGACTTCGTCTGCGCCAAGTGCAAACAGACCTGGAGGGAAATAGTGTTTTCCCGCCACACTTCGACGAATCAGATCATGATCAATTGATGTGCGAAACTCCACCTGCGCGGCAAACTCTTCCCGCGAATCATCATCGCTCCACAGCTGCATCGCGGCTCGAATGCGCTCCTTTTGCAGTAGCACTTTCTGGGGCAGGCCGAGGCAATAGTGAGGCAGAAACACCTGATGATATTTCCAGAACAGGAAGCCGAAAGAGATAACCACCTTGCATCCAAGCTTCTTGAGCTGGCCGATTCTGTCCTCCATGCGGTCGTGGGCTTCCCCGTTCCAGATGCACACTACAAAGACGGCGCTCTGCCCGTATGACGAAGCTGCCTCTTGCGGAGAGATGACCAGTGTTCCGTCGAGCCTGGTGCCCCAAAGCGATGAATTGTTATCTGCGAAAGCAATTGGCTGGACACGGTTCTCGCGCAGCTTGCGGTTGACCATACGGCCAAATCGTCCTGCGCCGAAAAGAACGATGTTCTCTCCAAGCTCTCCGGCGGCCCGATCATAGGACGTCTCGGCGCGTGCCTCGGCACTCGATATGGCTTCATCCAGCAGACGTTCCAGCCGTTCTTCGGCGGCGATTTTCTTCATTTTTGATTCCCTCGTGTAACTCGACCGTCGCGCCTATCCTTCCAGTGGAGGAATGATCATATTGGCCAGGAACTCCTCGCGCGGCAAGCGTGGGGCCATGTCTTCCATGGGCAGGCTCACCATGGTGCCGTCGGCGCGCGCCGAAGCGGTTGCGCGCGGCAGCGTGGGCAGGTCCGACGAGACGTTCACAGCGCAGACGACCGGTCCGTCACAGGCAAGGACTGCGGCAACCTCTTCTCTGATATTGCGATGGTCCCGGATCTCCATGGTCTTGATGCCGTATGCCTGCGCGACTTTCGTGACGTCGGGCAGGGTCAGGTGGCTGGAGGGGTCGCTGCCTACCAGGTTCCCTTTGAAGTGATTTCGCTGGGCTCCGATGATGGATGCGTAGGTGCCGTTGCAGAGGATGAAGTACTTGATGGGCAGGTGCAGACGGCGCACCGTCTCCAGATCCTGGATGTTGAGTTGAAACCCGCCGTCGCCATTGACGCAGATAGTCCGCCGCCTGCCGCTGGCGAGACAGGTACCAATGCTGCCCGGCAGCCCGGTGCCCATCGCACCGAGGCTCGGCGAGTTGACCACGCGCTGCCCCTGCTTCATCTGGAAGCACTGCAGGAAGATGTCACTGCATGCTCCCGAACTGCCCGGAGCAAGCACATCCTCGGGCGTGCACTGTTCGGACAACACATCGACCAGCACGTAGGTATTGACGACGCCGTTGTCTTCCTTCCAGTACTCCGGCAACACCACGGGATACTTCGCCAGCCAGTCCTTCGTCTGCTTCAGCCATGCAGTTGTATCCGGCAGCGCAGCATCCTCTAACTGCGCGCGCAGTTCGAGCAGGAAGTCCCGGGCATCCGCATTTACCGGCACGTCGATGGTCATATCGAACTTGGCAATTTCGTTAGGGTCGACGTCCACCAGAACTTTCCTGGCGCCGCGGGCGAAGTTGCGATGGCTGAAGGCGATTTGCGGCATATCCAGCCTTGCACCCAGAACCATAATCCAGTCGGCGTTTTGCTGGGTGAAGTTAGACCCGCGCGACGCGACGGAGCCGGGCCTGCCCGCGAAGTACGGATGATCCTCCGGCAGCATGTCCATGGATTTCCAGGTGAGCAGCGTGGGCACCTTCAGGAGGTTCACCACATCTTCCACCAACCCTTCCAGATGGGCTTGCCGCGTTCCGTTGCCGACGAATAAGACCGGCCGCTCCGCCTGCTTGAGCATGTCGATGGCGGTGGCGACCTTCTGCTTGAGCTCATCAACGGTGTCGGCACCCGGCTCCGGAGTGAATCCTCGCAGGCTGGTCTCGTCCACCATCGCCGCCTGAACATCCAGGGGGAAATCCAGCCACACCGGACCACGCCGCCCGGTCGTGGCCAAGTGCACAGCTTTTTCCAACTCGTAGCGGACGTCGTTCGGCTCAATCAGCGTCCTAGCGTACTTGGTGAGGGGAGAAACGACGGCAATGATGTCGACTTCCTGCGGCCCCATTGAGCGAACGCCGCGTCCGGTCAAAAGATCGGCTCGCTTCACCTGACCCGAGAGAAAGATGCATGCCGTGGAATCCAGCCAAGCGGCAGCCAAACCGGAAACGGTATTCGTTCCGCCCGGTCCGGTGGTGACCAAGCCAGCGCTCAAGTCGCTCGTATATTCCGCGTAAGCCTGAATTGCGTAGGAAAGCGCCTGCTCGTGAAGGCAGCAAACGTATTCCATCCCTTGCTGGCGGCCGAATGAATCCACCAGGTGCATACAACCGCCGCCGGTCAGCATGAAGATGTGCTTGAGGCCGCGACGGGCCAGAAATTGGGTGACGTAGTCCGATAGTTTAATCAAAGTTCGCTGCCATATCCGTGAGTTCCCGCAAAATTTGCGTGGTGGTCCGTGGTGAATGGTTCCATGGTTGGGGCCAGGCAAAGACCTTCATGCCAAGCGCGGCTGCCTGCTCCAGATTCTCTGGCGTGTCGTCTATCAGCACATCTCCTTTGCCGAGCCACCGCAGGAATTCTCCCTTACCGCGGTCGTATGTCGTGACCCCTTCCATTGTACGTGTGGGGACGATGCCGAAACACCGGATCCATGCCCCGAAATGGCGCAAAACCCAAGCGGCTACCTCGGGCGCCGACTCCAGCGGACGGGCCGTCAGCGCTATGTGGCGGAACTTACCTCCATGGGCCGCGAACCACTCCAGCACTTCCGCATTCGGGGTCAGGTGGATGCCGGTCGCTGTTTTCCGGAAAGCATCCATCGACGCGAGATACTCCTCGCGAGTAACGCCGAGTGCGACGTGCGGTGGATTTGCGCTCAACTGGTTGTATTGCGTTCGGTCGGCGGGATGCTCCCGCTGCCAGCTCTGCGAGAACCACTGAATCATCAGGTCGTTCAACACATCGTCCACATCCCAGACGATCGTCAACATTACTCGATCCAGTACGTCACGAACGTCTTGCGGTTCGGATTGGCCATGATCGCTGCATCGGTGTACCAGGAATCCGCCTGCGCATACGCCGAGGAAACTTCCTCAATCACCGCTCCGTTCCTGGTCCAGAACGAGTGCCTAATCCCATGCGGAATGGTTACGATGTCATTCGATTTGTGCAGGGTCTGCGTGCCCCCCAAATCCACGGTCACATCGCCATGCAGGATGTGGTAGGTCTCGTTCTTCTGGTTGTGCCACTGCTCAGGGTGCTTCTGGCCGGGTAACACGACCATCAGCCGCTTGCAGTAGTCGCGGTTCACCACGGTGATCGCGGTCAGACCGGTCTCACGGAATTTGTCGATGCCATAGTGGTGCGATATTTCCAGCTCACACTGGCCGGGCACCTGCACCTTGCTCTTCTTGATGAGGGCCCTGACGTCCCGCACGATGTCCAGGATTTTCTGGCGTCGCTCGCTGGCATCGACATTCGCCTCCATCACCGCACCGTTCGCGGCGAGTGGCGTCTTCACAACGTACTCTGTGTACTTCGACATGTTCTGCGCCACCAACTGGCCGGGGACATTCGGCATCGCAAAGAACAAATTGTCGGCCCTGAGCACTTCACCCGCGGCCACGGGTTCCCGCACAAAGACTCCGCGCGCCAGATCGCGCAAGGCCTGCGCTTCGCCGGCGGGCGGCGGATACCGAGTGTCCATCTCGCCAATCATCGTCAGCGCGTCCGCTGCGGAATGCAACCACTTGCGTACCTGGTCGGGAGTTGCACTGTACGCGTTCACCGCGTATTTATCCGTGGCGACTGCGGTGTGCTTTTCAAACAACGTCGCTCCTAGTCCAATTGCGATCTTCACCGCGTCAAAGTTATCCGGCCGCTCGTGGGTCGAATAACCAACCTCAATCTCGGGATATCGCTTCCGGAGCAGGGGGATCTGGCTCAGATGCAAGTGATCGTCGGGGTGAAGGATACTCGCCCACGCAATGCATAATGGACAACTTCTTCTCCCGGTGGCGGAAGAAGCTCACCACCCGATCAATGTCCTCCAAGGGTTCGCCAGCCGTCGAGGCAACAATCGGCAGATCATACTTGGCGATGCGTTCCAACAAGGGCCAGTCCGTCATATAGCAACTGGGCACCTTCATAAAGTCGAAGCCGTGCTCGACGATTTTGTCGACGGATATCTCATCCCACGGGGTACACATGGAAAGGAATCCAGCATCGACGATTGCGTCTTTGATCTGCTTGTACTGCTCCCAGCTGAGGCGGGTCTCCGAGAAGCGCTTGACGTATTTCAGATCGAATCGCCCCTGATAATCGGGGTGAATGCAGCTATCGATGTCGCGGTACTGCAGCTTTACGCAGAATCCGAAGGGAAATCCCGCGGAAACCTTCTGCAGTTCCTTTACGATACGGATTCCATGGGCGACGTCGCCCATGTGGTTGTTGGCCATCTCGTAGATAAACAATGGCCGCTTATCCAAATCACGCACAGTGTGCTCCTCTATCCCGTTGTTCATATTCCCGCTCATTCTAACAAAGCGGGTCCCGGCGGCATCCGGCGTCTTGTTCAAGTCCATCTGCATGTCATACTTGTGACGGGAGATGGCTGGGCGGGAATTCGCACAACCGGCACACTTCCTGGCTCATCATTGCCCGTTCCGAAGGGAAGCACGATGAAAGCGATCATTCTTGCCGGCGGTCTCGGCACGCGTCTCAGCGAAGAAACTACGGTGCGGCCCAAGCCGATGGTCGAAATCGGCGGCCGGCCAATTCTGTGGCACATCCTGAAGCTGTACTCGCAGCAGGGCATTAACGATTTCGTCATCTGCCTTGGCTACAAGGGCTACATCATCAAGGAATACTTCGCGAACTATTTCCTGCACACCTCGGACGTCACGTTCGACATTTCGCATAACAAGATGACCGTGCACGATTCTGTCGCCGAGCCGTGGAGCGTGACGCTGGTCGATACCGGCGACGACTCCGGCACCGGCGGCCGCCTGCGCCGTATCGCCAAGTATCTCGATCCCGTCGCCGACGACCCGTTCTGCATGACCTATGGCGATGGAGTGGCTGACGTGGACATCCAGGCTAGCGTCGCTTTCCATAAAGCGCATGGCAAGCTGGTGACGCTGACCAGCGTGCAGCCGGTGGCCCGCTTTGGCGCGCTCGGCCTCAAGAACAACCAGGTTTATGCTTTCCAGGAGAAGCCGAAGGACGAAGGCGGATGGATCAACGGTGGCTTCTTCGTGCTTTCGCCCAAGGTGATCGCGGAGGTCAAGGACGACCGCTGGATGTTCGAGCGCCAGCCAATCGAGGCGCTGGTGGCCAAGGGCGAGGTGCAGGCCTTCCCCCACCACGGGTTCTGGCAGGCCATGGACACGCTGCGGGACAAGCAGCAATTGGAAGACCTGTGGGCGTCGGGCAAGGCGCCGTGGAAGACCTGGTAGCCGCAATTCGGTTGACCGGCTCTGATGGGAGCTAATCCGTCTGCGGCTTCTTCACCTCATCCACCACCATCGCCGAAACCATCCCTCGCGTCGCTTCCAGCTTGAGGCCGAGCTGTTCCTGCACCGCAGTGAAGAGTGGCGGGCTTTGCGAATCGTCGGACGCCTTAGGCACTTCGCCGCCATACTGCGACTCATCCTGCGCGAATTTCAGGTCGAAGTCGTACTTGCCAGTGAGACCGGTTTGATTCACCGTGGGCCTATCGAGCGTAGCCCGCTGCAGCATGGCCACAAAGTCATCCATGGTGACGCTGCTGCGCAGGAACCTCGATCCGGTCCGGGAAGACAATCCCGATTATCTTCGGCGGATCGTTCGGCTTTGCAGCGGTCTGCAGCTTCGGCCCGCCTTTGGCTACCGTGAGCGCGTAGATGGCAAACTCCATCTCCTGGCGATGGAACTTCAACCCAAACCGTTCCACCAGCAACGCCCGCAGCATCTGCATCTGCTCCAGGCGCGTGGGGGGAACGTCCCCGGGGGTAACCGCCTCGATGTCGAAGCGTTGCGAAGCCAGCCAGTCGGGCCCACCGGATATGGTACGCGGATTCAAGTCGTAGCCCAGCGCGATCAGGGCCTGCAAGGTAAAATTCGTGGCCACCCAGCGATGCGTCCCGTCCATACGAAACATGCGTCCGGCCTTCGCGTCGGCCTCTACCGGCTTCACCGTGGCCACTTCGAACGCTTGGAAAGCGGGCCGCGCAGCCGGAGCCTGCGCCAACAATCCGCACGCCGCCAAGGCCAACACCACCGCTACGATTCGCCTGGTCATCCTGCCCCTCCCGCTGCGGACTCTTTTCCGTCATTCTCTCATCCGCGGGAACCAAGTATGCTGATAGCCATGTCCGACAAGGCAGCATTCCCGTGGCACGGCAAGAAAGTGTTTCTCACCGGCCACACCGGCTTCAAGGGCGGATGGCTGGCGCTTTGGCTGGCTGCGAAGGGCGCACAGGTTCGCGGCTATGCGCTGGATCCCTCGACCGAACCCAATCTTTTTACGGCAGCCCGCGTCGGATCCGTCGTGGAGGACATTCGCGGAGATATCTGCAACCCGGCCGCGTTGGAGCCGGTGCTGCGCGCGTTCGCGCCGGAGGTGGTCTTCCATCTGGCGGCGCAACCGCTGGTGCGCGCCTCGTACGACGATCCCATCGGCACCTACGAAACCAACGTCATCGGCACAGCGCGCGTGCTGGACGCTGTGCGTCGCACGCCCTCGGTGAGAGCGGTTGTCGCAGTGACGACCGACAAGGTTTACGAGAACCAGGAGACTCTCCGTCCCTACGTCGAGACCGATCCGCTGGGTGGCTACGACCCCTACTCGAGTTCCAAGGCGTGCGCGGAGATCGTGGCAGCGGCCTATCGCCAGTCCTACTTCCCTGTCGCCAGGCTCGCCGAACACAAGGTGGCCCTGGCGACGGCGCGCGCCGGCAATGTCATCGGCGGCGGCGACTGGTCGGCCGATCGTCTGCTCCCCGACCTGGTGCGTGGCTTCCTGGCCGGTGATCCCGTAGCCATTCGGCGCCCCTTCGCCATACGTCCGTGGCAGCACGTGCTGGAGCCGTTGCACGGGTACATTTCTCTTGCGGAGCACCTACTCTCCGCCAATCCAGCAACCTACGCGACCGCGTACAACTTCGGTCCCTGCGTCGACGATGCCAGGCCAGTGGGCTGGATCGTGGATAAGATGACGCAATACTGGGGGGATGAAGCGTCCTGGGTTCTCGATCAGGAAGAAAGCGTGCACGAGGCCGGCTACCTGAAGCTCGACTCCAGCCGCGCTCGCGCCGACCTGGGCTGGACCCCACATCTGCGGCTGGAAACCGCATTGGAATGGCTAGTTGCGTGGTACCGTGCGTGGCAGTCTGGAGCCGACATGCACGCGTTCACGCTGGACCAGATCGTGGCATACGAAGGACTGCTGGAAAGGCCGGTATCCCTCTGAGCGTGGTGGAGACCTCCGCAAACTCGCGCCGTCCGCTTCGAATCCGACCTGGCAGGGCGGCTGCGCTTGCCCTTCTCTTTATCCCTTGCGTGGGGATGGTCGCGCAGTCCGTCGCCCCGTCACCGCCCACAACGATTCCGGCGCTTTTTCTGTCCGACATTCACCTGGACCCATTCAGCGATCCGGCCAAGGTGCCGCGCCTGAACGCCGCTCCGGTCGCCGAGTGGGCAGCGATTTTCGCAACTGCGGCCTCACACACGCAGACGCAGGACGTTGCCGCTCTGAGTACAACTTGCCCGGCCCGGGGCGTCGATACATCCAACGCCCTGTGGCTCTCCAGCCTGCGGGCCATTCAGGCCAACGCGGCGAACGCAAGCTTCGTCACCATCAGCGGCGACCTGCTCGCGCACGTGTTCGATTGCAAGTACAAGACGCTGTTGCCTGCCGCAACCCACGCGGACTATCTCGCGTTCGTCGAGAAGACCATCCGCTATGAACTCGCCGGCCTGCAAAAGACACTTCCCGGCGTGCCGATCTATATTGCCATGGGCAATAACGACTCCGGCTGTACCGACTACGCACTCGATCCCACGCACGACGATTTCCTCGGCCTCACGGCGAAGATCGTCGCTGAAGGCTTCCCTGGCGACCTCAAGCAGGCCGACCGCGACGCCGCGCTGCACGACTTCACGGATGGCGGCAACTACAGCACGGAGTTGCCCGCGGTCCCTCACACCCGGCTGATCGTTCTGGAGGATACGTTCCTCTCCGCCAACTACGTTACATGCTCCCGCAAACCTGATCCTGCCCCCGCAGCCGGCCAGATTGCGTGGCTGCAGACGCAACTGAACTCGGCGCGAGAGCGGCACGAGCGCGTGTGGGTGATGGGCCACATTCCACCCGGCGTGGACCTATACACGACCGCGCGCAGGGTTCCTGACCTCTGCTCGGGCGGCAAGCCGAAGATGTATCTGGGGTCGGAGGCGCTGGCAGACCTGCTCGCGGCGAATGCCGACATCGTTACCCTCGGAATCTTCGGGCACACCCACTCGGACGAGATGCACTTGCTAACGGCTGATCCGCCGGGGGTGCGCGCCGGGAATGCCTTCGGGGTCCCGCTCAAAACGGTTGCTTCGATCACGCCCATCAACGGCAATCATCCAACGTTCACGCTGGCCAGGATTAATCCGGCGACCGCAACACTGACGGATTACACCGTGGTCATGGCGTCGAACTCTCTCGGCGACTCAACCACGAAATGGAACGACGAGTATACGTATTCCACGGCCTACCGCGAGCCGGCCTTCGACGGTGCATCGCTCGCCAGTATGATCGCCGGGTTCCAGGCAGATCCGATGGCCCAGACAGCAGCCAGCCAGGCGTATCTGCGCAATTACTTTCCCGGGGATGCGTCGGCCCTGCTTCGTCTGGTATGGCCGCAGTATGCATGCTCCATGAACCACGACAGCGGGGCAAGTTTTGCCAAATGTGCCTGCGCCGCGATGAAGTAGGGGGTCTATTGCAACTCCTCACCGCTCGACCACGTCTTCCTTCCAGTGCTACGATTTTCCCGGTCGACACATCTTCCTGATTTCTTCAAGGACACATCCATGCGTGTTTTACCCTGCTTCTTCGCCCTCGCTTTCACCGTCAGCCTTTGCGCTATTGCGCAAGCTCCAGCCGCAGACTCCGCAGCGCCAGCCGCCCCGCCGCGTGCGGCGCGCCCGCCGGTGATGCCGTCAACGCCGCCTCCGCCAACGGTTGTTCCGCCGGCGCTGCCGGGGCCGGTGACCTATACCTGCGGCACTGCCAGGAAAGGCGCTACCGCTCTGATGCCGACGACCCTGATATCGGGCACCTCAGCCGGATGGGACCTGAAGACGGTGCCCTCGATCGCCGGCGGAGTCTGCTCGGCCAGCGGCACGGACAAGCCGTTCTTCTTCTCGATCCCAGTCCCTCCCGGCAACTATCGAATCAGGGTGGACCTGGGAGGCAGGGATGCCTCGACCGTCACGGTGCGGGCGGAGGCCCGGCGGCTGATGCTGGAGAAAGTTCCGGTTGCCGCGGGTAAGAGCGCCACGCGCAGCTTCGACGTCAACGTCCGCATCCCGGAGTTCACCAAGCCGGATGGGACCCAGGGCCGCGTTCGTCTGAAGCAGCGCGAGATCGGCAACCTGGATTGGGACCCCAAGCTTACGCTCGAATTCAACGGCGTCAACCCCGCCTTCCGCTCGCTAACCATCGAACCGTTGGTCGGAGACAAGGCCGAGCCCACGCTTTACCTGGCCGGCGATTCCACTATGGTCGATCAGGACGTGGAGCCGTGGGCCTCGTGGGGCCAGCAGCTTCCGCGCTTCTTCCTGCCTGGGGTGGCCGTCGCCAACCACGCAGAATCGGGCGAATCCGCTATCTCTTTCCTCGGCGAACAGCGCTTTGCCGAGATCATCTCGATCATCAAGCCAGGCGATTACTTCTTTGTGCAGTTCGCGCACAATGACCAGAAGGTTCCCAATGGCTTGCCGCGCTACATCGAAATCATGACCGACTTCGTCAACCAGGTCCGCGCCAAGGGAGCGACGCCGGTGATCGTGACCGCGCAGAACCGCTACAGTTTCGACGCCGATGGCCACATCACGGACACGCTGGGCGGGTATCCGCAGGCTTCGCGTCAGATTGCGAAGGATACCAACACCGCACTGATCGACCTGAACGCTATGTCGAAGGTTATGTTCGAGGCCATGGGCCCGGATGGTGCGGCGCACGCGTTTATGCGGTTCAAGGCGGGCAGTTATCCGGGCGTAGTGCGCGATATCGCGGACGGCACTCACTTCAATAACTTCGGAGCGTATGAGCTCGCACAAATCGTCACCCACGGCATTCGCGAGGACAAGCTGCCGATCGCGAAGTTCCTCGATCCGGCAGTGCGCGACTTCGACCGGCTCACCCGGATGCCTTCGCCGACTTCCACCTGCCGTATACCCCGCCGCAGACGAAGGAAGACGTGACCGAGATTCCGCAGGCGAACCTGAAGTAGCCCTCCGCAGAAGCTCCACGATGGCGCCGACTCAACGCGTTATCGTGGAGCTTCTCACTTTGGGCGGTTGATGAGCGACTGATACAGCGCCGCCGTTTGCTTTGCGATGGCCTCCCAGGCGAAGGTTTCTTCGACACGCTTGCGGCCGGCAGTGCCGAACTGCGCACATC
>CAWBFL010000117.1:0-27706 GCA_963787905.1 uncultured Acidobacteriaceae bacterium | reverse complement strand
AGATGGAACGCGAACTCCATGCCTGGCGTATCGTGCCCGCCGGAACCGAAGGCTACGCGAAGGCCGAGGTCACCACCGGTGGAGTGGACACCGATTCGCTCGACGCCCGCACGATGCAGAGCCGCATTGTCCCAGGCCTCTATTTCATTGGCGAGGTCGTCGACGTCACCGGCTGGCTCGGTGGCTACAACTTCCAGTGGGCCTGGGCCTCGGGCGTCGCCGCCGGCCAAGCCGCGTAAGAATCCGCTTACTGGACTACCAGCGTCAGATCGACGCTGCGGGTCAGTCCTGCGCTGGTCCCCGAGACCACCAGGCTGTAGGTTCCGCTCGGGGTTGGATCTGAGGTCGACCCGCCGCCGGCGCTGGTGGACGGGATCAACCGCGAAGCCCCGCAACCCGCCAGCAGCACGCACCCCAGTATGGCGATTGCGCCCAGCCTGCGCGTCCGTCTTCGTGCCGGCCCCAGCAAACCTAGCGGCAGCAGCCCTGCGAACCAAATCATTTGCGTTGCTCCGGGCCATTGCAGCTCTGCCCCGGCCACGCTGGTCGCGATGGTCACGCTAATCGTCGTCGTTCCGCCCAGCGCAGGTGATGCGGGAGTCACCGTGCAGGTGGCATGCGCAGGCACGCCCGCACAGCTAAACGCAACGGATCCGGGTACGCCGGCCAGCGAGGTGAGCAGCAGCGGATACACCGCATCCGACCCGGCGGAGATTGTCGCCGTCGTGCTTCCATTCGCACTCAGTGCAAAATCCACGCCGATCCCGGTCAACTGCAGGCCCTGCGGTGACGACCCCGCATTATCCACTACTGTCAGGGTTCCCGCACGCGCCCCCGCCGCGGTCGGCACAAACACAATCTGCGCGGTGCATTGCGCTCCGGCAGCCAAGCTTGCTCCGCAGGTGTTGCTGCCCGCAACGATAGCAAAATCACCGGTGGTGCCGATGCTCTGGATGGATAGCGGCAGGCCGCCATTGTTCGTCAGCGTCATCGTCTGGGCCGCGGCGGTGAGTCCCACTCCTGTCGCTGCAAATGCAACCGTTGCCGCCGGCGACAGCGACACTCCAGGCGGTGCGACTCCTGTCCCGCTCAGCGTCACGGCCTGCGAGCGGTACTCATCCGTTACCGTCAGCGAGCCCGCACTGGCGCCGACGCTCTGCGGCACAAACGCGACCAGCAGCGCGCAGGTGGAGTGGCCATTCAACGAATTTCCGCAGCCGTTTACTACGGTGAAGTTTCCGCTGGCAATCTGTGCCGCGATCCCGGTCAAGGCCTGGTCGCCGGCATTGGTCAGCGTCACCTGCTGGGTCGCGCTGGCAGTATTCAACTGCTCGGCTGCGAAGGTCAGGCTGAGCGGCGCAAGGGAATCGGTTGCGGGCAGCACGCCCGCGCCTGTCAGCGACGATGTCTGCGTCCCAACACTGTCGGTCATGCTGAAGGTGCCGCTGCGCGTTCCCGAAGCGGTCGGCTGGAATGCAATCGATACCGTGCAGCCCACTCCGGCTGCAAGCGTGGGCCCGCAGGTGTTCGCCGTAATGCTGAAATCCCCAGTAACCACCGGCGCCTGCAGGGTGGCTGTTATACCGCCGGTGTTGGAAATGGTGATGCTTTGCGGCAAACTCGCCGATCCCACAGGCGTGGCAGAATATGTAACTGTACTTGGATTCAGCACAATCGCCGCGGCACGTGCACCAATGCCAGTCAATGCCGCCGTGGCCTGACCGCCCGCGACATTTCCGTACACCGTCAACAGTCCCGCGCGTGAGCCGATGGCCGCCGGCAAGAAGTTAACCTGCACCGAGCAGTTTGCACCCGCGGCAATCCCGCCGCCTGCTCCCACACAGTTGTCGGTCTCCGTAAAATCACCGGAGGTTACAATTCGGCTCACTGTCAGTGCCGCATTGCCCGAATTTGTAACCGTAATGGTCTGCGACGGACTGGCTGTTCCGACCGCCTGCGCAGCAAAGGTCAGGCTCAGCGGACTCAGTGTCATGGCGGGCGCGGCTGGATAAGCCGCGGTCAGCAGCGGAATCTGCCAGAGGCCGCGCCCATAGGTGGCCACGCGCAACTCCCCGTAACGGCCATCGCCGGTAGCGAGCTCCGCCCCGGCTGCCAATCCAACTACCGGCGCATTCGGAAGCCCGGCCCCATAGACGCTCCAGCAGTTGGCCGACGCGCAGGTCGAAACCTCGGTGGTCGCGTACACTCCCGTGTCCATCGCCACGTAAACTGTGTTCGCATCGTTCGGATCGATCAACACTCCGTTGGCCGGGGCGTTGGGCAGATTGCTCGAGATGTTCGTCCAGCTGGCGCCGCCGTTGGTCGAACGGTACACGTGCGGGGCGTTGGTCCCATTGCCTGCAAATCCCATTATGGTCGCAACCACCGTCTTGCCGGTCGCATCGTGCGCGTCGGCAATCACCGAAGAGATATCGAACCCGCCCGGGTTGAAGACCCCGGCATCCGCCGCATCGTTGGTTACGGTCGACTTGGCCGCATCGGTCCACGCCGTACTCGCGCCCGCTGTGCCGGCAGCGGTATTCACAAAGAGATGCCCGCCATAATTCCCACCCCCGACCAGAGTTCCCGCCATCCCCGCGTAGAGCACCGTCGATCCCGCGTCCTGCGCCGCCACCGCGCCGCTCGCCGGCCCGCCCGCGCCCAACGACCGCACCATCGCGCTGGCCGCCCCGCAAACTCCGTTTGCTCCGCCGCCCAGGTCCGCGCTGATCTCATTCGACCCCGGCCACGCAGCCCCATTCTGGGCGGAACCGCGCCAGATCCGGCACGTGCCGATCAGCAGGTTGGTGGTCATCGCCGGATCCAGCAGCAGGGGCGGATCGATCAGCGACGCGTCATCCTCCACCTGGGCGTACCCAATGGCCGACGGTCCGGAGAAATCGGTAGCCGCGCATGCACTCCCATTCCCGCAATAGCCCACGTTTACGCCCGCTGCCTCGGACACGTACCAGTTCATCGGATTCGCCGGATCGATCGCCACCGCCCCACCCTCGCCTGCCGCGATCTGCGGCCACGCGCCGCCAGTGCTCGCCGTGCCGGTCGCAGCCGTCCCGTTCGCGCCCACGCTCACCAGCAGCACCGCCGGATTGGCGGGATCCTCAGCAAAACCAGTCACTTCGGCCAGCGAGCCCAATCCTCCGTTCAGATTTTGAAAGTGGGTCGCATCGTCCGTCGAGCACGGCGCCTGCTGTTGATTCACTCCATCCACCGAGCGCCAGATTCCGCCATCGTTTCCCACATAAATCAGGGGCAACCCACCCGTCCCCGCGGCTGCCAGTGCCGCAATCCCATGCTGCGCAGGGGCGACCTTCGCCGGCGCCGCGCACCCGTTCTCCGCATTGGTGGTATTGCGCCATACGCAGCCCGCGGCCAGCGAGCAGCGATTCAGGTCCACCGTCCCGGCAAACAGCAGCGTGTCGGTGCCGTTGGCGACGGCAGCCAGGGCCAGGTCGTAGTCCGCCTGCGCGATGGCGGTGCTGCCGCTGCCCACCTCCAACGCCGTCGAACTCAGCCGCTTGCCAAACGCAATGGGACTGGCCGCGCAGTTTGTCCCGCTCAGCCCGCACACGTCCTGCCACAACCCCTGATCCAGATTGCTAACGTCCACCGATAGGGCAAAGGTGTCGCCGGTCGCCGCCTGTACCGCCAACGCCCCGCGGAAGATCGGGCATCCGACGCTCCCGGTCGTCCCGGGGTTCGTCGGGCACGCCGTTGTGGTCAGCCCGGTTCCCGGCTGATTCGTCAGCCGCGTCCAGGTTACTCCGTCGGCCGACTGGTAATACCCGTGGAACCGCACCGCCGCATAAAACGTCTGCCGGGCCGGGTTCCACACCACCGCGGTAGCCGCATTGCCGGGCGCGCCGCCGGGCTCCGCCTGCTGCACCACCTGGCTGCCATCCTCGATCGTCGCCATCTGCCAGGTAACACCCGCGTCGGTCGAGTAGTACAGTCCCATTACGCTGTAAGTTGCGTCCGGCGCGTTAACCAGTACTCCCTCCGCCGCCTGCGACAGTGCAGCCACCACCAATCCCGGCGTGGTGGTGCTCCACGCAAAGCCTGCCACGCCCAGCCCCACAAACGAGTGGTGTCCGGCCACGCCGTCATTCGATTCCTGCACCAGCGTCCACGTCGCTCCACCATCCGCCGAACGCAGAATACCCTCGCCGTAGTAGGAATCCGACGCATCATTGGGGTCGCCAGTCCCCGCCAGCAGCACGCCGGCGCCGCCCGCCGGACTCACACTCACCGCGCCAATGCTCAGCGAGGGCAGCATCGCTGTCCCCGCACTGAAGACCGGCAGCGTATCAGTCAGCGGCGCAAAGATGACGCTCGCCACCGCCCCCGCAGCATTCACCGATTTCCAGACTCCTCCGCCAGAAGTGCCCACATAAACCGTATTTCCAGTCCCATCCGCGGGGTCGATGGCCACGGCTGTCACCCGGCCAGTCACCTCGCCGAAGCTTTGGCTCGCCACCTGCGCCGGACCGACCGGCTGCCACGCCGCGTTCAAGGGATTCGCACGGGGCTTTGCAATCCCCGCGCCCGCGACCTGCGATTCCGCCGCAGCATTCAGCGCGGCCTGCGCCTGCGCCATGGCCAGATGCTCCCGCCGCGCCGCGTTCATTGCTGCGGCAGCGCCCGACCCATCCGCCGCGACTCGTCCTGCCAGAAACCTTCGCGCCCGCGTGGCCGGAGCAGCCACCGCGCCAGCCTTGCTCGCTGCGCTTACCGGGATGTCTCTGCTGCCGTCAGCCTGCTGCGCCAAGCCACTCCCAGCGCCCGCCAGGCACAACCATCCGACACAACCCCCCACAGCCCAGCGCGCAGCCCGACTCGCCATCCGCCGCCCCCGACACCTCCCTGCTGCGCCGTTCATGTCCGTGGCCCGTCCCGCGCCGCATCGAGCGATGCTGCCTAGGGAAGCAGAGCAATCAACAACCGGCATAGAACCAGCAGAAGGAATCAAGAGAACTCCAATGCGTGCTCTGCGGTTGCCCTTGGAGAGTCTCTTTTGTCTTCATCGGCGGCCAAGCATCGCTGCGATAGATTGCAGCGACGCCTCACCCGGCCGCACCCAACCCGGAATCCGGCTGCGCGGCGCGCCCCCAATCTACCACCCGCCCTCCCCGGACAAAAGAACAAAGATGACACCCCGGCCAGTGGACGGAGCGGCCGCCCCGCAATTACTCTGGTCGGCACTGATCGCGCAGCCGATTGGACACAACTTCAGGCCCACACGAAAGCAGGAACCATGTCGCGCACCTCGCCGCTCGCCCATCACACTGTCCTGGCCGCCGCCGTCACCTGTCTTATCCCGCTGCTCGCGCTGGCTGCGCAGCAGACGCCTCCCGCGGGCCCGCGCACCCCGCCCGACGCCAGGACGCAGGAGGCTGGACTCGGCCTCACCGGGCCTGCCAACCCGAACCTCCCCAGCCTGATCCTGGTCGGCGACTCCACCGTGCGCAACGGTCATGGCACCGGTTCTGACGGCCTCTGGGGATGGGGCGCGCCCATCGCCGATCTTTTCGACCCAGCCAGGATCAACGTCGTGAATCGGGCCATCGGCGGCCTCTCCAGCCACACCTACATCTCCCAGGAACACTGGGCCAATACGCTCGAACTGATCAAGCCGGGCGACTTCGTTCTGATCCAGTTCGGCCATAACGATGGCGGCGTCAACCTGCCGGGCCAACCGCCCGTTCCCGACCAGGGCCTGCTTCCCGGCCAGGCGCCTCCGCCTCCACCACCCGGCGCCGTGCCCCGTCCCCAGACCGGCCGCGGCAGCCTGCCCGGCATTGGCGACGAGACCCTCGACATCGAGAATCCCGTTACCCACGCCCACGAACTCGTACACACCTTCGGCTGGTACCTGCGCAAGTACGTCGCCGATACCCGCGCCAAAGGCGCTACTCCCATCCTCTGCTCGCTGGTCCCGCGCAAGCTCTGGCTGGATGGCCACGTCATTCGCAATACCAGCACATACCGCGGGTGGACCCAGCAGGTCGCCTCCAACGAGCATGTCCCCTTCGTCGACCTCAACGAGATCATCGCCCGCCGCTACGATGCGCTTGGCCCGGCAGCGGTCGATCCCCTATTCGGCGATCCGCACACGCACACCACGCTCGCCGGCGCCGAACTCAACGCCGAGTGCGTGGTCGCCGGCCTGCGCGCCCTGCCGAATCACCCGCTCGACCCATTCCTCTCGGCGAAAGGCCGCGCTATCGATCCCTACAAAGCCTGACGCGGCCCGCCTGACTCCCGCACCTGATTGACGTAGCGCTTCGAGTCGAACTTCCTCCCCGTGCTCGCACCGGACATGTAACGGATCTTCCCGAATACCGGCCGCTCGCCCCACGCGCGATCGAATTTGCCCAGCATCGACCAGGCAATGCCTGCGTACCCGTTCGGGTCGCGGCCATCAAGTTGATACTTGTCGTTCAGATGGATCGCCCACTTCACCGCGGTCTTAACATCCGGAGTCCACTCCAGGATCTTCTTCGCCCAATACATACGCATCACGTTGTGCATCCAGCCATGGCGCACCATCTGAGCCTGCGCCGCATTCCAAAGGTCGTCGTGGGTTTCGCCCATCTCGAACTGTCTCAGCGAGTACAGCCGCTCTCGCTCATCCCGGGCGTGCTCGGCAATCGTCTGCGTCGCCCAGGCCTCTGAGCACTCGGAAGTATCGTAATTTGGTGTGTACTTCACGAAATTCACCGCCAACTCGCGCCATGCAATCAGCTCATTGAAAAACCCATCGCGCGCCGCCTGCAGGCTTGTGTCCTTTTTCGCGGCCGCATCCACCGCCAGCGCAATAGTGACTGGCCCCATGTGCCCGAAGCGCAAATAGGGCGAAAGCGCCGACGTTCCATCCAGTTCCGGACGGTTGCGGTCGCGGTCGTAGTTCTTCAGCAGCCGCGCAACGAAGTGCCGCAATCGCTTCCCCGCCGCATGCGCGCCGCCGGTCCACGCGTCCACCGGCGCAACGCTGCGGTCCAGTTCTGGCCAACCCCGCGTCATGTCACTGTGCACCGAATCAGCGAGGAAACTCCGCGGCCGTTGCCAAGCGTGCTCCGCCTTCGGATTCTCGTACGGAATCAGAAACTCCGGCAGCCGGCGGTAAAGCCGCGGCCGGATGGTGTACGCGCCATACTGTGCCTTCTCCATCAACTTCGAAGGCACCACTACATCCGCGTCCACCGTCCAGAACGGAATCCTGAGGTTCACCGCCAGTTCGCGCCTGCGGCGCTCCGGCCCGCGCATCGGGTTCTCGTCGCCCACCAGGAACGCTGCGCCAACGTCCGCCAAGAACCGTTCAAGTGATTCGCTCGGCGCATTCCGCAACACGAAGGCGATATTCCTCTCCGCCAGAGCTTCTTCTACATCCGCCAGCCCGCGGGCAAGAAAGGCATGGTGGCGCAGGCTGGCATGAGGAAAATTGCAGCTCCCTGCAAAATAAACTACCAACGGCATCTCCAGCGCGTTGGCAATCTGCACTGCGACATCCAGCGCATGATTGTCGCTCCCGCGCTGCGAACGCTCCATCCAGTAAACGATGCACTTGCCTGCGCGATCCGGCGCGCCAGCCCGCCGCACCGTCACCCGCGGATGGTCTGCCAGCGTCCGCAGTTCTGTGGAGGCGCACTCGCTCTTGCTCATCCGCCTAGTCTATCGCCAGATTAAACCCGGCATTTGATCGCATGAAAATTCCAACACGACCTTATTCCGGACGCGCAATCACGCCCAGATCGGCCAGCCCGTTTACGAAATACTGCGCCGCCAGCGCCACCAGCAGCAGGCCCATCACGCGCACCAGGATGCGAATTCCCGTCTCGCCCAGCACCCGCGCCACCAGGTTGGAGTTGCCAAGCACCAGGTAGCAAATGGCCGCGGTGATGGCAATCGAACTCAGAATGGCCACCATCTGCCAGTGGGTCTGCGCCTGCCCCACCAGCACCATGACGGTGGTGATGGCACCCGGCCCCGCCAGCATCGGCACGCCCAGCGGCACGATCCCCGCGTCTTCTTTTTGCGCCGCAGCCTGAGTGTCACCGGGCGTCTCCTGGGTGTGGGAGCGCTTCGCCTGCAGCATGTCGAGCCCGATCAGCAGCAGAATCACGCCGCCGGCCAGCTCAAACGCCGGCAAGGTAATCCCGAACAGCCGGAAGATCTCCTCGCCCGCGAAGGCGAATGCGCAGAGGATGATGAGCGCGGTCAGCGCTCCCTTGAACGCGATGCGTCGCCGCCGCGCCGGGTCAGCCCCCTCCGTAATCGCAAGAAACGTTGGCAGCGCGGCGAAGGGATCAACCAGAAACAGAATGGAGCTCAGGGCCAGCAGCGAAAAGCGCACATACACCGAGTGCTGCAACCCGTAAAACGATACGGTATGAGGATCGAAGACCACACCTCATTGTTTCATTGTTTGCGGCGAAAGCGGTATCGGTACCGCCGCTTACGGGCGCACATAAACGTAAATGTTCTGGTTGGCGGGCAAGGTGGAATAGATGCCTGCCAACCGGTACCTCTTCGCCAGCGACTCGACCGCGGCAATGATGTCGCGCTGGCCCATCCTGTGACCGTGCCGGAACATGTGCTCTCCGCCCAGCAACTGCGCCTCGGTTTCCGGCATATAGATGAGGACCTTAGGCGGGCTGGCGAGCAGCCGCCTGGCCTCCGAACTTGCCAGGGCGTCGTTGACCACGTCTACATTGTGGCTGCCGCTCTCGGTGGGATACTTGTGTTCCGTCAACGCGTAGAAGATACCCATCTCCGGGTAGGTGAAGATGGTGTCGGAAGGCGCAGTGTTGGCAGCGACCGCAGCGGCGACTCCGTCCACCAGGCGAATCGTCGCCTCCGGCAGGTAAATGCCCTCGAGTTTGGGCTGATCGGATGCGAAGGTTGCAGTCTCCACGGGACCGTCGGTAAGGCCGCCGAAGCCAAATGGCACCTCGAGCTTAAGCCGCACCAGATCTGCACAAGTGAGGAGAACGACGGCGTAGATGGCCAGTCGCGCCAGGCCTCGGCTTCCACTCAATCCACCCGCAATCAGCAGACCGAGGCCCGGCAGCAGCATGGCCGCGAAGACCGGATAAGACAGCGACAGCATGAAGGCAATGTTGAAGGAAACCGCGGCGAACAGGTAAACCTGAGTCCGTTGATCGTCGAGAGTGCCCGCAAGTAGCTGCCAGGTGCCGACAAAGAGCAGCACCATGATGCCGATGCAGGTAACGATGATGGCATTGGTCGGCCACGAGGGGTGCGAGTGGCCGATGTGGTGATACGTAACCACAACACCCAGACCAATAGAGGTCGCCCCGGCCAGCGCGACTGCGAGCATCTCCCACGCCGGCCCGTCGCTTTCTCCCTGGCTGGCCGAACTTCGACAGCCACGCAGCAGAAACCATAGCAATATCGCTGTGCCCGCAGCGGCGACCAGACACTGGCGCGGAGAGAAGTCAGCCACCATGAGGGCACGAGTTACGAAGTCGCCGCCATTCTGCGCCTTCGCCGCCGGCCCTTGAATAAAGTCCTGAAACAGAAAGGTGCGCAAAACGTGCAATCTGGCCAGCCACACCAGCAGTGCGCCGACGGGAACGGCTACCCCTAGGCCAAACGGAAACAGCCACAAAAAAGTCCGACGCAATCCCTGGCGCCGCCACAGGATCGCGGCCACCACCAACGGCACGGCCACAACCGCACCCAGGCCAATCGTCTGCTTGGTCAGCAGGCTGAAGCCGGCGGCTGCGCCCGAGGCGATCGCGATCCACACGGTGAAGCGATTCGAGCGAATCCGCTCCAGCACGAAGCCGGCAAGATAGCCGCTGAGGATGGCGAAGAGCATGCAGTCATGGTTGTAGGAGGCGATAGGATCGGAGCCGTCTCCCGCCGATATGACCAGTGTCGCGAATGCCGCTATAGCTGCGTGCGCGGGCCGCGCCAGTCGGCGCAACCACAAGTAAACAATCAGCGCGATGACGCTGCGTTCGATCATGCCGGAGGTGCGCAGGACGATCAGTTTGTCGCCGAAAATCTTCAACAGAAGACCGGCCTTGAGCTGATTGAAGGGTGGCGAGGTCGCGAAGTAGTCCCGAAAAGGAAGGATGCCGTGCACAATGGCGTCGCCGCCGCCAAACTCGCCGTTGCCGGATCGCAAGCCGAGGAAGCGGTTGAAAAACAACGAGTAGAACAACGCGGTCAGAACCATGGCGACCAGGGCCCCCGCCAAAGTTCCCCGCCAAGCCCGCGCCTTGCCCATTCAGTCCTCCACAACGCCTTAAGGATCAGCACGTTGTGCCAATCAGGATCGGCGGACGAGCAGGCACCTGCGCCCCAGCCGGGAACTCCCGCTGCCTTTGCCATCCCGTCCTCATGATAGCGGACGGCCACCCGCACCACGCCCGGGCTCAACCAAACGCATGCCGGACTTTCGCGCTCAACTCACCTTGCGCGCCGCCCTCAATCCCGCCTTCGCAACAATCGAGCGGGCACATTTCGCTCATCCTGCGAACTCCCCCGGTATAATCAGGTATTCGGGCAGGATTTGCCGCATTTCGCACCAGCCCGGCGAGGAGCCTGCGATGCCATTAGAAACCACAAAAAACATCTGGCGAAACGGTCGCCTGATCCCATGGGAGCAGGCCCAGATCCACGTGATGTCCCATGTCATTCACTACGGGTCCTCGGTGTTCGAAGGACTGCGTTGTTACACTCCCGGCATCTTCCGGCTGCAGGACCACATGCAGCGCCTACTCGACTCGGCGAAGATCTACCGCATGCCGGTCGGCTACACTCTGGAAGAATTGTGCTCCGCTGCCGTCGATCTGGTCGAGGCTAACGGTGTCGCGCCGTGCTACATCCGTCCCATCGCGTTTCGTGGCTACGGCGAGATTGGCGTGAACCCGCTGAAAGCCCCGGTCGACGTGTACATCGCCAACTTTCCCTGGGGCAAGTACGTTCCCGGCAACGACGGCGCCGACGTCTGTATCTCCAGTTGGAACCGCCTTGCGCCCAACACCATGCCCTCACTCGCCAAGGCTGGCGCCAATTATATGAACTCGCAGCTGATCCGCATGGAGGCTGAGATCAACGGCTACTCCGAGGGCATCGCGCTGGATGTGAACGGCTACCTCTCTGAAGGCTCCGGCGAGAACCTGTTCCTGATCCGTGGAGGCGTGCTCTATACCACTCCTCTCGCCAACTCCGTGCTCAGCGGGATTACCCGCAACTCTGTGCTGACCATCGCCAAGGCGCTGGATATTCCCGTCGTCGAGCAGGCACTGCCGCGCGAAATGCTCTACATCTGCGACGAGGCCTTCTTTACCGGAACCGCGGCAGAGGTTACCCACTTGCGTTCCGTCGACCGCATCCTGGTCGCTGACGGCACAATGGGACCCATCACCTCCGCGATCCATGCCGAGTTCTTCGCCATCGTAAATGGGACCAAGCCGGACCGTTATGGCTGGCTGACGCCGGTGAAGGTACCGGTGGCCGAGCCGGTCGGCGTCTAGCCGCGGCGTCCACTCAGCCCGAAGCAAATCCGCAGTCTCGGGACGGTCTGTACGTCAGTAAACCACGCGCATGGCCCGGTCCCAGCGCGCAAAGTCGATCAGAGATTCGGTTCGGCTTGCATGCTGGGCCGAGTCGCCTCCCGTAAGCGCCGCGGCTGGAGATTGGCCGGGCACCATGCCGGCGTCGTTCAACGAGAAGTAGATGAGAAACGGTTTGCCCACAATTGCGCCGCGCGGAACAAAGCCCCAGTAGCGGCTGTCCTCGCTGTCGTTGCGGTTGTCGCCGAGGACAAAATAGCTGTCGGCGGGGACGGTCAATTCGCCGTTGGCGACAAGGGAATGCATCTGGATCCACCAGCGTGAATCTACCCCAGGTTCGGCGCTCATCAGCAGCGGAAAGTCGTCCCGATAACTATCCTGCCCGGACGGCCGGAAGATCGCATACGGCTCTTCGAGTGCGCGGCCGTCGATATACACATGGCCGCTGCGCAGGTGCAAATGGTCGCCCGGCAGGCCGATCACGCGCTTCACCAGGTGCAGCGAGGAGTCGACCGGATAGTGGAAGATGATGAGGTCGCCGCGATGGATTACGCTGGCAGGCGCCATCACCCGAGGCGCAACCTCAGGGCCAACATCCTTGTCGACCAGCAGGAAGTCGCCCACCAACAAAGTTGGCACCATCGATTCCGACGGAATACGGAATGGCTGGACCGTGAACGTGATAATGAACAGCGCCACAATGATGATTGTCACCAACGACTGGCAGGACTGCAGCAGACCATGGCCGTGCAGCGAAGTAGCACGCGGCACGGCAAGCACGGTCGCTTCCCGCCCCGGTCTATTCTCAGGCTGTCCGGTCGGCTCACCGCTCTGCGGCAAAATCCCGCCTCCCGCCGCCTCGGCGTTAGATTGGCCGTTGAGCCTGCCCGGGTCCGAACCGGACTCGACTGCCGTGCTCATGAAGGAACTTCTCCAGTAGTGCGGGTCTGGGGCTTGCGCGCGGCCACATCGACGATGCTACGAACAGGAAGCAGGGTGCCGGAGAGCAACAGGCTGGCCAGCGCACGGCGCGCCGCTTCCTGCTGGGCCAGCTTTTTAGTGCTGCCCTCGGCTTCGGCGAGGGTGATCAATCCGCCCACGCCGTCGGCCACTCGGACCTCGATGCGGAAGTTCTTGCGATGGTCAGGGCCGCTCTGATCCGTCAACACGTATTTCGGTTGTCCGGATCCCCGCGATTGCAGGTGTTCCTGCAGGGCTGACTTGTAGTCACCCACCGCTCCGGAGAACGGCTGCTTCGAGCGCAGCGCGCTCAACAAGTCTTCCTCGGCAGGCTCAATGATGGAGCGATGAACAAAATCGCGCGCAGGCGCGAGCCCGCCATCCAGGTACATGGCGGCGATGACGGCCTCGAGTGCATTGGCCAGCAGGGCGGGCTTTTTGTGGCCGCCGCTGTGCTCCTCGCCGCGACCCAGGCGAAGCATCGGGCCGAGCTGAATGCGCAGCGCGACCTGCGCAAGGTTGCGGCTGCTAACCAGCGACGCCCGTAGCCGGGTAAGATCGCCTTCGCGCAAGGTCGGGAAGCGGCGGTACAGTGCCTCCGCAACCACTAATCCCAACACCGCGTCTCCTATGAATTCCAGTTGTTCGTTGTCGGAGCCGGGGTGGGGCGCGCCTTCCGCATTCGTCTCGTACGCCAGCGAACTGTGCGTCAGAGCGAGCGTGAGCAGGCTGGGATTCTTGAACTTATAGTCGAAAAAGGAATCGTCAATCGGCATGACTGATTTGGTTTGCTTTCGCGCCGGAAGTCCGGCTGATCCTTGGGCTTTGGTGGAAGGCGGGGATGGTCGCGCAACCCCCACCTGGCGAGACTGTCCGGCGATTTCATGGCGGTTCGTCAATGGAACCCCCGACGGTACGTCTATTCCTCAGTTTACTGGAGTTGGCCGCCGAACGCGGCGCCTCCGTGCGCAACTCACTGGGGCGGGGTTGGCCGGTAAGATTCCTTTTGCGCCTTGCCGCTTGGGTCCAGTTCCTGAGAGTCGTCTGTCTGGCCGGAAGTGGCCTGTGCGCGCGGCGGCAGGGTGAAGGGCTGCTTAATCCCCCTTTCGGCCGCTTCCTTGGTGTCGGGCTGACTGTCGCGGTTGGCGAGCGCGGCCCGATACTCGGCGATCGCCTTGTCGCGCTGCGGGCGAATCACATCTGGGTCATCCGGATCGCGCGCTATGTCGTA
Source organism: uncultured Acidobacteriaceae bacterium (assembly GCA_963787905.1). Classification (GTDB taxonomy): domain Bacteria; phylum Acidobacteriota; class Terriglobia; order Terriglobales; family Acidobacteriaceae; genus Edaphobacter. The sequence continues at coordinate 13,948 of CAWBFL010000117.1, read as the reverse complement.
CATGCGGCCCAGGAAAATGTGTGCCCAAGCTATGGTGCGCGGATCGTGCGAGAGTTGCACCGTCTGAGTGAGGTGGTCTAGCGCCTCGTCAGGGTCGCCCTCCATCAGATCAATACGGCCGAGCACGTAATGCGCCTCTGCGTTCGCCGGATTCTCCTTCAAGGCAGCTTCGGCAATTTCACCCGCCCCGTTCACGTCGCCCTTCATCAGCTTCGCTTCCGCCAAATCGAGGCCAGTCGGCGCTCGCGGTGTACGTCGCACTGGATCGCGAAAGGCAAAATCGCCCCCGGAGCCTTCGGGCAAGAACGAGATCTGCTGGTCGCGATGAAGCTCTCGATCCACTTCCATCCCATAGACCATCGGCCCGATGTTGTCCTTCAAGCTGACGCCATCCTTTTCCATCAGGCCCAGCTTGTCATAGAAGTATTCGACCAGCACCCAGCCTTGGCGCATCTCCAGGTCGACCGTCTTGCGGCGCACTGCCTCCGCCTGGCGGTCATAGGCTGTCATCTCGGTCTGGTAGCGGTCAAAGTCGGAGCGGTCCCTCACCGCATTGGGCTTGGCCGGCACCGGGATGCCAACATCCATCGTTTGTACCTCGATCGCCTTGATCAAGCACTCGGTCAGCAACAGGTCGATATTCGATTTGTAGGAGAACTCCAGCGGTGCGTCCTGTACGGATTTCAGCAGCGGAAGCAGCCGGTCCATGGCACCGGGGCGGGAGTACACCATTGGCTCCACGGTGAAGTGAAGATAGGTGTGCCGGATCAAGTCCATCGGAACATGGCCGGGCGGTTGCGCCGCAGGCGAAACCACGACGACGTAATCATCCCCATAAATCCGCGCGTTCGTCTCCGCAGGGGAGAGCAACGGTTCCAGTAACACCAGCAAACGCCGCCCTTCGTAGCTGGTTGCAGGAAGGCGCAGGAAAACGTTGGTGTCCAGCACCATCTTGGTCAGCGGATCGTGGATGCGGTCGACGAAACCGTCGTATTCAGGACGGTGCTCGAACCACAGCGCGTCCAGCCGCACCGCCTCGGCGAAGGTACGCAGCAGCGGAAGAATCTCGACCACCTGGGTGGAGTCGGGGGGGAGATCAGTTTCGTCGACCGTCGGTGTCAGCAGTGGGGGTGGGCCAAGGTAGAGTGCGAGCGAGACGTATTGGGCCAGCGAACGGCCGGGATCGTTGAGTGCATGCTCACGGATGAACGTGCACAGCCCGTCGCGAGCGTCGCGGGCGGTTGCGGACGCGGCCAACTGGTCGTTGATCTCGTCGCGGACCTTCTCCCGGACCGGGCTGGAATCGGCAAGGCCGGCATCGTACCCACAGGTATTCAGCGCCGCCGCGATGTAAAACAGCGGCTCGCTGGTTTCCAGCGTGATGGCGGACCCGCCGGCCTCAGGCTGCGCAATGCGTGGGGCGCGACCACTGTCGACCGTCCGCGTTTCCGGGCTGCTGGAGGAAGAGGAGGACGAAGGACTCGGCGGGGGAGACTGCCCGAGCAGGGCGTGCTGCCCAGCGAGACTGGGGACCAGAAGCGCCGCCGCGGCAACGGCGATCACAACGTGCCGGGATCGGGGAAAACGATTCGAACAAACCACAATAAGGATTCGACGCTCCCCCCGAGTTTAGGAGAGCCGGGTGGGGATAGCAAGCAAAGCACAGCTCTCGCCTATCGGCTCATACACTGTCTGCCCGGCGAGGTCAGCGAAAACATCTTAGCCGTGCACGGAAATACCGTCGAAGGTGACCACCACCCGCCCACGGATAGGCACGCCAAAGGCGCTGGCCGGTTGAAATACGCTGCCCAGCAGTTGATCGGCGACCTGGGTACGGACGGCTTCGTCCTGCGGCCCGGAGACAATGGTGAAATCGTAGACCCTTCCCGCGGCATCGACCGACGCCTCCACCACAATGGTGGTATCGCGCGCGGTCACGATGTCTCCCGGAGAGACGGTCGAATACAAGTAGTGGGGCTGGGTCAATGCGCCCAGCGGCTCGTCGTTGGCCAGCACCGGACGCGGCGCTGCAACCATGCCGAGCAGCAGCAGCGCACTGCCTCCCAGCACCACGGTGCCGGCCAGCCCGGCGGAAACCTGTACCACGAATGGCCGAATTGCATTGTCCCACGCTAAGCTAAGGCGATCGAGCAGCCGCGATTCGCGCCGCGCGTGTTCGTGCGAGATGGCCACGCGCAGCTTCAGCGCGAGGTCCGCCGGCGCTTTGGCCGGTCCTAGTGAGGAAACGGCGTCCTGGGTGAGTCGCCATGCCGCCAACTCGCGCGCGCAGTCTTCGCAGCCGGCGATCTTGGAGCCGTCACTGCCGTCGTCATGCCCATCGATATGGCGCGACATCCCCAGCATCTCCTGGCCGCTGACGGCGCCGTCGAGATAGGAAGAGAAGCGAGCCTGGATTTCCGCGCATGGCTTCCGATTCATCGCGATGCCTCCAGACAGGACCCAGTACGCGGTTCGAGAGCGGAACCGGCTTGGGCCCTAGTCCGGTTTCCGTTGTCAAGGAATGCCTTCTGCTCCCTCGCCATGAGCCGCGAGGCACGGGAGAAAGCCGACGCCGCGGCAACATGATCCACGGCGGTTTGCCCGCTTCTCTCGGGTGCGAGCAGCCGACGTAACGCTGCGCGGCCCCGGGTCAACCTCGATTTCACCGTTCCCAAGTTCACCTGCAGGATTTCAGCAATCTCCTCGTACGAAAAGCCTTCGATTTCGCGCAGCACCACCACCGTGCGAAAGGCCTCCGGGACCTCGCGCAAAGCCGCTTCCACGCGCACGTGCAGCTCCTGTCGCGCCGCTTGGTCGAAGGGCGAACAGCCAACATCGGCCAGCGTCGGCGCCCAGCGACTGCGCTTCGCCGTCCGCCTCCTCGGCGCAGCGCGAGCAGCACGGCGCTTCCATGGCCACTTCCTGCCGCTTGTGCCGCGACCACCACCGCCGCTGGTTGGAGGCCTCGTGCAGCGCAATCCGGTAGAGCCACGTGCGCAGACTGGACTCGCCGTGAAAGCCGCGGATATTGCGGAAGACTTTAATGAAAACCTCTTGCGTAATATCGGAGGCATCGGCAGGGTCCTGCAGACTGCGCGCAATCAGCGAATAGAGAGGCTGGTGATACTGCGCGATGAGTTGGGCGAAGGCAGGTTCGGATCCGGCTCGCAACTCTGCAACGAGAGCTCCCTCTTCGCTCGGCAGATCAACCATGCTCGCCAAATTACCCATTGCGCTGCCCGCCTGCATCCCGGGTGTCCTTAAACTTACGACTTTGCCAGGCCTGTTGCAATCCGTGCGACCGGCAGCGCCGCACGGGCCCGCCGCTGTCCGTCGTTCCAAACCAGTGAGCAACCTGCGCCGCCGGCGGCCGAGTGCTCGCTCACTCTACTGCTATAGACACCATATAGAGGCCGATTAGTTCCCACTTCGGCGGAAATATGTGGCTGAATACACGCACCCCGGAGACCAAAGCGCAGAACTCCGATTCGTTCCTATCCGGCAATTGCCATTCCGTGGAGACCTCACCCCTCCAGCTCCCCCAATCGAGGGACGCTTTGGAATCCTTTCTCGAGCCCGTCCCCAGAATAAGGTCCCCAGAGGGAATCGGCGTTTGACTCAAAGCGCCGCAGGTCTGAGAATAGAGAGAGTCCTTCCTGAGTGTGGGCCTGTGGCGCAGCTGGGAGCGCGCTTCCATGGCATGGAAGAGGTCATCGGTTCGATCCCGATCAGGTCCACCAACAACCCCCTGCATATCAATTGTTTGGCAGGAGCACCTTCTCCCATGTTCATTCGCATAGGTGCTGAATAGGTGCTGCAGCCTTTTTACCGCCATTTGAGCATATAGAGTGCCACGCATTGGGAGCGGTTATCTGAACCTCATTCCCCCTCCTCGTTCTGTCCCGACATCTCTTGCCAGCCACGGCCTATCTCTCCCGCCATACGTCCTCGTCGATGTTGACCCTGACCCAAGCTGCGGGGGCGCCAGTCTGCCACCGTTACTCCTATGGAGTGAAAGAACATGTAGCGATTCGGCAGCCTTGGCAGAAAAGCGGCGGAAATGCTCGGCCAGATCCGCCGAATGCCCTCCCCGGCATACGAAGGTATCGAACAATACCTTCGTCCAATAGGTTCCAGTTCGCGCTCGTGATCTGATGGGCCATGTGTATCGGACATCGCAAGACTCGATACCGCAATGAAACGGGTCTATCGGTCGGCTGCGACCTTGAGATGACGCCGGATCAAATCTACATTTGTGGAGTGAAACCATGAGTCTCATCGATAAGGCGCTATCCGCGAACCGCAACTATGCGAAAAAGTACGATCCAACCCTGGGAAAGCGTCCCTCCCCCAAGCTTGCAATCGTTACCTGTATGGATCCTCGCCTCTCCGACCTCCCTGGAATTCTGGGACTGCCGCATAGTGATCTCGATGTCATCCGCACCGGTGGACCCGCGGTAACAGAGGATGTTCTGGGTGAGCTTGTTGTTTCCACCCGCGTATTGGGAACGACGGAAATCCTGCTTCTCAACCATACTGGCTGTGGATTCACGACGTTCACGGATGACGAGTTGAACGCGAAGTTGAGTGCTTCGACAGGAGATGCTTCGCCGGCTCCAATGCGATTTTTCTCCTACAAGGATCCGGAGGAAAACACCCGGGAGCAGATCAAGAAGGTTAGATCACATCCCTGGATTGCCAAAGACGTCCCCGTTCGCGGCTTCATTTTCGACGTGGAGACCGGCCTGCTGCGAGAAGTTCGGCCAACAGCACAGCAGGCTGCTGCCTGAGAGAATCAGGCGTACTGGATTTCGGACTCTGGAGCGTGCCTCCAAGGAGCAGCGGCCAGCGAATGCGCTTGCATTGACGATTTCTCGACGAAGTGGACCTGGCAGACAGGATCGATGAATTCCGTTGCAGACCGCGTTTTATCTCACTCACGAAGTCCGGCCGTTATCGCGGGTGAGTTTGCCGAGCGATACGACTGAGCTGGCCCGATACCTCATCGGGAAAACCCTTGTGCGCAATACCGGGCGAAGCAGGATGACCGGTCGCATCGTCGAAACGGAGGCTTATCCCCCGGGCGATCGGAGTGGGCATTCCTATCGCGGTCGAACGGCGAGAAACGGGTCCCTGTTTCTGGATAAAGGGTTTGCCTATGTGTACTTTATCTATGGGACGTCGTACATGCTCAACGTGACGTCTGAAGAGCCGGGGGTCGGCGCAGGGGTGCTGCTGCGCGCCATCGAGCCACTCGAAGGAATCAACCGAATGAAACGGCACCGCAATACCGAAAAGCTCAGAGATTTGGCGAGAGGGCCGGGACGGCTTGCAGCTGCATTGCAAATAAACCAGCGGCTGGACGGAGTAGACCTGTGTGCCAGCGGTCCGCTTTGGCTGGGGACCGCGGTTCGAGAGACTGCGCACATTGGAGCAACTGTGCGCATTGGCATCACGCGCGAAGTTGACCGGCCACTGCGTTTTTTTGAGGTGAGCAACCCATTTGTGAGCGGGCCGCGCATAGAGATAAGAATTCCTTGAGTTGCGAGTGGTTCAACTCGCGCGGTGGAGCTGACTTCGCCGGCCGGGGTTCCTGCACATCAACCAGTTCAGGGCGAAGCGAATGTTGACCACGCTGAGAATATGACTCAGCACTTATTCCGCAGCAGGTAGAGAAAAGTGACCATCTTCTGACAGATATCTGCGATCGCCTGCGAGTTCGGCGAGTTGCGGTCCCCGAGGGTTTGCTGTAACTGCCGGATAGAAGCATCGTCAATGCGCTCGGGGACATCCTCTTCGTGTGCGATCCATGCAGCAATATGCGTGAGTTTATCGCTATATTCGTTCAGAAAATGCTCCAGCGCCTGATTCTGGTGCTCGGTCAATTCGGAGTCGATCTCTGGTTGCCGGCGATGTGAGATCAGACTGTTTTCGAACAGGTAGATCGAGCGCAACACTGGTTGGGTCCTGAGAATCCGCTCACGCTCGGCAACATCTTCCCCGCGCTGATGGCGAAACTGCCCTTCAAACCACACGCTATCCATTTGCGATTCCAGACCGGCGAAGCTGTCATTGATCTGACTGCGTAGACGGCCAATCTGTGAAATACCAGTAGCGCTGCCGCGCGCGATGGGACATACCGCTAGCTGTGCCAGCATTCGCACGTTCCGCACCAGCATTTTCTGCAGTTGCTCCGCATCGCTCTTCGTCCCAAAGCGGTCGAAGATAAAGCCCATGGCGAGGATCCCCAGCAACGCGCCAGCTACCCTATCGCGCGCGATCGTGAGGTCGGTCTGAACATATGGAGCCTGGAGGTTGACGAAGTAAAATGCGAGCGCCATCTGCACGCCAAAAAAGGAGAGCCGCGGACTAGAGGTGGCGAACCACGAAGCGATTGCGGTGCCCGCCGCAAAGAAAAGAGTAAATCCGAAGATGCTGTCGAGGCAGGGCAGGATCAAGATCTGCGCCGCAATCCCCAAGACCAGCCCTCCGACAACATATCCGGCAAGGCGGAGAAATTGCACCTGGAGCGAAGCGCCAATGGTGCTCAGAGCAGTAACGATGCAAGTAAGGACGCAGGTGCTGATGGTGGGCCAGTCGAATACGTTGTAGAGAATGTAGCAGACGCTGGCAGACAGGCATCCGGCAAAGGCGAAGCGTTGATACTCCGGGTTCTGAAATGCATCCGGCAGAAACGGAGCGCGCCACCAGTCCCGTACTGGCGCGTTCTGCGAACCAACGACGATCTCATCGCGCTGAAATATCACAGAGAAGAGCGCGACGGTTTGTTCCATTTCTTGAAGCATGGGGAAGCTGGAGGACGGCTGCCCCTCGAGTACAAGAGGAGTTGCGGTAACGACTCCCGATTCGCGGAGTTCCGTTCGGACCGCTCCGAGCCTCTCAGCAATTGCACGTAGGCGGCCCGCGTCGTCTTCGCCAGCTTTTTGTGGGGTGCGCTCGAGTTGTCCGGCGAGGCCAATAAGCCGGCCCGTCAGTGAAATCAGGGCGCTGCGACGCGCGCGCAGGGTGGGCTCTACTCCTTGGCGCAGCAATGTCGTTCGGAGACGGCCAGTACTGATCATGTTGTATTGAAGTACCTTGTCGGAGACCGCCTTCGGGGGGGCTTGCGAATTGGAAAAGCTCGCCGCTAACTGCTGCACCACAAACAACATATCGTCGACGGATGTGATGAGCGGATCCGATCGATCGAAGATACGATAGAGCGCTTCGGTTCCCACTGTGACGCCGGCACCTATGGCGATTATCACAATAAGCCAGAGAGTGCCTTCCACCTGGCTCTCGTTCGGCACAGAGCGGTCCCATATCGGCAGTGCAACGCCAATTGGAATGGCGAAAGCCGTTGCCGCTGCGTAGTTAATCATTGTGCGCATGATGAAGAAAATCAGGTACAGGCTCCCGATTACCCAGAAGAAATGAGTAATGGGGGAACCGCGGAACAGCACCACACCGAGCAGGGTGTAGAGGGTGGCGCCGACGAACGCAAGGACGACCACTCGTCCCGTACGCCAGGTAGCGGCGAGATTTTCACGAGCCAGGAGGATAGAAAAGAGAGCGGCCAAGAACGCATTAGGAATACGGAAGGTCACGACGATGAGCATCACCAGCGTAGCCGTGACCGTTATCCGGGCAACTGTGTTGACGCGTCCTGGATATGGGGCAATTTCCAGCCGGATAAACTCCCGAATCCAGGGCCATGACGTCGCTCCGGCAATTGACCGTTGGCGAATTGCCGCGGCGCGGGTCTCCATGTCAGTGCTTCCGTTCGTATCCGCGGATAACGACTACTGCAGACTCCCCCAGACGAATGGCGTCAGACGGGGGTGACTGAATCCGAATGCGGACGGGATAGCGACTGGCCAGATGAACCCAGCTCAGAGTGCGTTGTATGTCGGGCAGGCCGGGCGTAATTCTGCCAAGAATCGAAGGATCGGGCGTGACACCGTATCCGATGCTTTCGACAACGCCCGTAAAACGCGCCCCTGATTCAGACATAAAGTAGATGTCCGCGGTCATGCCCGGTTGGATATGTTTCAGTTGCGTCTCGCGAAAATTCGCAAGCACCCACCAGACCCGCGTGTCGATCAGCGTAAACACCTCCTGTCCTATGTGGGCATAAGCCCCCTGAGAAATGACGAGGTTGGTTACACGGGCGTCGAATGGAGCGTAAACGCGACACTGGTTGTAGTTGTATTGGGCGTTGGCGATTGCGGCGGTCCGTCCCTGTCGCTGCGCTACGAGCGGATCGAGGGTAAGTACGCTCGACTGTGACTGGTGAAACTGTGCCGTACTCTGCTCTGCCGAGGCCTGGGCCTCCGCCAGGGCAGCCAGCATGGAGTTGAGGTGGGCTCGATTGAGAGCTAACTGCGATTCGGCTTCATGTACGGATTGCGCGCTGGTCTGCTCGGTCGTCCGTGCCTGGTCGACCTGGTCGACCGTGACGAACTGCTTGGCGAGCAGAGGTTCGACGCGATGAAGATTATTTTCGGCATATGCCGACTCGGCCTTGGCTCGATCCAGCGCGGCCTCGGATTGGGTGACATCCGCCTCTGCCTCACGGATCGATGCTTGCGCTCGATCGACGTTGGCGTCGGCACTGCGAATTGCCGCTCCAGATGCGGTGACGGCATGCAATTCGGCCCCAATTCTCCGCTGTTCGTCGACGATCTGGCCTTCGAGGGCGGCCTGGTCCGATATTGCGTGATCGAGGGCATATTTATAGGGGCGATCATCAATTTGAAAAAGCAGATCGCCCTGTTTAACGCGCTGATTGTCGGCGACGTTCAACTGCAGTATGGGCCCCTCAACAACAGGGGCGATTCCAATGTAGTTGGCAAAAACTTCGGCGTCATCGGTCTCGGGGTGCCGACTAGTGATCACATAGACAGCAATCAAACCGATGACAGCCAGCAGAGCCATGGATACGGTAAAGACATGGCCATACCGTTGGAGTCTTGCGAGGCGATCATCTTGCCCGGGTTGGATGGCGTCTTGAGTCGGCATCGCGCTTACCTAGCTGTAAAACAAGATCCATAACGTGCAAGTGAAGAAGGTTGCCATGCAGAGATAAAAAAGCACAGGTGCAGCCAGGTGTTCAGCGATAGCAGTGCGGGCAATCACGGCGCGTGCTCCGACCGCCAGCAGGAGGCCAATGGCCGACCAGAAGATCCAAACGGGGAAAAAGGAACCGAAGATGCTGTATTCGGGAGTGCCCGAGCAGCCAACTAGCATGTACGGCGCCGTGAGAGAAAGAATGGCGAGTTGGCGAAGCCAACGCGTTCGGCGTCGATCGTGCCCCGTCGATTCAATGTTCATCTTCAGCGGACCTCATCCCTGTCGAAAACCGCTCTCACTGTGTGTCCACTACCTCGTGGATGCAAAACTGAAGGTCCAGCTTCCCCATGGCCAACCCGAATCAGCGAACCACCTCCGGGTTGATGTCGGACAGCAAAGATGCCTGTCCATACCCATACCTTCGTCAATCTCGACCCGCCCAGCTACCGTCATTCTTCGATAGCGCCCACCTCGATACACCTCACCCCCATGCTTATCGCCGCCATTGGGCGACCAGTGAACTATCCTTTGCCTCAGGTTTCGATTAAGCCATGGGGTCAAGGGTCGAATCTATTGGACCAAGGTATCGATCAATACTTTGGTCCAATAGATTCAGCTCAGTACTTCAGTCTTAATCGCTAGTGGACACGCAAGAACTACTTTCCGGCCTGGCGTAGGTGGACAACATACGCATTGCAGAACACTACCTGAGTACATCTACCCAAGCGGTGACAAAGTCGGGTCCACTGTGGCGCAGCAGGCTCATCTGTGGATTCGCAAGAGCTCGAAGAGGCGCAAATCAACCGCGAGACAGCACCACGCTTGAGCGATGTTAGTTGAGCTCGTTCAAGGCCCACCAGAGCGGAGGCATTCCTGTGAAGGCGAACTCCCAAACGAGAGGGGCGTGGGCAGCAATTGCTGGCGTGTCACGGGCGACAACCCGGAAGAAGTTTCGATTGATCAAAGACAACGCATCCTTGAGCCTTCTGTCTTCGTTGCTGCTTCTCGCCCTGTCCACTACGCGAGCTCCGGGGCAATGCGCCGGAAAAGTGTCTTCTCCGGCAGCTGTCGCCGACTGCGCCGCTCGCGAAACAGCTCGCGAGGGAGCCGCGATTCTCGATCCAGTTCACCCCTACACCCTGGCCGAGCTCATCGATGTTGCCGAGCACCACAACCCAAGCACGCGCGCGATCTGGGAGCGTGCAAAACAGAAGGCACGCGAACTCGGTTTAGCAAAGAGTGCTTATTACCCCGAGTTGGACGGTTTAGCGGTTTTCGGCGACGAGCGCTTGATAAATCCTTTCCCCGAACCGCTGGCTCCTCGCGGCTACGTCATGGTCGAGGTGCCCGTCGTCCGACCTGAAGTGGCCCTCCAATACCTGATCTTTGACTTTGGTAAACGCGAGGCAAGCGTGGACTCCGCGAAAGAAGAGGAGCTCGCCGCGGGCGCCGACGTCATTCAGGTCAATCAAGCGCTGGCGTTTCGCGTTGCCAGTTCGTATTACCAGCTAATGACCGCGCAGGAAAGGCTGCAGGCCGCTCGGGACACGTTGCTAACTGCACAAACCACGCAGGATGCGGCTGAAGACAGACTGAACAACGGGCTAGCAACTCTTCCCGATGTTCTCAATGCCCGGGCCGAAACGGCACAGGCAGTGTTCGACGAGGAATCTGCGGACGGCGATGAGAAAATCGCGCGCGTCACGCTCACGGAAACGGTTGGTGCTGATCCGTCTCCCAACATAGTGATTGATAGCCAGAGGAGTGCGCCATTACCAGAGAATCTCACCATGTCGATTGAAGCGCTGATTGATCGCGCGATGGAGAATCGACCCGATCTCATGGCGCAAGCTCTGCGAATCCGCTCCGCCGAGGCACGTATTCGTGCAGCCAAAGCCGAGTATAGGCCGCAAATCAATCTTTCGGGATGGGCTGCGCAGACCTCCCTGTGGCCCACGACGGACTACGGTCAGCTCGGTCCTGCAAGCGAGCCGACGTGGTCCGCCGAGCTCGGCATCCATTGGCGCATCTTTGACGGAGGGGCACGGAAAAACGAACTTCTGACCGCCGAATCGGAACACCGCGAAGCAGAGGACGAACTTACGGAAGTACACGATCAGGCAACCCGCGAGGTCTGGACCGCTTACATAGGATTCCGGACGGCGTTGCGCAAGCACGATGCAGCGGTGGCTCTACTCGAGGCTGCCAACTCCTCTTACTCGGCCTCGCTCGAGGCATACAAGTATGGGGTCAAGAATCTGGTCGATGTTGTCACCGCTGAGAAGCAGCTGGCCCAAGCTCGACTATCCAGCGTCTCTGCGCGATCAGAACTATTCATAGAGGCAGTCAATCTTGAATTCGCGACCGGCAACCTGCTCAGAAACCAACCGCCGGCTACGAGGCTTCAATCGCAGGACGGGCACCAATGACCTCGCCCAGACCGCAATTGCGGCCACTCCGCACGTTCTTATCGTCGATAGGGTTGTCCAATTCGGTGGCCACAAAATTCTAGCTTCCGTCCAGGAAGAGTCGCGGAGGATCGTAATGGAAATGAGAGAGCAACAAATTCGAGCAGCTCTGGAGCAGCATTGGTCGGCGTCTGCCGCTGGTGATCTCGCGGCGGAGCATGAAATCTATCAAGAGAACGCTGTCTGCGAATATCCGCAATCGGGCGAACGAATTTGCGGCAGAGAGAACCTAAAGAGCCTGCGGGGGCATCACCCAGATCGTCCCAGCGGATTCAGCGTTCGCCGTATCAGCGGCTCCGGAAGTCTTTGGGTCACGGAATACATGATCAACTACGAGGGAAGACCCGTGTATACCGTTAGCATCATGGAATTTGAAGAAGGAAAATGCCGACACGAGATCCAGTATTTCGGCGACCCATTTGATGCGCCGTCCTGGCGTGCCCAATGGGTTGAGCTGGTTGGGCGTCCGCTCCAAACTGCCGGCCGGAAATGACTCCCTTTGAGCGATGCTGACTTAGGCCTCCAGCCACTCCAGCCGCCGGGGGTTCCATCCAAGACCCCGCTTCGCCTTCGCATTGGAGGCCCGGCCCAGCTTCGTCGCGTAATAGACCGCGTCTTCGCCTGCAATTGCTTTCACTTCTGTCTCGCTCATATGCGGGGGCTCTGGGCACCCACAAACTTTGCAAACGCCGGCAGCCATACGGCCTGCGGCGAAGGGTCATCATCGACAAAGTTGTATGATCACCACCGCGCGTTTCATGTCGGCACTCACAAATCCGACATCCTTGGCGCGACCTTCCAACTCTAGATCTGCCACCAATATTCTTCCCGGCGGATCGTCGACACCTAAACCTGCGTGGCGACCTCGCCAAGTATCAGCCGAACGTGAAATCAAACGCCTGCGCTCCTGCATCGAGAAACTCAATTTCAAACTGGCGATCGACAATGGGCGCAGGTTGCCGGATCAGTTGATATAGGCGCTGCTCGACAACAGTGCCTTTGCCCTGCGCATCGACGTCGGCTCCATGAGCACCGGCCGGAAGCTGGCCATCGACGAAGACGCGAAAGCGTACAGTAGTTCCCCGCGCTGCCGGACCCATGACGAGATTGGTGTCCCGCGCGTGAAACCGGTACACAATCCTCCCGCTGGGCTGGTTCAACGTGACAGCCTCTTTCCCCACCGTCCAATCGCCCAAGAGCGCCCACTGGTTTAGATCCAACCGGCCGGGAAATGCGTAGACATGGGGCTTGTCTAAATAGGTGCGACCGGGAGAGGAGAAGTTCTCGGTTTGTGCATGGCCAACGTAGGTCTCCGGAGACTTGAGGGTTGCCCGATCGGCCGCAACTTCGGCACCGCGGGCTGCCACCGAAACAGATCCAGGATCGATGGCGCCGCCCCCAGCTTCGGACAGCAACTGTTGAATCACCGCTTCCGACTGCTCGTAGTCGCCTTCGCCGAACTGGTGATGTCGAACCTTCCCTTTTACGTCGATGAAATAGCTGGCCGGCCAATACTCGTTATTAAAGGCATGCCATATCGCATAGTCGTTATCGATCGCGATCGGATAGTCGATCTTCATGTCCTGTAGGGCCCAGCGAACGTTGTCGATGTTGTGCTCGAAGGAGAACTCCGGTGTGTGCACACCAATGACTACCAGTCCCCGCTCCCCGTATTTCTCGGCCCACGCGCGGACATACGGTAGGGTCCGCCGCCAATTCACGCAGGTATAGGTCCAGAAGTCTGCTAGAACGACTTTGCCGCGCAGGCTCGGAGCCATCAGAGGCGGCGAGTTGAGCCACGCAGTCGCGCCGCTGAGAGAGGGAAATGATCCTTCCTCGGGCAATCGAATACCCGAGCTGAACCTTGCCTTCGCGTAGCCCACCAGGCCGAGTTGCGTACCCACAGCAGCCATGGCCGCTACTCCGAGAAAGCGTCGGCGATCCTGGCTGATTGGGTCGGGCATCTATTTCGCTCGCAAGAGTGACAACCTGCAGGAGTGGCACGGGCCAAAGGCATCCCGCGCAGGTTACTTAGGCAGCGCTTGTGGCGAATTCTGTTTTGCTCGACTCCGTCACTACGCAGATCGCTACCGAGATGTTTCCCCGTGTCGCTTTGGAATACGGACACAGCTGGTCGGCCTCGTCCACCAGGGTCTGAGCCAGTTCATTTTGCAGACCGGGCAAGCTGACGTAGATTCGGGACTGCAAGAAGAAGCCGCCGTCGTTTCTGCATAGGTCAACCTCCGCATCGACTGCCAGATTCGGCGGAAGTTTGACCTTCATTGCGCCGGCAATCATCTTTATCGAAGAGAGCAAGCAGGCAGACCAACCGGCGGCCAACAACTGTTCGGAGTTCATCCCTGTTCCTGTGGTGCCCGGAAGCGAATACCTCATGTCCAGCCGACCAT
>CAWBFL010000116.1:0-5453 GCA_963787905.1 uncultured Acidobacteriaceae bacterium | reverse complement strand
GTCGTTCCTGGGTGGGACGGCGGCGGCCGCGGGGATCGCTCTGGTGAACTGCACCGGGAACCTGGGCGGGTTTTTCAGCCCGGCGATTGTGGGACACCTGAAGACGATGACGGGGACGCTGAACTCGGGACTGTACCTGGTGGCCGGCTGCATGCTGGCGGCGGCGATTTTGATAATCGCGCTGGTGCCGGCGAAGCTGGTGAACCGGTGAGCGCGAGAGATGGGATAAGATTTTCGTGTTTGTTCCGCGGGGGAAACGGCATGACGAATCATTGGGCGACAAGAGCTAATCTCGCTTCGGGCAGCCGGGTGGGTCGGTGTGTGCTGGCAGGGACGTTGGGGATGGCCTGCGCGGTTGCGGGCGCGCAGCAGCCGGCAATTATGCAGGGGCCGAATGCGCCGGCAGGCCAGTCCGGGAACAATACATGGACCGCGCCGCCGGGCGCGCAGATTACGGTGGACCGGCGGACGGGGCGATACAGCATTACGCTGCCGGTGCAACCGACGGACGGATCGCGCGAGCAGGCGCTGCGCTTTGCGGATTGGGCGGCGCATCCGTATGCGGGGTCGGGGCCGTATGCGGCGACGCGGGAGGAGCCGGCCTCGCTGCCGACGCATACGGTGTACCTGCCGGCGGACTTGACGAAGACGCCGAAGCTGCCGGTGGTGCTGTGGGCGAATGGAGGCTGCCGAAATACTTCGGTGGAGTTCACGCGGTTTCTGGGCGAACTGGCGTCGCATGGGTACCTGGTGATCGCGGTCGGACGCAGCAATATACCGTTCCTGGTGATTCATGGCAGCATCGCGGCGGTCGCCGATGAGAAGGACGCGAACGGCAATCCGCTGATCGTCAGCGATCCCGCATACATGATCAAGGGCCTGGATTGGGCGGTAGCGGAGAATGCGCGCCGGGACAGCCCGCTGTACGGCAAAGTGGACACGGCGAAGGTCGCGACGATGGGGCAGTCGTGCGGCGGGCCACAGGCGTTCAAGGCGGCGAAGGACTCGCGGGTGACGACGGTGGTGGCGCTGAACAGCAGCTTCCCCACGCAGGGCGCGCCGGGAATGGTGGGCGGAGCGAACGATGGATGGCTGGCGGAGAAGCTGGCGATTCCGGCGGCGCTGTTCAACGGCGGTCCGGCGGACGGCGGGTATGCGGGCGCGGAGCAATGCTACAAGGCGCTGAACGCGAAGCTGCCGGTGCTGAAGGCGAGCCTGACTTCAGTGGGACATACGGGGGCCTATCCCATGCCCGATCTGCGCTGGTCGACAGCGGTGCTGGCGTGGCTGGACTGGCAACTGAAAGGCGACGCGAAGGCAGTGGCGACGTTCGCTGGGCCGGAGTGCGCATTGTGCAAGGATGCGGACTGGTGGGTCGATTCGCAGAATCTTCCGTGAGGGATGGGTCAGAGATAGCTGAGAGGGAGCGAATGTCCAAGGGTTTGCGCAAGGGGTTGACGAGTTACGGCGACGCGGAGTTCTCGCTGTTTTTGCGCAAGGCCTTTATCAAGGCGGCGGGCTATTCGGACGATGCGCTGGACCGGCCCATAGTAGGCATTACCAACACTTTCAGCAATTACAATCCCTGCCACGGCAACGTGCCGGAGCTGATTGAGAGCGTGAAGCGCGGAGTGATGCTGGCGGGTGGGTTGCCCATGGTGTTTCCGACAATTTCGATTGCGGAGAGTTTTGCGCATCCGACGTCGATGTTTCTGCGGAACTTGATGGCGATGGAGACGGAGGAGATGATCCGCGCGCAGCCGATGGATGCGGTGGTGGCGATCGGCGGCTGCGACAAGAATCTACCGGCGCAGTTGATGGCGATTGCCAGCGTGGACCTGCCGGCAGTGGTGCTGCCGACGGGACCGATGCTGGTGGGGCACTACAAGGGCGAGGTGCTGGGCGCGTGCACGGATTGCCGAAGGCTGTGGGCGCAGCACCGGGCGGGCAAGATCGATGTGGCCGAGACCGAGGTGATCAGCGGGCGGCTATGCCCTTCCGTCGGAACGTGCAGCTCGATGGGCACGGCGAGCACGATGGCATGTCTGGTGGAGGCGCTGGGGCTGGCGCTGCCGATGTCTGCGACGGCGCCGGCGGTGCTGGCCGACCGGAGGCGGATCGCCGAGGCCAGCGGCAGGCGTGCGGTGGAGATGGCGGAGAGCGGCGCGCCGAAGCCGAGCGAGTTGATGACGGAAGCGTCGGTGCGGAATGCGATGGTGGTGCTGCAGGCGATTGGCGGGTCGACGAATGGATTGATTCATCTGACGGCGATCGCGGCGCGGGCGGGAGTGAAGGTTGACCTCGAGGTGTTCGACAAGCTGGGGCGGAAGGTGCCGGTGCTGGTGAATATGAAGCCATCGGGCGCGCACTATATGGAGCACTTTCATCATGCGGGCGGATTGCCGGCGCTGCTACGCGAGCTGGCGCCGCTGCTCGACGTAAATGCGCCCACCGTTGCGGGCGGGACGCTGGGCGACGCGGTTGCAAGGGCGGAGACGGTGCCGGGACAAGATGTGATCCGCAGCCTGGCGGCGCCTTTGAGGCAGGAGGGGGCGATGGCGGTGCTGCACGGGAACCTGGCGCCGCGGAGCGCGGTGATCAAGCATTCGGCGGCGTCGGCGGAGCTGATGCGGCATAGCGGGCGGGCGGTGGTGTTCGATTCGATTGAAGATATGGCGGCGCGGATTGATCAACCCGATCTCGACGTGAATGCGGACGACGTGCTGGTGCTGCGCAATGCCGGGCCGAAGGGCGCGCCGGGAATGCCCGAGGCGGGCTATCTGCCGATCCCAATGAAGCTGGCGCGCGCGGGGGTGAAGGACATGGTGCGGATCTCCGACGCGCGCATGAGCGGGACGGCATTTGGAACGATCGTGCTGCACGTGACTCCGGAGGCGGCGGTGGGCGGCCCCCTGGCAGTAGTGCAGACGGGCGACCGGATCTCGTTGGATGTGGAAGCACGACGGATTGAGTTGCTGATTGACGAGGCAGAGCTGCAGCGGCGGTTGGCGGCGTGGAAGGCAACCCCGCCGCAACGCGAAAGGCCTGTGCGCGGGTATGCGTGGCTGTTTGAGCAGTGCGTGTTGCAGGCGGATGAAGGATGCGACTTCGATTTTCTGCGGCGCGAAGGACCGGGCGGGACTGTTCCAACTGCGTGAGGATGCTTTAGACTTACCCGGTCGGGAATACGGGTGAGGACGCGCCTGTCGCCGCGTGGGTTCGCTGAAACGCGGCAAAGAACACATTCATGTCACTCCTGGATTTGAAAGGCAAATTCTGATGATCGCTTTACGCCGTCTCCGTGTTGTCTGTCTGGCAGCTATGGTGTGCCTGGGGTTGGCGGTGATGGCAACGGCGCAGGGAGCGCCCGCGCCTGCGCCGCTGGCTCCGCCGATCGATTTGAAGTTTGACTTCAGTGCGGGGCCGGCCCAGGCGGGAAGCACGCTGGTCGCTCCTGGGGCCATCTACTCGGATGCGGCCGGGTACGGCTATGAGCCGGGGTCGCAGGTTGCCAGCGGCGATGGCGGGAAGACAACCACGAGCGATAAGCCGTTCATGTTCTCCGTCAAAGTGCCGGAGGGGAACTTCAATGTGACGATGCGATTTGGGGACTCGACCACCGCGACGACCACGACGGTCAAGGCGGAGTCGGGGCGGCTGATGCTGGAGCGGGTGGAAGTGCCGGCGGGACAGATTGCGGAGCGCGTGTTCACGACGAATGTGCGGACACCGAAGCTGCCCAAGCTGCCGACGAATGCGACGGGACGCGAGGAGGTAAGCCTGGACCAGTTCGACGGGGCGAGTTCGCGCGACTGGGACGGCAAGCTGACGGTGGAGGTGGTGAGCCCGCACGCGGCACTGCGATCGATTGAAATCGCTTCTGCGCCGGACGCGCCTACGATCTTTATCGCCGGCGATTCGACGGTGACGGACCGCGACGGCGGCGGCGACGTGAGTTGGGGACAACTGCTGCCGGTTTTTTTCAAGCCTGGGGTTGCGGTGTCGAACAACGCGCAGTCGGGCGAGACGATGAAGTCGTTTATGAATGCGTTGCGGCTGGACAAGATGCTGAGCACGATGAAAAAAGGCGACTACCTTTTTATGCAGTTCATCCACAACGACTCGAAGATTGCATGGCCGCAAACATATGTGGAGCCGGAGACGACGTACAAGGCGTATTTGAAGGTGTACATCGCGGAGGCGCGGCTGCGCGGCGCGACGCCAGTGCTGGTGACGGCGATGGATCGCGGCGCGCGGGGCACGGGCGCACCGACGCATGGGCATGGCGGCTATCCGCAGGCGATGCGCGAAGTGGCGCAGGAAGAGCATGTCGCGTTGATTGACCTGTACAGCATGAGCGACACGTTTTATGAAGCGGCCGGGGCGGACGCGCCGAAGATCCTGGCCGATGGGACGCATTCGACCGCGTACGGCGGGTACGAGTTTGCGAAGTGCATTGTGATGGGGATCAAGCAGAACAAGCTCGATCTGGCGAAGTACATCGTGGATGACTTCAAGGACTTCGACCCGGCGCATCCGGACTCGGCGGCGACACTGGACTTGGGGCCGCTGTTCAGCAGCGGGGGCGGAGGGCGCGGGCCGCGACCCGGTGGCGGACCTGCGGGCGCGGGACCTGGGACGAATCCTCCGGCGAATACCAATCCCGGACCGGGACCGCTGTGAGCAGGTCGTGACCCCGGAGAAAGGCTGCGGGTGCGCGAGGCTAGTTATCCTGAAGCGGAAGTGAAAGGCGATGATGCTGCTGGATGCAAATGCCAAAGGGGTTTACGCGATTGCGGCGACGCCGTTTACGCCGGACGGCGCGGTGGATACGACGTCGATCGATCGCATGACGGATTTTTATCTGGGGTGCGGGGTCACGGGGCTGACGATCCTGGGGATGATGGGCGAGGCGCCGAAGCTGGACGCGGCTGAGGCGCTGGCGATTGCGCAGCAGGTGGTACGGCGGGCAAGCGTGCCGGTGGTGGTTGGCGTGTCCGCGCCGGGATTCGCAGCGATGCGGTCGCTGGCGCGCAGCGTGATGGATGCGGGAGCTGCGGGCGTGATGATTGCACCGCCGCCCGCACTGCGCACGGACGACCAGATTGTGAACTACTTCGCGCAGGCAGTGGCTGCGATCGGGACGGACGTTCCGTGGGTCCTGCAGGATTATCCGCTGGTGCTGACGGTGGTGATGACGCCGAAGGTGATCCGGCAGATCGTGATGGACAACCCCTCGTGCATGATGCTGAAACACGAGGATTGGCCGGGACTGGAGAAGATATCCGCGCTGCGGGCCTTCCAGCGCGATGGGTCGCTGCGGCCGCTTTCGATCCTCTGCGGCAACGGCGGACTGTTTCTGGATTTTGAGATGGAGCGCGGGGCGGATGGCGCGATGACGGGCTACGCGTTCCCCGACATGCTGGTGGACGTGGTGAAGCTTTCGCAGGAGG
>CAWBFL010000115.1:0-36701 GCA_963787905.1 uncultured Acidobacteriaceae bacterium | reverse complement strand
TCACTCAGCGGCAGGGCCACCGAGAGCGCAAGCAACGCGCGAAGGCTACCTGCGTTCATTGGTCGTTCCCCGGAGAAGCATGCGCGTGATCGGTGTCGGGCGTCGCCACCCGCACCTGCTCGCCGTCGGTAAGGGAGTCGGGCGGATTGGCGACGATGGGCTGTCCGGGCTCGAGCCCGCCGAGGATCTCGATGGTTGAACCGGAATCGCGTCCCGGGATAACGCGGACGATGTGCGCGTGCTGCGTCGAATCGACGGTAGCGACATGCAGTCCGTCCGGTTCAAGGATGAGCGCGCTGACCGGAATGATCAGCGCCGGCACAGCACTCGACACGTTGAGGTGAACCTCGGTGTAGCTGCCAGGCAGCAATTCGCCGGCCCGGTTATCCACATCGACTTCTGCCAGCAGGGTTCGTGTGGCCGGGTCAACCGCATCCGACGATCGCACCAGCTTGCCTTTGAAGTTGCGGCCAGGGTACTGCGGCAGGGTTAAGGTTGCGATGGTCCCATTCTTCGCATCGGGCGCATAGATCTGAGGAACATTGATGAAGACGCGAAGAGTTTGGATTGCGGAGATATCAAAGACCTCCTTGTTTCCCGAAACGACTCCGGGGCCGGGAGTGGTGGTGCTTCCGGCCGTGGTGATCAACTGCCCGATGTCGATATTGCGCGCGGTGATGACGCCGTCGAAGGGAGCCACGATGCGCTCGAACGATTGCAGCTCGGTGAGCCGGCTGACGTTGGCCTGCGCGGAAGCAACCTCGGTCTGTCGAGCTGCGAACAGCGAAACCGCATTGTCCGTGTCCTGTTGCGAGACTGCATTTTGACCGATGAGGCCCTGGTAGCGATCCGCGGTCACCTTGGCCAAGGCCAGGTTGCTCTGCGCCGTGGCCAGGTCCGCCTTCGCCTGAGCCAGCTGCTGATCCAGTTCCGGCGTTTCGATCTCCGCGAGCAGTTCGCCCTGATGCACGTGCGCGCCGATATCGCGGTACCAGGCTTTGACGTAGCCAGTGGTTCGCGCGTAGATCGGGGCCAGAGTGAAAGCCTGGATGTTGCCCGGCAACACAATCTCCCGCGCGCTTTTCTCGAAGACGGGTTGCGCCAGAGATACCGGTGGCGCCGACATTTTGTCGGTGTAGTGGATCAGTTCCGCGCTGGCATGCATGCGATTGACGATTCCAATGGCCGCGACGACGATCGCGATCACTACGCCAACGACAACCAATGCCAGCACAGACCGGGGCGAGGCTTCCGGGATTCCATGATTCGCGTCTGCCGCCTCGTGGCCACCTGCATTCCCCGGCGCCTGGTCCCGGCCGGTTGCGGGCGATTTCGATTCTTCGGGATTCATAGCTGTATCTCCGTACTGAAAGACGGCGTTGATTCGAATGGCGTGGCTGGCCTGCGGTCACTCATGGCTGGCCTCTTTTCCGGTCCCTGGCCCAGGCTGCACACGGGGCGGATCGTTGCGGTGCATCAGGGAGAAGAAGACCGGCACGAACGTCAGTGTGCCGAACGTAGCGAGCAACAGGCCGCCGATGACAGCGCGGCCGAGCGGGGCATTCTGTTCTCCGCCCTCGCCCAGGCCAAGTGCCATGGGAACCATACCGATGATCATTGCCAAGGCGGTCATGATGACGGGCCGGAAGCGGGTGAAGCCGGCACTGAGTGCAGCCTCCGCCGCGCTCAGGCCCTCGTCCATCTTCTCCTTGGCGAAGCTAACGACCAGGATGGAGTTGGCCGTGGCCACGCCCATGCACATGATCGAACCGGTGAGGGCAGGCACGCTGACGTGAGTTCCGGTAAGGAAGAGCATCCACACAATCCCGGCGAGTGCGCCGGGCAGCCCCGCAATGATGATGAAGGGATCGAGCCAGCTTTGGAAGTTCACCACGATGAGCGCATAGACAAGGACGATCGAGAACAAGAGGCCATAGAACAGTCCTTCAAACGAGCTGTGCATGGTATCGATCTGGCCGCGCAGGAAGATCTGGGACCCGCGCGGAAGCTTCGCCTGGTTGTCTTTGATGATCTGCTCGACCCGCCGCGCGACGCTGGCCAGGTCGGTGCCTTCCACCGAGCCATACACATCGATGATCGGCTGCGCGTTGTAATGGCTCACTAATCCGGGCTCGACGCCGCGCTGGATCGATGCGAGGTTGCCAAGAATCTGCGGCTGCAGGTTTGTGCTGCTGATCGCAATGGGAAAGTTTTCCAGTTCCTGCAGGCTCTCTACGTCGTACTGCGGCGTCTGTACCGCGATGTTGTAGCTGACATGGTTCTGCGGATTGAGATAGAAAGTCGGCGAGGTCTGAAAGCTGCCGCTCAGACTGGTAAGCAGGTCCTGGGCGACATCGCGCTGGCTGTAACCGACCTCCTGCGCGCGGGTGCGGTCGACGTTGACCGTCCATTTTGGCTGATCGAACGGCTGCTGGATGCGGAGATCGGTGGTACCGGGAACGCGGCTAATCTGCTGCATCAACTGTTCAGCGAGCGCACGGTTCTCGTCCACCTTCAGGCCGGCGACCTGTACGTCGATCTGCGCGGGCAAACCGAAGTTGAGAATCTGGCTCACCATGTCGGTGGGCAGATAGTAGAACTCCGTACCCGGAAAGGCCTGCGTCAGGCGGTCGCGCAAGGCGTGGACGTATTCGGCCGTCGGCCGATGCTTTTCCGCCAGCGATACCAGGATGTCTGCGTCGCCGGTGCCAACGGGAGCCGAGTTGGAGTAGGAGAGATTCAGCCCGGAGTAGGGCAGCCCGATATTGTCAATGATGGTGGAAAGCTCCGACTTGGGGATTTCGCCGCGGATCACCTGC
The DNA here is from genome assembly GCA_963787905.1 of uncultured Acidobacteriaceae bacterium. Lineage (GTDB taxonomy): Bacteria > Acidobacteriota > Terriglobia > Terriglobales > Acidobacteriaceae > Edaphobacter. Next base: position 33,882 of record CAWBFL010000115.1, on the reverse strand, counting down.
TCGATCTGGTCGCACAGCCGCGCCGTGTCCTCAATACGGGTTCCGGTGTGTGCGCGCACGTGGAGCTTGAACTGGCCACCGTCCACGGAGGGGAAGAAATCCTGCCCCAGCCAGGGATAGAGCACAACCATCGACAGGCCCCAAAAGGCCACAATCGATAGCAGGAACGCTGCTCGGTACTCGAGGCAGAGCTTCAATCCCGCGTAATGGCGCTTGCGCAGTTTCTCAAAGTAATGCTCGAAGGTGATCTGAAACCGGACCAGCGGATTGCGACTGGCCTGTGCCTGTTCCACGCGATCATGCTCGTGTCCCTTCAGCAGATACTTCGCCATCGTGGGCACGATCGTGCGCGAGAGGAAATAGGAGGCAAGCATGGCGAACACAACCGCCTCGGCCAGCGGGACAAACAGATACCTTGCAACCCCGGAGAGGAAAAACATTGGAACAAACACAATGCAGATGGCGAGCGTAGAGACAAACGCCGGCACCGCGATCTGTGCAGCCCCGGTCAAAATCGCGTCCTCCACTTCTTTGCCCAACTCGAGGTTGCGATTGATATTCTCGATTTCCACGGTCGCATCGTCGACCAGGATGCCGACGGCGAGCGCCAGTCCCCCCAGGGTCATAATGTTGATCGTCTCGCCCAGCGCCGACATGGCCAGCAGCGAGCAGATGATCGAGAGCGGAATCGACACAGCGATGATGAGGGTGGAACGCCAGTTCCCGAGGAAGATCAGGATCATGACCGCCGTCAGGCAGGCGGCAATCACGGCTTCGCGCACGACGCCGCGGATTGCCGACCGGACAAAGATCGACTGGTCCGCGATCGGCCGGATCTGCAGGGCCGGCGGCAACTGCGCTTTGATCATGGGCAACTGCGCGCGCACGGCCGAAATGATATCCAGGGTCGAAGCGTTTCCGGTCTTCTGCACGGTCATCAGCGCCGAGCGCTGCCCATCGACGCGCACGATATTCGTTTGCGGCGGGAATCCATCGCGCACATTGCCGATATCGTGGACGTAAACGGTGGCGCCATTGACGGTCTTGATGGGAAGGTTGTTGAGTCCTTCGATCGAGTCGGGGGTACTGTTCGTCTCCACCTGGTAGTCGATGTGACCCATCTTCACGTCGCCCGCAGGCAGGATGATGTTCTGCGCTCCTACGGCACTCACCACATCGGAGGCGGACATGCCATAGGCCTGCAGCTTCTGGGTGTCGATGTCGACCTGCACCTGCCGCTGTTTACCGCCGTACGGATACGGCAAAGATGCGCCCTGCACGGTGGCTAGCTGGGTACGGATGAAGTTGGTGCCAAAGTCGTTCAGTTGCTGCTCGGTAAGCCCGTTTCCGGAGAGCCCGAGCTGCAGCACCGGCACGCTGGACGCGCTGTACTGAATCACCAGCGGAGGGGTGGTGCCCTGGGGGTACTGGCGCAGCGCCGTTTGCGCGATGGCGGTGATCTGGGCCACAGCCTGGGAGATACTTACGTTGGGGTGGAAATACACCTTGATGACGGAGACACCGTTCAGCGTCTGCGACTCGGTGTGATCGATGTCATTGACGGTTGTGGTGAGGCTGCGCTCGAACTGCACCACGATCCGGTCGCTCAGCTGCTGCGGCGAGAATCCGGGATAGTTCCAGATGACCGACACGACGGGAATATCGATATTGGGGAAGATATCGACCGGCGTCCGCTCGATGACCACTGGTCCGAGAAAGAACAGCAGCAGCGAGAGCACTACGAAGGTGTAGGGTCTCCTGAGTGCGAGACGAACAATCCACATCAAATCACCATTAGCCGGGAACTACTTCGGCATGCGCCGAAGATAAATCGCATTGATTGCCGCAGTGGGTTGTGCGACGAAAAGTCAGTGTTCTCAGAGCGGTATTGCTAGACGAGCGGTTCAGTATTTAGACGCGTCACCTTCCCCGTAAGATTCAAAGGTTGCTCATGGCCCGATTTCAGCCGAACCATTTCGATTGGATTTTTCAAGCTGTCGATACTCGGCTCGCCGGAGGCCTCCGAAGACTGCCTCGACCACGGCCTCAGATTCCCGTTCGTTGATCGCACCGTGGCCAGCGAGCAACCTGAATATCATGGGCCCGTAGATGAGATCGAGAACGATCTCGCCGTCGATCTCTTTGCGAATTTCGCCGCGGTCGACACCGCGCTGCCACATCACGCGGGCCGCAGCGCGCCGGGCAAAGAGAAATCGCTCCCGAAACAGGGCAAGAAACTCCGGATCGCTCTGCCCTTCCGCAATGAACTGCCCGAAGAGACGCCCAAGCGGACTGGTATAGAAGGCCATCAGCGACTTCAGTTGCCGGGTAAAATCGAGCTCGGCGGAACCTGTGTCCGGCGTCGGAACCTGCTGGGTCATGCCGGCCAGATATGCATCCAGCGCCACCAGGCTCTTATTGGGCCACCACTTGTAGATTGTCGCTTTGCTGACACCAGCTCGCTGCGCGATGGCGTCGGCCGTAACCTTGCGGAGCGGCTGCCGCTCCAACAGGTAGAGGGTTGCCTTGAGTATGGCTGCTTCCGCCTCAAGGCTGCGACGCCGACCACGATTCCTCGGTTCATCGGCTGCTACAGATGGATGTGCCTTTGCGATGTTGGAATCTCCTGGGGCACGCCGAAGGCGCTGCCTGATAATAGTAAACTATACGTTCAGTCCGGAATATCGAAAGCCGGTCTTTTCTGGTCCAGAGTAGCGCAATGCGCACCAGCTAACGCGTGATGCAGGCCCTGAGCGGCATCAGTGCGCGTCGGTCCCGGGCACCGCGTCGAATGCATGAATTGCGGGAAGCGCGTTGTGCTGGTCGTCGAAAAGATCGCGCTTGGCGATCGCGCCGCCGGCCATGGGCTCCCACCAGAAGATGCCCCGCACTTTGCCGCCGGGGGCTCCCAGCACCAACTGGTCGAGTGCCTCGAGATACGCCTTCTGTCCCTCCGGCGTCTGCGGAAACGGCGCCGGCTTGCCTTTGAAATCCTCGCCAGACCTCCAGTCGTAGGCCGTCTCCGCGACGACGACACTCTTGTGATAGGTGTTCCAGACAAAGGCGAGATTGGCTTTCAAATCGTCCAGGCTGCCCTGCCACCAGGGATAGAACGACTGGCCTACGATGTCGTAGGGCACATGGTATTGCCCCAGGCGGTCGAGGAACGACCTGGTCGCGGCCTGGTTTCCGCCCTTGTCGATGTGAATCATGATTGCGGGACGTCGGGACCACCCGCGCCCCTTGTCGACACCATGAATTCCAGCAAGCAACAGGTCGGCGAAGTTCTGCCAGTTGGCGGGCAGGCGGCCGTCCGGCCACATCATTCCGGCGGTCACCTCGTTGCCCACCTGCACCATGTCGGGCAGCACATGCTGTTTGCGCATGGCGGCAATCGTGTCGCGCGTGTAGGCGAAGGTCGCCTGCACGAGTTCCGCGTGAGACATCTTTGCCCAGGCCCGCGGCACGGTCTGGTGCCCGGGGTCAGCCCAGTCGTCGGAGTAGTGGAAGTCCAGCAGCACTTTGAATCCGAGTGCTTTCGCGTCCTTGGCCGACGCGATGGTGTAGTCGAGATTGTTTGGCAGCGATATGGGGTTGACCATCACGCGCAGGCGAATCCAGTTGTAACCGTGATGCTTCAGGATCTGCAGACCCGGCTCGGCGACGCCCGCGTCTTTGAAGACCACTCCCCTGCTCTCCATCTGGCGCAGGAAGGAGACATCCGCGCCCGCGATAAAGCCCTGCGCGCCCGCACATTGTGCGCACAGGGACAGGGCACCGGCGAAAGCCACCAACAATTTCATCAGTTCAAAGTATCAGGGTTGAACCTGTTCGGGTTCGAGTTCGAGAGAGTCGAACCGGCGCCACTTGTAGATTGCAATGGACACGATCCAACTGAGGGCAAACAGTCCGACAATCGCGTAGCCAAGCAGGCCGAAGTTGGCGTTGAGCGTGTTGACCAGGTCCCAGAAGGCGCCCCTGGCATGCAAACGCACGGCAAGCAGTCCGAGCGCCTCGATCCCGCCCACGGCGAAGGCGACGACGACGGATACCGCGGTAATGGTGAGGTTGTAATAGAGCTTGCGGATCGGCTTGACATAGGCCCAGCCATAGGCGCCCAGCATCAAGATATTGTCGGTTGAATCGATGAGCGACATGCCCGCGGCGAAGAGGGCCGGAAACACCAGGACCGACCACAAGGACAGCCCTCTTGAGGCCTCCGCTGCAGAAAGGCCGAGCAATCCTATCTCCGTGGCCGTATCGAATCCCAAGCCGAACAACACGCCCAGCGGATACATGTGCCAACTGCAGCGGATCATCTTGAAGATCGGCCGAAACAACCGGGCAAGGAAACCGCGATTCCCCAGCAACAGGTCAAAATCTTCTTCGACGTAAGCCCCTCCGCGCCGCACCCGCATAAAAGTGCGGTACACCGAGCTGAGGACGATCAGATTGACGATGGCAATCGCGAACAGGAAGAGACTTGACACCAGCGTACCAACGACACCGCCAATCTCCCGGACGGCGTCGATGCGATGCTGGAGGGCGAGCGCCGTGGCCGCAATCGCGATGGAGCCCACAACGACGACGGTGGAATGCCCGAGCGAAAACATCAGCCCCACGGCAACCGGACGCTTTCCCTCCTGCATCAGTTTTCGTGTGACGTTGTCGATCGCGGCGATGTGATCGGCGTCCACGGCGTGTCGAAGCCCAAAACTGTAAGCAAGGAACGCGGTACCCAGAAGCACTGGATAGCGGTGAAACGCGATCAGCGCCCAGAACCACGCGGCCAGATTGAACGCCAGCAGCATGGCATAGATGGCAAAGATCTTGGCTTTGGTATTGCCCGGTTCGTCGTTGAACAGGCTCCGCAGGAGGGAGTTCATCGGAATCCTTGCGGGCGCGGGCAAGAGTTGCCATCCGGTCCCGCGACCATGGTCCCGACCTGCAATCACCGGCAGCCGATGCGAATTGCGCTGACGGAGGCGTTGGGACGGAAACGCCGTCCCTCAAAACGTAACACGATTTCAAGAAGCATGCTAATCCGGGTGCGGATGGGAGTGCGCGTGCGCGCCCTGCTTCAGGCTGCTGCCGGAGGTGGTAAGAACCAGTTTTCCGAGTTCGACTCCGCGCAGGGCCAGCATGCCATCGGCAACGGACTGAATCTCCTTGCCCCGGCCCTTCATGATGATTACTTCCAGGCAGTAATGATGGTCGAGGTGAACATGGGTGGCAGCGAGCACCATGGTCCCGGCACCGTGCTGAACTTCAGTCAGCTTCTGTGCGAGGTTTGGCACATGATGGTCGTAAACCAGCGTCAGGGTACCCACCACCGGTTTGTTCGACTCGACACTCTCGGATAAGAGCGCCTCGCGGATCAAGTCACGGATTGCCTCGGAACGGTTTGCGTAGCCACGCTTGGCAATCAACCGATCGAACTCGTTCAGCAGATCATCTTCGAGGGAAACACCGGTCCTGCTTAGCTGTGCCATCGCCCGTCTCCGTCCCGATTGTACTGGCGAATGGACGCAGGCGGTATCGCCGATCAGCGACGGACCAGGAAAACCGGAGGAGCTGGCCGCCGGCCAACGATAAGGGTCGCGGGCCGGCTCATGGCCTACATGGTCACGGTTGCGTGTTTCCATGCCGGACGAGAGGCCAAGGAAAGCATCTCGGTGGCACTGCCCGCACCTGCGCCGTCGACCATGGCCCGCAACGCTCCCACCACATCTTTCATATGCTCCGCCTGAGCATTCAACTGCTCAGCCGCCGCTGCACTCTCCTCAGCGTTGGCGGCGCTGCTCTGGGTTACCTGCTCCATCTGGGTGATTGCCCGGCTGATCTGGTCGATGCCGCTCGACTGCTCGACGCTTCCGACGTTGATCTCATCCACCAGGATCTTGACCTTCCCCGCTTCGGCTGTGATCGCGCGGATCGCCACGGCAACCTGGTCAACTTTCACCCGGCCGCCGTCGGATCTCTGGATGGACTCTTCGATCAGGTCGGCCGTGTCCTTTGCCGCCTGAGCGCAGCGCTGCGCCAAATTGCGCACCTCGTCGGCGACCACGGCGAAGCCCATACCCGCCTCGCCGGCGCGCGCCGCCTCTACCGCCGCGTTGAGAGCGAGAATGTTTGTCTGGAAGGCAATTTCGTCGATCACCTTGATGATCTTGGATATCTTCTGGCTGGACGCATTGATGCCATCCATTGCGCTGACCATTTCAACGAGCGACTGATTGGTCTTCTCGAATCCCTCCTGAGCTCGCGCCACGGCCTCGGCTGAGTTCCGCGAGTTCTCGGTGGTGCGGCGCGCCATCGAATTGATCTCGGAGCTGGCACTGGAGGTCTCCTCGATGGTTGCAGTCTGTTCCGAAGCTCCCTGCGCCAGCGACTGGCTGGAAGCCGCAACCTGGCTCGCGGCGGAGGCAATCTGGACCGCCGATTCGGAGAGTTCGACCACGCTCTTGCGCAGCAGGGCGTTGATCTGACGAATGACGAATACGACAACCACCCCGACGCCGGAGGAGAGCGCCAGCATGACCAGCGCAATCCAGCGGCTGCTTTCGATGGACGAATAGGCAGCCTCTGAATCGTTGGCCAGATGTTCGTCCTGCGTTTTCAGGACCTGAACGGTATCCGCCTGCAGGCGGTCGCCCAGCGGCACCAGAGACTTGAAGGCGTCAACCGATGCGGTCATATCCCCGGCCAGCGCGGACTTGTACAGCACCAGTTCCTCCTCTTTCACCTGGGTCAGCTGTTCGCCTGCGTCTTCGACCGCCTGCTTGTCGGCAGCGACGATGATCAGCGGCGAAATGGCGTCGATGTCCTGGCGCAGGCTGTCCGCATTGGCGGTGAACTCCTGGTTGTATTTCTCGATCGCAGCCGCATCTTTCATAAAGCCGCGCGCTTCAATGCCTCTGCCGTCAGAGAGCATCTCGGAACCTGCCAACTGCATCTCGTGCGCCAGCGACTGCTTCTTCACCGTCGCGCCGACAATGCTGTGGACGCGGTCGCCGATGCTGGAAATGATCAGGACGGAGGTAATGCCCAGGGCGAAGGTGAATAGAACGAGGGTTCCTACACCGAGAAACAGCTTCTTGCCGACTGTGAACGTTGACATGGTCTTGAACTCCGGTTTTGCACTAGGACTCTGAATTTGCCGGCTGAGCCTGGGTTGCGCCGTTCCGCTTCACCGGCCTCGCGCGATCATCCGCATCGCAATGCGGACACGACCGCGCCGACATCCCTGTTATCGGCATAAGGACTCGCAACGATAGCGGCATTCGGATGGCACTCGAACGCAACATGCCGACAGATAGCCCTGGCCGCCGAAGGGCAACACCGAGCCGCCGGCATTCCTGCTGCGCGATGTCATGTCTGCCGGATTCGCGCCGATAAGCGCTGTGTAACCCGATCGCCCGCCTCGGCGTGGACGGGACGCACCGCAAAGGACATCATGCAAACGACCACCTTGTTACAGGCCACACAACCGGTTATTCCGCTCGACATCGGAAAGCGTGCGGGAAAGTATTTGATCTTTCATCTCGGTGTGGAGGAGTTCGGCACCGAAGTGCTGAAGGTTCGCGAGATCATGGGGTTGCAGGACATCACGTCGATCCCGCAGGTTCCGCCGTATGTCAAAGGCGTTATCAACCTGCGCGGCAAGGTAATCCCGGTCGTCGATCTGCGGCTGAGGTTCGGAATGGAGCAGGAGACCTACACGGCGCGCACCTGCATCGTCGTGATGCGCACGCGCCAGGCCGAGGAAGACCTGATGATCGGAATGATCGTCGATGGCGTGGTCGAGGTCCTGAATCTGATGGCGTCCGACATTGAAGACACACCCGATTTCGGGCCGGGGGTGGTAACGCCTTATCTGACGGGAATGGCGAAGATCAAAGGCAAGGTTAAGATTCTGCTCGATATTGACCAAGTGCTCAGCGGCACGGATCTGCAGGGGTTGAGTGCGCTGCTGCAATAGCAAGGATGCGCCTGGAATGGCGTTCGGCTACGGCTCGAACCGCGGCGCGGGCTGACCGATCGCGCGCGACACATCCAGCGAAGGGGGACTATGCCTGAAGTCGCGGCCAGTGCCGATCAGGTTGCTTTGAGGGACCAGATTGACGAACTCTCAACCCGATTGATCTTAGACGGTGTTGCCGCCATCAGCCCGGCCGACTTCGACCGCCTCAGCCAGAGCGCAGACGACTTCGGCAACAAAGCTGCAGCCGGTGCCGCGCATTCGATTGCGGAGAGCCTCGCGTCCGCCCTGCCAGCGCCCGACCGTACCCGCATTGCCAGCAACGGCCTGATGGAGTTGCGCCAACTGCTGGATGGGCCACTCCCAGGCCGGCAAACCGGCAACGCGGCGCCGTCGCCGCCCCCCCCGTCGGGAACCGGCGCGGCACCCTTCGCGCAGCCGAGGGAGGAATCGCTCGCAGCGGATGAGGCACTGATTCGGGAGTTCATCGCGGAATCGGGCGAGCATCTCGCGACCATCGACAGCCAACTGCTGCTGCTCGAGCAAGACAACTCGGCCAAGGACACCCTCAACACGATCTTCCGCAGTTTCCACACCATCAAGGGGCTTGCGGGCTTCCTCGAATTCGCGGACATCCAGGCGCTGGCCCACGAGGTGGAAACGCTGCTCGACCTGGCGCGCACAGCTCAGCTGAAGGTGACGCCATCCATTGTCGACGTCGTGCTGGAAAGCACCGATGGGGTTCGGCAGGAGCTCACCGCCATCGCGCAAAGGCTCGCGGGAAACGAGCCGCCGACGACGCGCTTCGACAATCACCTGCTGGAGCGCATCCGCCGGGCTGGCCGAGGCGACACGCCCGAGCCTCAATCTCCACCTGCGGTCAATGCAGCTGCAGCGCAGAGTCCGGAGGCCGAGCCACAGATCGTTGAGCGGCGTGCGGGCGACGCCACTTCAGTCCGCATTGACACCGTCAAACTCGATCAACTGATGGACATGGTGGGCGAGATGGTGATCGCCCAGACCCTGATTCGCCACAACTCCGCGCTGGAGTCCACCAACGATGCGAGGCTCCAGCGCAATCTCACCCAACTTGCGCGCATTACCTCCGATGTGCAGCGGATCACGACCAGCATGCGCATGGTCCCCATCGGCATTCAATTCAACAGGACTGCGCGAGTGGTGCGCGACCTCGCTCGCCGTGCCAACAAACAGATCGTCTTCGAAGCCACGGGCGAGACCACGGAGCTGGATAAGACGATCGCCGAGGAACTCTCCGATCCCCTGCTGCACATGGTCCGCAATTCCATTGATCACGGCATTGAGTCGCACGAGGAACGGGTGGCACTGGGCAAAGACCCCATCGGTCACATCCGGGTGTCGGCCTGCCACCAGTCCGGCCAGATCGTCGTCGCCATCTCCGATGACGGCCGCGGGCTGGATCGGGAGAAGATCCTGGCGAAGGCGCGACAAAAGGGGCTGATCGATTCCCACGGGTCGCTTTCCGACGGCGAGATTTTTCAGCTCATCTTCGAGCCCGGCCTTTCGACCGCAGCAGCCGTCAGCGATATCTCAGGCCGCGGGGTCGGCATGGACGTCGTACGCCGGCATGTACAGAAGCTGCGCGGCCGCATCGACATTCAGTCGAAGGCGGGCGAGGGGACGGCTTTCTCGATCAAGCTTCCACTCACGCTGGCGCTGATTGAGGGATTAGTTGTGGTTGTCGGCCAGCAGCGTTATATCGTCCCCATATTCGCAGTGAGGGAGATGTTTCGCCCGACCGCTGAGATGCTCTCCACCGTGCAGGGCAAGGGCGAGATGGCCATGGTCCGGGGCGCGCTTATGCCCATTGTCCGGCTGCATCGGCGATTTGCCATAGAGCCCCACAAAGTCAACCTCACCGAGGGCACGCTGATCGTGGCCGAGAGCGAGGGGGTCCCATTCTGTTTGTTTGTCGACGGCCTGATCGGGAAGCAGGAGGTCGTCATCAAGGGGCTCGGCCAGCAGTTCAAGAGTGTCGCCGGAGTCGCCGGTTGCGCCATTCTCGGCGACGGTCGCGTCGGCCTCATTCTCGACATCGACGGAATCCACCAGGGGAGGACCTAGTGCTGCGTGCATCCTCCAGTGCCGTCGATTCGGTTCCGATTCTGAAGGCAAGCGAATACGAGAAGATCAGCCGGCTTGCGCATGAGTACTTCGGTCTCGATCTTCGCGGCGGCAAGCAGGGACTGGTCGCCGCGCGATTGGGCAAGAAGCTGCGCGAACTCGGCCTCAAATCATTCCAGCACTACTACGATTACGTGAAGGCCGACCGCAGCGGCGCTGCTCTGGACGGCATGGTTGACCAGCTCACCACCAACCACACCAGTTTTTTTCGCGAGCCCAGACACTTCGACTTCCTCCGCAAAACCATCTTCCCGGATTTGCGCACGCGTCCCCGTATCCACATCTGGAGCGCAGCCTGCTCGAGCGGCGAGGAGCCATATTCGATCGCGATGTCCGCGCTGGAGGAGATGCCGAATGGAGCTGCGGGCAGAGTCCTCATCAAGGCCACGGACATTTCCATGCGCATGCTGGAGAAGGCACGGCGGGGCGCCTACCCGGCAGAGCGTGTCGCCGAGATTCCAGCCGCTCTGCGGCTACGCTACCTGCTGAAAGCACCGGGCGGTCCGGCGGAGAGCTTCCAGTTCCGCAATGATGTTCGCGCCATGATCGCCTTCGAGCGCCTCAACCTGATGGGAAGGCTTCCGGAAGCGTATTGCTGCTCCGTTATCTTTTGCCGGAACATCATGATCTACTTCGACAAGCCGACGCAGCAAAGCCTGGTTCAGCGTCTTTCGGATCACCTGGAGGATGGGGGCTACCTGCTCATCGGCCACTCCGAGAGCCTCAACAATATCTCTCACGGTCTCGATTATGTGTGTCCGGCGACCTACAGGAAGCCGGGGCGCGAGCACACGGGCCGGATCGGGCGTGGCTGATGGCATTGCTCGTGGTGGGCATCGGCGATTGCAAGGTCAGCAGCAACCCCTCCGACGTGCTGATCACGCATGCGCTTGGGTCCTGTATCGCGATCCTCCTGTACGATCCGATGGCGAGAGTGGCCGGGTTGCTTCATTTCATGCTGCCCGAATCCAGCCTGGATGCAGCCCGGGCTGGCAGGCTGCCTTTTCTCTTTGCAGATACGGGGATTCCGTTGCTGCTCGAACGCGCCCGCCAGTTCGGGGCCGTTCAGTCACGGGTGGTCATCCTGGCTGCGGGCGGTGCGCAGATGCTGGTCCCGGGGGGAACCTTCAACATTGGCCAACGCAACTACCAGGCGATGCAGCAAGCCCTGGCAAAGGCCGGCATTCGCGTTCACAAAGAAGACATAGGCGGAATCAGCTGGCGCACCGTCAGCATCGATGTGGCCGACGGCCATGTGCAACTGCGGCAGCCGGGGAGCACCGAACGCACCCTGCGCGCCGAGGGGGGGCCATGTCATCCGTGACCGAGACTCCTCGCAAAATCAAGGTGCTCATCGTCGACGATTCGGCGATTGTGCGTCAGATCCTTTCGGAGACGATCGCTGCCGAATCGGATATGGAAGTTGTCGGCACTGCCCCCGACCCCTACGTCGCCCACGATAAGATCCTAGCGCTTCATCCTGACGTGCTGACCCTCGATATCGAGATGCCGCGCATGGACGGGCTCACCTTCCTCAAGCGCTTGATGTGCGATCATCCGATTCCAGCCATCATTATCAGTTCGCTGGGGCAATCCTCGTGCGCGGCCACGCTTGAGGCGCTCCGCTGCGGTGCGGTCGATGTGCTCGCCAAGCCTTCGGGGCCGTACTCGGTTGGCGAACTTCGGCTATCACTCGCGGCCAGAATCCGCGGAGCCGCGGGAGCTCGGCCGCGCATTGCGCGCGATCTCGCCGCCCAGCTTCACCAGCAGCAGCGACCGGTCGCTGCGCCAGAACCGGATTACGATTCCCAAACCGTGATCGCCATCGGCGCCTCGACTGGCGGGACGGTCGCGATCCAGGAGATTCTGCTCCAACTTTCCGCGGATATGCCGCCCATCGTGGTCACTCAGCACATACCCGCCGGCTTTTCCCTGGCCTTCGCAAACCGTCTGAACCGGCTTTGCAACATGGAGGTGCGGGAGGCGGCGGACGGCGATTCGCTCCACCGCGGTCTGGCGCTGATCGCGCCCGGCGATTATCACCTGCTGTTGCGCCGCTGCGGCAAACGCTATGCGGTGAAGCTACAGCAAGGTCCGCAGGTTTGCTATCAGAGACCTTCGGTCGACGTGATGTTCGCTTCGGTCGCCCAGGCAGCCGGCAGTCACGGCATTGGCGTGCTGCTGACCGGGATGGGAACAGATGGCGCCCGGGGCATGCTTGCTCTCAAGCGGGCCGGCTCCGCAACCATTGCGCAGGACGAGCCGACCTGTGTCGTATACGGAATGCCGCGGGAGGCCAAACGTCTTGGCGCGGTAGACACGGTTGCCGCGCTGGGCGATATTCCGGGGGTTCTGGTGCGTGCGGTAAAGCTGCGCGCCTCGATGGCGTCCAAGTCTCCCTGAGCGGCGAGCGCAGGGCTGCGCGGGCGTCCCGCATCTGACAGCGAGGAGCAAAGCATGCAAGGAACGGTTTTGGTGGTAGACGATTCGGCGATGATGCGAAAGGTTGTGTTACGGGTTCTGAAGATGGCGGACGTGGAGTTCGAAGCCACCCTGGAGGCGGGCGACGGGAACCAGGCGCTGGAGTTGCTCCGCGGCAACCAAGTTGCCCTCATCATGTGCGACATCAATATGCCAGGCATGTCCGGCCTGCAATTGCTGCAACAGATGCAGCAGGAAAAACTCGCTGTCGGCGTTCCCATCGTCATGGTGACGACGGAGAACAGCGAACCGCAGGTGCGGCAGGCGATTCTCGCGGGCGCGCGCGGCTACATCCGCAAGCCGTTCACCGTCGATCACATCAAGAACAACGTCCGGCCGCTGCTTACCGGGTGATGTGACCACCCGAGCAAACGCTCCTGGTCGCAAATCCGCCATTGGCCGATTTGCAAAACAACCAACCAGACCCATCCGCTTCGCTCTTGAGGGATTCGCAATGCTGGATTCGAATGCCGCACTGACTTCATACCGGGTGCAGGACTTTCTCTCCGCCGGGAACCTGGACCGCGCCGATGCCACGGTGGTGGAGATCTTCAAAATGATGTTTGGATTTGAGGTCGAGGTGGATGCAGATTCCACCCTCGGGCCTTCGCGGGAGCTGGACGAACGGACCGCGATCGTCGGCTTCTCCGGCGCCATGCGCGGATCGTGCCAGATCCGCATCGGTTTGCAGGCGGCTCAATCGATTGCTTCGGCCATGCTTGGCGGTGCGCCTGTCGAGGAAACGAGCGATTCTGTCAATGACGCCCTGGGCGAGCTGTGCAACATGCTCGCGGGAGGGTGGAAGAACGAGATCCCGGGGCTTTCTTCCGAGTGTGCGCTATCCCCGCCAACGGTCATCTCGGGCCGGGATTACATGGTCCATCTCAGCAAGCCCTCGGTGAAACTCACGCGCATCTACTGTTTCTCCGGTCACACGCTCCATCTCACCCTGTGCTGCGAGGGCGTTGACGCTTCCCGGGATTAGGGCCGCGGTGAAGTCTCGCGCCGGTTCGTCGATAACCAGTCTATGGATTCAACCCGGACTCGGGGGCGAGCGCATATGAGCGATCGTGTGGCGATGCTGGAAGCGACTCTCGATCTCATGGATGAAGGGGTCGCCATCCTCGACGAACAATCGGCGGTGCTGTTCTGGAATGAAGCGGCTGCGGCCATTACCGGCCTGGCGTCTGAGGAAGTCATGGCGCGAACCTGCCCCGAGGATCTGTTCTGCATCAACGAGGAGCACCAAACCCGGATAGGCTCCGCAGGTACGTTCCGGCGAGGCGGGCGAGCGGAGGGTGGGCGTGACCGGAGCGGGACGGCGGCGGTCTGTGAACCGCAACTCTCGACGACCGGCCCGCATATTGACGGTGGTTACGACGGGCCACTGTGTGAACCCACCCTGGTATCGATGATTCATCGGCTTGGGCATTCCGTCCCTGGGATGCTGCGCAAGGTCACACTCATGAGCCCATCGGGCGAGTCGGCTGGCGCGGTTCTCCTCTTCCACCCCGTGGAGGAGATCGACCAATTGCCCCACGGAGAAGCCGGCGAAGGCGCGGATATTGAGCGCAGCCAGGCCGACATGGAAGACCGGCTGGATGCCGCGCACCACCAATGGACAACGAATTGCGTGCCGTTCGGGCTGCTTTGGATCACCGTCGATCAGGCCCAGTCGCTCCGCAAGACGCATGGATGCGATGCATGCGAGGCCATGTTACGCACGGTCGAACAGACCCTGCTGCGCCAGTTGAAGCCGGCGGAGATCATCGGCCGCTGGGGCAACAACGAGTTCCTGGTGCTGGCGCATGAACGCACAGCGGAGTTGCTGCTGGAGCATGCGCGGCGTCTCGCCGGCCTGGCGCGGACTGCGGACTTTCGCTGGTGGGGAGACCGGGTCGGCCTGACGGTGAGCATCGGCGCCAGCCAGGCCAGCGAAGGTGACTCGCTGCAGTCGCTGCTGCTGCACGCGCGCCAAGCGATGCAGACCAGCGAATACACCGGCGGCAACCGTGTAACCGAAGCGCGGAGAGATTAATGCTTCCAATCATAGGAATCGTCGTTGTATTTGCCGCAGTCGTCACCGGATTTCTGATGGAAAAGGGACATCTTCTGGTGCTCGTCCAGCCGTCGGAGATTGTGACGATCGTCGGGGCCGCACTGGGCACGCTACTGGTCGCGAATCCCGTCCACATCCTGAAGGCCATGCTCGCGGGCGTGGCAGGCGCGTTCGGTGCCTCCCGCTTCGGCAGGTCGCGTTATCTCGACACCCTGAGAATGCTGTTTGAACTGTGCAACAAAGTTCGCAAGAAGGGCCTTATCGGCATTGAAGATGATATCGAGAAGCCAACCGAGAGCGAGATATTCAAGAAGTATCCTGCATTTCTTCACGACCACCATGCGCAGGCTTTTGTCTGCGACACCCTGCGCACCGCCATCACGGGAGGGGTGGAGCCGTTCGACATGGACCAGATGATGGAGCGGGACATGGAGGTGGCACACCATGAGGCATTGCAGCCGGTCAACGCCCTCTCTACCGTGGCCGATGCCCTGCCCGGGTTGGGTATTGTCGCTGCGGTGCTCGGCGTGGTCATCACCATGGGCTCGCTGGGTGGGCCGCCGGAGGAGATCGGAAAGAAGGTGGCCGCTGCTCTGGTCGGCACTTTCCTCGGCATTCTGCTGTGTTATGGCGTCGTTGGTCCCATGGCGGCGAACATGACCAAGGAGGTCGAGGCACAGGACTCCTACCTGCATGTGATCCGGGTCGTCATTCTTGCTTTCCTCAAGGGCCTGGCTCCGATGCTGGCCATCGAGATGGGCCGGCGCGCGATTCCCGAGCACGTCCGCCCCAACTTCGACGAGATGGAAAACGCGTGCAAGAAGCCCGCTGCAGGTGAAGCATCGCCCGCGGCTGCGCCGCCTGAGTCGCAATCGCCCGGCGCACAGCCGGCTTAAGGAGGCCAGGCTTGGCAACCGACCGCAAGGCCGTCCGGCCCATCATTATCGTCAAGAAGAAATCCTCCCACGGAGGCCATCATGGAGGAGCGTGGAAGGTAGCCTACGCCGACTTCGTCACCGCGATGATGTCGCTCTTCATCGTCCTTTGGCTGCTGAATACGTCACCCCAAATCAGGAAAGCGGTCGCGGGATACTTCAACGATCCGCGGAGCAACGGCCAGCAGACGGGCACCCTCACGCTCGGCTCCGGGGAGAGCGTGACCATCGACAAGCAGAACGTGGAGAAACTGAAGGACGAGATCGAGAAAGCTATCCTTAAGCAGACGGACCTGACCAAACTCTCCAAGCAAATCGACATCACCATGACGGGGGAAGGCTTGAAGATTGAGCTGATTGAGGAGAAAGGCGGGACTTTCTTTGAGAGCGGCAGCCCGCAACTAAGCCCGAGCGGAGTAGAGCTGCTGAATCTGCTGGCGGTCCAACTCAAGGCCCTACCCAATCGATTGCTGATCGAGGGCCACACGGACGCGCAGCCCTTTTCCGGCGACAGCAGCTACAGCAACTGGGAATTGTCGGCGGACCGGGCAAACTCAGCACGGCGGCTGCTGCAGCAAGGTGGGATCGGCCCCAGCCAGATCTCGCAGGTGCGCGGGTACGCGGACCAGATGCTGCGCGTACCTTCCAACCCGCTCGACCCCTCCAATCGCCGCATCTCGCTCATCGTGCAGTGGGCGGACGCGGCAGCCCCGGCGCCCGGCTCGCCCCGCCCCCCTGACCAGCCAACACCCGCGGCTTCCGGGAACGAATCCGCACCGGCGCCCGCAGCATCGACTCATTCCGAGACAACTCCGTCTCCCGCACCGGCGACGCCCGCCCCGGCCAAACAGCCATCCGCACCCGCGCAGGGTTGGATTGCCCGCGTGAAGGCGCTCGTCCCCTCCAGGAAGAAATAGCCGTCCTTCGCACCCCGCCGCGAGCAGCACGGCGATTCCGGTATGCTGGTGGCCACTATGGCGGCCACTCCTACTGCATCGGCTCGGCGCAAGCATATACATGTGCGCGGGATTGTGCAGGGAGTCGGTTTTCGCCCGTTTGTGTATAACCTCGCCCACTCTCTCGGGCTGACTGGCTATGTCTTCAATTCGTCATCTGGAGTCACCATCGAGATTGAAGGCAGCGAATCGGAGGTCAATCGCTTCCTCGAGAAGCTGCGGTCCGACCCGCCGCAACTCTCGGCAATCGCGGAGATGGCTGTGTCCGACGTTGCAGCTTGCGGCAGTGCGGGCTTCTCGATTCTCGAGAGCCAGGAGGAAGCGGGCGCATTTTCGCTGATTTCGCCGGACGCTGGCACCTGCGACGCGTGCTGGCGCGACTTCGGCGACTCCGGCAACCGGCGCTACGGCTATCCCTTCACCAACTGCACGCACTGCGGCCCGCGCTACACCATTATTGAAGACATCCCGTATGACCGCGCCACCACCACGATGGCAGCTTTTACCATGTGCGCTGCGTGTGCAGCGGAGTACGCCGATCCGGCTGACCGCCGTTTCCATGCCCAGCCCAACGCCTGCGCGGTTTGCGGGCCTTCGCTGGAGCTGGTCGCTTCCGGGACGCGCTTGGCCGATTGCTCCTTCAGCACCCGCGACTCGCTTGACCTGATCCGCGAGGCGCGAGCGCTGCTGGGGGCCGGCAAGATTCTCGCCGTCAAAGGACTTGGCGGTTTTCTGCTGGCGTGCGACGCAGCCAACGATGCTGCCGTGGCCGAGCTGCGGCGGCGCAAGCGGCGCTCAGACAAACCTTTCGCGCTGATGGCACGCGACCTGGCCTCCGTCCGGCAAATCTGCGCGGTAACTCCGGACGACGAGGCAGCGCTGCTGACCACGCGCCGCCCCATCGTGGTACTGCGGCGCCGGCCAGACGCTGCCGTCTCCCCGTCACTCGCACCCGGCAATGACACGCTGGGCGTGATGCTGCCATACACCCCGTTGCACTATCTCCTATTCAGCGATTCGCCCGACGAGGCTTCCGAGTTCCCGGCGCTGGTGATGACCAGCGGCAACCTGAGCGAGGACCCCATTGTCACTTCGAATGAGGATGCGCTGCGCCAGTTAGACGGAGTCGCGGACTGGTTTCTACTGCACAACCGCGACATCTGGACGCGCGTGGATGACTCGGTGGTGCGGAGCTTTGAAGGCCGCGAACGAGTGCTGCGGCGTTCGCGCGGCTTCGTTCCACAGACGATCGATCTGGGCATCGATATGGGAGAAGTCCTTGCGTTCGGCGGCGAGCTGAAGAACACATTCTGTCTGACCAAGGGCCGCTACGCGATCCTGAGCCAACATATCGGCGACCTGGAAAACTACGAGACCATGCAGTTCTTCGAGGAGACGCTGGCCCGGCTGCAGCACATCTTCCGCGTGTCGCCGGGCGCGGTGGCCTACGATCTGCACCCCGGCTATTGGAGCACTCGGATGGCGCTAGCGTCTTCGATCGAGCTCAAGATCGGGGTGCAGCATCATCACGCGCACATCGCGAGTTGCATGGCGGAGAACCAACTGAGCGGCCGGGTCATCGGAGTTGCGCTGGACGGCACCGGCTTCGGGACCGACGGCAAAATCTGGGGTGGCGAATTCCTGGCTGCGGATTTCTCCGGCTTCACCCGCCGTGCTCACCTGCGCTACGTCCCGCTGCCCGGAGGAGACGCCGCCGTCCGCCAGCCCTGGCGCATGGCGCTTAGCTATCTGCGCGACGCCTGCGGGCCGCAAATCCCCGAAGAGTTGACGCACTTCGCAGGCGTAAACGAGAAGCAGTTCGCCTTGGTGGAGGCCATGCTGACGAAGCGCATCCAGACGGTCGAGACGTCGTCCTGCGGCCGGCTCTTCGATGCTGTGGCGGCGATCCTGGGGATCGCGACGGAGGTCAGCTTCGAAGGCCAGGCGGCCATCGCGCTCGAAACCGCTGCGACCCGTGCGGCCGGCCCGCGTGCGGCCCTCGATACCGAGCTGTACCCCTACGATGTCGGCGGCGGCGATCCAATAACCCTCGACTTGCGGCCTACCATCGTTGCGATTGCCACGGATCACTCCTGCGGGCGCCCGGCGGAGACGATTTCCGCCATATTCCACAACACTTTGGCGACGGCCATCGTGGAGTTGTGCGAGCGGATACGAAGCAGTGACGGGCTGGACCGAGTTTGCCTGAGCGGCGGGACCTTCCAGAACCTTTACCTCCTGGAGCGTACGATAGTACAGTTGCGGCGTAGCGGCTTTGCCGTGTATCAGCATGCGCTGGTTCCCGCAAATGACGGCGGGATCGCGCTGGGCCAGGCTGTGATCGCCAACGAACGGATGCGGCAAGCGCGATGAGCGAGGAGTTCTTATGTGTCTGGCAATTCCCGGCAAGGTAGTGGAGACCTACGACCAGGGTGGACTTCGCATGGCGAAGGTGCAGTTCGGCGGCATCACGCGCGAGGCTTGCCTGGAATACCTACCGGAGACCGTGACTGGCGAGTACGTCCTGGTGCATGTCGGCTTCGCCATCAGCCGCGTGGATGAGGCCGAGGCGGAGCGAACCTACCAGGCGCTGAAGGAGCTGGATCAACTGAACGAGTTGGACGCACCTGCGGTTGACGAGAGCGAAGCCGATCCGACGGCAAGCCGGTTCATCAAGGGGAGGACTGGAGATTGAAATACCTTGACGAATATCGCGACGGAGAGGTTGCCGGCAAAATCGTAGCGGAGATGCGCCGCATCCAGACGCGTCCGTGGGTGCTGATGGAGGTCTGCGGCGGGCAGACCCACTCCATTGTGAAGAACGGAATCGACCAGCTATTGCCGGAGGGCGTGGAACTGGTGCACGGTCCGGGTTGCCCGGTGTGCGTAACGCCGCTGGAGATGATCGACAAGGCGCACGCGATCGCGCGGCGGCCGGACGTCATCTTCTGTTCGTTCGGCGACATGCTGCGCGTGCCGGGGTCGGATGGCGACCTGTTCACGATCAAGTCCAACGGCGGCGATGTGCGCATTGTTTACTCGCCACTGGATTGCCTGAAGATCGCGCGAGCGAATCCGACGAAGCAGATCGTCTTCTTCGCCATCGGCTTCGAGACGACTGCACCTGCGAACGCCATGCTTGCGTGGCGCGCCCGCGAGGAAAAAATGGCTAACGTGTCGCTGCTCGTGTCGCATGTGCTGGTACCGCCGGCGCTGGAAGCGATCCTAGCTTCGCCGGAGAACCGCGTGCAGGGGTTTCTCGGCCCCGGCCACGTCTGCGCGGTGATGGGCTACAGCGAATACGTTCCCATCAGCGCGCGCTACCATGCGCCGATCGTGGTGACCGGGTTTGAGCCGCTGGACATCCTCGAGGGCGTGCTGATGACGGTGAAGCAACTGGAGGAGGGGCGCGCAGTGGTGGAGAACCAATACTCGCGCATCCTGAATGAAATCGGGAATCTGCCGGCGCAGCAACTGATCGGCAAGGTGTTTGAAGTGTCCGACCGCAAATGGCGCGGCATTGGCACCATCCCAAACAGCGGCTACCGCCTGCGCGAGGAGTTTGCCGCGCATGACGCGGAGAAGCTCTTCGACGTTGCCGAGATCGCGACGATGGAGCCGGAGATCTGCATCAGCGGCGAGATTCTGCGCGGCATCAAGAAGCCGCACGATTGCCCGGCCTTCGGGACGCTGTGCACGCCGCAGCATCCGCTGGGGGCAACCATGGTGTCGGCCGAGGGTGCGTGCGCTGCATACTACGCTTACGGACGCCATCTGAAGCCTGCCCCGCTGCACCAGATCGTCCCCAATGCTGCGCCCGAACCCGCTGCTGCGGGCGGAGGAAGATCGTAAGCCGATGGCGAACCCACCCGATACGACGAAGGAAAGACAGCAGGAAACCGAGACTCCCGTCTCGCCGCTGTTCGGATCGTGCCCGATTCCAATCTTCGAGCACAAGCAGATCGTGCTGGGACACGGCAGCGGCGGCAAACTGACCGCCGACCTTATCGACAAGATCTTCCTGCCCGCGTTCCGCAACCCGGTACTCGACAAACTCGACGATCAGGCCGTGGTCAGCATCGGCGGTGCGCGCGTTGCCTTCACCACCGACTCCTTCGTGGTCACGCCGATCTTCTTCCCGGGCGGCGATATCGGACGCCTCGCGGTGCACGGCACCGTCAACGATCTGGCCATGAGCGGCGCGCAGCCTATGTACCTTTCCGCGGCGTTCATCCTGGAAGAAGGACTGCCGGTCGACGATCTGCGCCGTATCGTCGAGTCGATGCGCGCCATGGCTGCCGAGGCGGGTGTGCAGTTCATCACGGGCGATACCAAGGTGGTCGACCGCGGCAAAGGCGACCAGATCTTCATCAACACCACCGGCATCGGCATCATTCCCGATGGCGTCAATATCTCTGCCGACCGTGCCCGGCCCGGCGACGCCATCCTGCTGAGCGGCTACCTGGGCGATCATGGCATGGCGATTATGTCGCAACGCGAGGGTCTGGAGTTTGAGGGCGCCATCGAGAGCGACTGCGCCTCGCTGCATACGCTGGTGGCTGCGATGCTGGTGGCACCGGCCACCACGCCGGACTTTATTCACTGCCTACGCGATCCGACCCGCGGCGGCGCGGCCACTACGCTGAACGAGATTGCCAAGCGCGCCAACGTCGGCATGCTGCTGAACGAGCGCGCGATCCCGGTGCGCGAGTCCGTGCGGGGGGCGTGCGAGGTGCTCGGCCTCGATCCGCTCTACGTCGCGAACGAAGGCAAGCTGCTCGCCGTCGTGCGCGCCGACATGGCTGACGCAGTGCTGGCGCAGATGCGTGCGCACCCGCTAGGACGCGACGCCGCAATCATCGGTGAGGTCGTTCCCGAACATCCGGGCATGGTGCTGATGAAGACGGAGATCGGCGGCACGCGCGTGCTCGACGTGATGTTCGGCGAACAACTGCCGCGCATCTGCTAGGCGTTCACACGCCCCTTTAAAGCTTCGCGCGCAGTTGGCCCGTCCGGCAGGATATAGCTTCCACCTGACTAATAGCCGTTCGCCAGCAGATACTCCACAGTGATGTCGCTCGCCTGCGTCCGCGCACGGCTCTCGGCATATTTGGCCAGCACGTCCACTTCGATGTTCACGCCCATGCCGGGCGCGAGCGTATGCAGGTTAGTTGCCGTGTACGTGTGGGGCAAGATGGCGATCCAGATCTCGTCGCGCTCGATTCCCGCGACGGTCAGGCTGATGCCTTCGACGGCGATTGATCCCTTCTCCACCACATACCGCGCCAGCGTCTCTGGCAGCCGCAGCCGCAGCACCCAGTCGCTGTTCGCTCCGGCGTGCACCGGATCGAGCGCCACCAGCGTGGCAACCCCGTCCACATGCCCCTGCACCACGTGTCCGCCCAGGGGTGCGCCGGCGGGTGTGGGCAGTTCCAGGTTGACTTGCGAGCCGGGCTCTAACCGCGAGAGCGTCGTCCGCGCAAGCGTCTCAGCGGCCAGGTCGGCGGAAAATCGCGGCGGAAACGCGCCCGGCTCGATTTCCAGCGCGGTGAGGCAGACGCCGCTGACGGCAACGCTGTCGCCCGTGCGCAGCCGTCCGACGATCTCCGGCGCAGCGATCGTCAGCCGGGCCGCGCCCGTCCCCGGGGTGAACGAAATAACTTCGCCAGTGGTCTCAACAATTCCCGTGAACATGTTTCTAGCCTAGCCCATTCCAGACATCGCGCAGAACAACGCTCACCATTGTGTCCGCGCCAACCTGCGTGCGTGTCACGTCCCTTAGTTTTCGTTCCAATTCAAATGGCGTGGGGCCTCCCGCCGCAAACGGCACCGCGCCCGCGCCCAGTTCCTTTTCCGCGTGGAACAGCACCACCTTGTCCACCAGATTGTGCGCCAGGAACGCTCCATTCAGCGCCGACCCGCACTCCAGCAACGCGCTCAAAATCTTTCTCTCGCCCAGCAAGTCCAGCACCACGCCCAAGTCGAGCTTGCCCCTGCGGCCCGCGACGCGCTCCACCTGCACGCCGGCGTCCTCCAGCGCCGCTGCGCGTCCGGCATCCGCCTCGGCGCTGCCTATCACCAGCACATCTCCGCATGCGGAGCGCACGAGTTGCGAATCCAACGGCGTCAGTAGATTCGAATCCAGCACCACGCGCAGCAGCGGCCGGCGCCGCCCCCGCGCGCCTGGCCCAATGATCCCGGACCGGTCAGTCAGCGCGGGATCGTCGGCCAGCACGGTGCCAATGCCGGTGAGGACTGCATCTGCCTCATGACGCATGTGCTGGACTGTAGCGCGCGCCTCTGCGCCGGTCAGCCAATAGGTCTGCCGCTTGATTCGGGCCTCGGGCAGCGGCGCCAGCATGCCATCAGCCGACACCGCCGCCTTCAGTACGACCAGCGGCCTGCTCGTGCGGATGAACTTTGCGAAGGCGACGTTCAGTGTGCGCGCCTCTTGCTCACACACGCCTTGAGTTACTTCGATCCCGGCAGCGCGCAGCCGTTCGATTCCCTGCCCGCTCACTTGCGGATTCGGATCGACGGTCGCTGCCACCACGCGCCGAACTCCGGCGGCAATCAGCGCAACCGCGCACGGCCCGGTTCGTCCCTGGTGACTGCATGGCTCCAGCGTGACGTAGGCGGTTGCCCCGCAAGCCAGCTCGCCGGCGCGCTTCAGCGCAACTACTTCAGCGTGGTCCAATTCATCGTAGAAATGCGCGCCCTCGCCGACCACCACCCCGTCGCGCACCAGAACGCATCCCACCTGTGGATTGGGCGACGCGAGGCCCACGGATGCGCGCGCCAGATCGAGCGCACGGCGCATGAACTCAACGTCAATCTCTTCTCGCGAAGCCACGGGCGCCTTTCGTGCTATCAACTCCAACGGAAGCGGAGAACGCAGATCCGGCGACGGCCTTAGCGCACCATCGACTCCACGAAAGCACCGCTGTCGAAGGGGAGGATGTCTTCCATCTTCTCGCCAACGCCGACATACTTTACCGGAAGGCCAAGCTCGGTCGCGATGGCGAGCACGATGCCGCCCTTCGCGGTTCCATCGAGCTTGGTCAACACGATGCCGGTGACGCGGGCGGCCTCGGTAAATAGCCGCGCCTGCTGCAGGCCGTTCTGCCCGGTGGTGGCGTCCATGACCAGAAGGGTCTGGTGGGGCGCGCCGGGGACGAGGCGTTCGGCGGTGCGCCGCATCTTGTCCAGTTCCTTCATGAGGTCGGTCTTGGTGTGCAGGCGTCCCGCGGTGTCCACGATCAGCACGTCGGTCCCGCGAGCCTTGGCGGCGGTGCATGCGTCGTAGAGCGCCGCCGAAGGATCGCCGCCGGTTTTCGTTTTGACGATGGGCACCTCGCTGCGCGCCGCCCACACCTCAAGCTGCTCGATCGCCGCCGCGCGAAAGGTGTCCGCGGCACACAGCAGCACGGTGCGCCCCTGCGCGCGATAAAACGCCGCCAGCTTGCCGGTTGTGGTGGTCTTGCCGGTGCCGTTTACGCCGACCATCATGACCACTTCGGGCGGTACGTCGGGCACGACATCGGGCGTCGCCACGTTGTCGAGGACCTGTTTCAGCTCGATCTTCAGCAGCCGCTTCAGCTCTTCGCCGCCCTCGATGCCCTGCCGCAGTCCGCGCTGGCGCAGGTTCTCGATGATGGTCCGCGCGGTCGCTGCGCCGATGTCGGCCGCGAGCAGGATGGACTCCAGCTCGGCCAGCGACGTCTCGTCGATTTCGCGGGTCAAGGCGAGTACCGAGCCGATCGACTCGGAGAAGGAGTCGCGCGTGCGGGTGACCGCCTGCTTCATGCGGTCGAAGAAGCCGCGCTTCTCCGGAGACGCTACGCGAGCGTCTGGGTCCTTGCCCTGGTCTGTGGTTTCGGGATCGGGCGTGCGCTTGCCAAACAGGGAAAAAGCCATACTGTCTTTAGTCTAGCAACCGGAGCACAGCGGCGGCGCGCGCTACTCGTCGCGCCCGGGCCGGGCCATCAGTTCGCGGATCGCGTCTTTCGGGCTTTTACCCCGGTGCAGGATTGCGTCCATCTGCTCCGTGATGGGCATCTCCACGCCGTAGCGAGCTGCCAGGCCGAGTGCCGCCGTGGTGCTGCGAATCCCTTCGGCAACCTTGCCCTGCAGATCGTCGAGGATCTCGGGCAGCGCACGGCCCTTGCCCAGCTCGGTACCTACGGTCCGGTTTCTGGAGAGCGAACCGGTGCAGGTGAGCACCAGGTCGCCCAGTCCGGACAGGCCTGCGAGTGTTTGCCGCCGGCCGCCGCACGCGACCGCGAGCCGGGTAATCTCCGCGATCCCGCGCGTAATCAGCGCTGCGCCTGCGTTGTAGCCAAGGTCCAGCCCGTGCACCACGCCGGCGGCCAGGGCGATCACATTTTTCAGCGATCCGCCGAGCTCCACGCCGGCGACATCGTCGTTGGTGTAGAGCCGCAGCGTGGACGAGCTGAACTCGCGCTGGATGGTCTGCGCGACCCCCGGCACCGCGGACGCCGCCACAATGGCTGTCGGAATCCCGGCCGCAACCTCAGCGGCGAATGACGGGCCGCTGAGCACACCGCATGCGTTGTCCGTCAGCGACGCGATGACCTGCGACATGCGCAGCAGGCTGGACTCTTCGAGCCCCTTGGTCGCGCTCACCACGATCTGGTCTCGCGTCAGCAGCGGGGCGATCTGGCCGAATACGCTGCGCATATGCTCCGACGGCGTCACGCAGAGCACGATGTCCGCCTCAAAGATCGCGGCCGGCAGGTCGGCCGTCACCAGCACATCCATGGGAACGGTGTAACCCGGCAGGAAGGGCAGATTCTCGCCCGTCTCCATCATCTGCTCGGCCAGTTCGGCCGAGTACGACCACAGCGCGATCTTGTGCCCGCCCCGCCGCGCCAACGAGATCGCCAGCGCCGTCCCCCACGCGCCTGCGCCCAGTATGCCAATCCGACTCATGCCTCCGCCTTCCCAGTTGCAGTTCCCCGCCCAGACTTGCTCCCGAACCGGCTTTCCGTTCCGCTCAACAGGCGCCGGATATTCTCATGGTGCTTCACGATAATCAGCAGCGGAATAAACACAAATCCGAACACCACCATGGGGCTGCGCGAAGCCACAAAATGGAAGCCAAAGATAGGAAACGATGCCGCCCCCACGATCGACGCCAGCGAGACATAGCGCGTCAGCGCAAACACCACCGCGAACACCAGCAGGATGCCTACCGCAGACGGCCAGGTCAGCGCCAGGAAAACGCCCAGCGCGCTGGCCACGCCTTTGCCGCCGCGAAAGCCCAGCCATACCGGAAACACGTGCCCCACCACCGCAGCAACCGCGGCCGCCACGGCGATGTCGTATACGCCCGGCGCGAGCTGCCTGGCGATCATCACTCCGGCATAGGCCTTACCCAGGTCCAGCAGCAGGGTCGCCAGTCCCAGCCCCTTGGCCCCGGAGCGCGCCACGTTGGTCGCGCCGATGTTGCCGCTGCCCTTCTCGCGTATGTCCTCATTGCGGAAGATCCGCACCAAGAGGTAGCCGAACGGAATCGACCCCAGCAGGTACGCAATCGAAATAGACAAAATCCAGGGCTTCATCGTCAGTGCGCGTGCCTTCGTCTTTCTCTAAACCTAGAGTCTACCAACTCTTGTCCTGCCGGACGGGCGCCCTACGCGGGCAGCGGTCACTTCGTGACGTGTATTGAGCTTCGCGTGGTGCTTCCGATGGTCGCAAACAGAATTCCGTGCCAATCTTCGTTCGGTAACACCCTTCATGCGCGCTCCAACAGGGCCCGCCGCAGCAACTCCAGCGCATGCTGGCTGGCCCACAGCCGAATCCGCTCGCGGTCGCCGGCCAGGTTCAGCTCCACCACCTTGGCCTGCTTCTCGGTTGCGAACGAAAGCCCCACATACACCAGCCCGATCGGCTTGCCCTCGTCCGCTCCCACGCCCGGTCCCGGCCCGGCAATTCCGGTGATCCCCACGCCCACGCTGGCGCCCGTCCGCCGCCGAATCCCCTCGGCCATGGCCCGCGCCACGGCTTCGCTTACCGGCCCCTCGGTCCGAATCATCTCCTCGGGAACCTCGGCGAAGGTCGTCTTCAGCCGATCTGCGTAGACCACCGCGCCGCCCAGAAAGTAGCGTGAGCTCCCGGGCACCGCGGTCAGCCGCTCGGCGAGGAGGCCACCAGTGCAGCTCTCGGCCGCGGCCAGCGTCATGTGGCGCAGGCCGAGCATGAGGAGCACCATTTCTTCGAGGCTCTCGCCGTGCGACGAAAAGACGGCCTCGCCCATCTCGGCCTCGATTTTCTCCGCCAGCTCGTCCACCCGCGCCTGCGCTTCGGCCTGGTTCGGCTTGGCGCAGACGAAGTGGAGCTGGATCTCGCCCGAGCCAGCCAGGATAGTCGTCTCGACGTCGGTGTATTGCTTATAGATCGGGCGCGGTGCGCGCATCGACTTGCGACTCCGGAATCAGAGCCATGCGGAGCATCCGGCGCGCCATGTGCCGGGCCGGCAGCGTGGCTGCAAGGCGCGGGCGGCATTCGGCCTCGTACATCGCCTTCAGTTCCTTCGGCGGGCCGGGCAGCAGGATCACGATCTTGCGATGGCGGCCAACGACCGTGTCGATGTACTGGCCGGGCGCGCTGCCGTTGGCATTTTCGAGCACCTCGGCACCATCCAGCCGATCCGCCTGCTTGGCGTTGTTGGGCGGCATGGCCATGCGGCGGGCGGCGAAGCGTTTGTACATGGCGGCCAGGATGTCGTTGTCGCGCCGCAGACCCAGGCCCAGCGCGGCGCCCACCGCCTCGCGGGTGAGGTCGTCCTCGGTCGGGCCAAGGCCGCCGGAGAAGATGACGATGTCCGCGCGAGCGATGGCTGCCTTGGCGGCGCCGGTGAGGTGTTCGAGGTTGTCGCCGACGATGGTTTTGAAGGCCACCTGCACGCCGAGCTCGTTGAGCCGCGAGGTCAGGTAGAGCGAGTTGGTGTCCTGCCGGTAGGGCGTCAGCATCTCCGACCCGGCGGCGATAATCTCAGCAATCATAGCGTTCGCTGGCGCGTGTTTTCCGGTCTGCCCTTCCCGAAGTCAACCCGCATCGGTCTTTCGATCCCTCACACCAATCGCCTTCCCTCAATATCCAAAGCCACATGGTACAGGGCGTCTTTGGTTGCCAGTGCGGCGCAGCCATCCTCCAGAAACGCCAGGCCGACGAGGTCGTTGCCCGAGACGGCGAGCGTTGCCTCGCGCCCGGGCGTGATGCGAACGATTCCGCGCTGGCCGCGCAGCGACGCCGCCACGTACAGATTTCCGGCAACATCGAACGCGAGGCCCTGGGCGCGGCCGAGTCCCTGGTAGTAGACCGAGGTGTGGCCATCGCGGTCGATGGCGTGCACGGACTGGTTGCTGGAGGTGGTCGGGCCGGTGACGAACAGCGTGCCCGCGTCGTTGAAGGCCAGGTGATAGGCAGCCACGCTCGGCTCCAGCGTGGCGTAGACAAAGATTTCGCGGTCCGCGCCCGTTCCCTTGTCCGGCCCGACTTTGAAGATCGTGCCCGACCGGTCGCCCACGTACAGATTGCCGTCGCGGTCGAAGGCAATCCCGGTGGCGATGCCCATGCCCTCGGCGTAGGTCGACATCGCGCCGGCGGGCGAGATGCGATAGACCGTCCCGTCGGCTCGCGAGCTGGCATACAAATAGCCGTTTGCGTCGAAGGCCAGTCCGGTCGCGTTCAGCAGATCACGGACAAACGGCCGCACCTGGAAGTCGCGCGCGATGGAGTAGATCGATACGGGAACGCTCTCGCCGCGCCCGCCGGAGACTGTCGCGTACACGTTGCCGTCCGCGTCGACCGCTGGATTTGCGACCGGATGCAGGCCTTCGGCCATGGGCACGGCGACCCGCAGATCCAGCGGGTTGCTGGCGCCGCCGCTGGCAGCGCCTTCAGGCAGCGACAGCACCACCTCGCCCGAGATTGCCCCGTCGGGAATACGAATCACCGTCCGGCCCGGCCGGCTCAGCGCCAGGTACACCGGCGTGTCTCCCACCTTGACCTGCGGCAGCACCGCCGCGCCCGGCCCCTGCAGCCCGCTGCCCCGCAGCTCGACCTCGCCGTCCGGCATTGCCGCCGGCGGGTTCAACGACTCCAGCCGCGGCCCACCCGTCTTTGACCCATGCAATAGAGGACTCATGCCACTCCCCAGCCTAGCCCGGTGCGCCCGTCAGCGCAAACTACACCCAGCGGGCCAGGAGCAGTCCTACTGCCAGCGCGAGCACTCCGGCCGCCACATCGTCCAGCATGATCCCCGTGCCTTCGGGCAAAGCCTCCAGCTTGCGGATGGGCCACGGCTTCCAGATGTCGAAGAGCCGGAACAGTACCAGCGCGAGCACGGCATGGCGCCAGTCCGGCCGCACGGCAATCAGGGCAATCCACTGCCCGGCGACCTCATCCACGACAACGAATCCGGGATCCTCGCGACCGGCCTCACGCGCAACAATGGTCGCTGCGGGAATCCCGATCAGGGTGACCGCAAAGGCTGCGAGCGCGGTCCCCACCGCCAACGCAACTCGTCCCGGATGAAACTCCAGCGCCCCCCCAAGCCACAGCAGCACCGCAGCCACGGAGCCGTAGGTTCCCGGCCCGGGCTTCAGCAGGCCGGCGCCAACCCACGTCGCCACCACCCACGCCCAGCGGGTCTTCTTCACGACGACAGGCCCGGCCACTACTCTCCATCCCCGGAGCCGGACGAACCCGATTGCCTGCGGTCCCGCAGTCCTTCCAACTCGTCCAGAACATCCGGATCGTGGATCGGCGAGCTGATCACGTAGCCCCCGCTTGCCCACTTGCCCAGGTCGATCAACCGGCAGCGATCCGAGCAGAACGGGAAGTCTGCACTGCCTGCCAGCACAATGGTCCGGCAGGTCGGACATCGCAGCGTCTTCACCTTCGCCATACTCTTCATTTTAGAATCGTGGGCGCCCTGTGGAAAGTGCCTCGGGCGCACCTCACAAGTCATAGACTTCGATAGCGGTCCCACCGAAGACGCGCGCCCGATCCACATCGCTGAAGGGGGCGAAGTAATCCCGCAGCACGCCCCACCACTGCGCATAGCCCGCGGCCACCAGGCAGACCGGCCAGTCCGACCCGGCCATCAGCCGCTCCGGGCCAAACGCCTCCACGGCTACATCCAGATACGGCTTCAGGGTCTCCGGCGTCCACCCATCCCACTTCGCCTCGGTCACCATTCCCGACATCTTGCAGAACACGTTTTCCCGCTGCCCCAGCTCCATCATCCGCTCGGCCCACGGCTCCAGCACGCCGGCGGCGATCAGCGGCTTGGCCACGTGGTCCAGCACAAAGACCTGGTCCGGGTGCTCGTCGACAAAGTAGATGGTGTCTGCCAGGTGGCGCTCGTAGATCAGAATCTCGTACACCAGACCGCTTCCGGCCATGGTGCGAATTCCAGAGTTGAAATCCTCGCGCAGGATGTAGTGCTCGTCCTTTTCGCCCTGGATGACGTGGCGCAGCCCCTTCAGCTTGGCCCGCCCGTCGAACTCCTCCATGCAGCCGGGAAACTCCTCGCCGGCAATGGGAGCCCACCCCACCACGCCGCGGATCGCATCGTTGGCGTCGGCCAGGTCGAGCAGCCAGCGGGTCTCCTCCAGGGTCTGGCGCGCCTGCACCACGATGGTGCCGTCGATCTCCGCGGTCGCCATCGCCTGCGTCAGATCTGCCGGCAGAAAGTCGCGCTGCAGCACCCGCATCGACTCGTTGATCCAGCCATACTCCGCGGGCGTGTAGCGCCAGAGATGGTGATGCGCGTCGATCGTTTCGGTCCGTCCCATACCGCTCCCATGCACGCTCTGACTTGCGTGGCCGCCGGCTACTTGCCGCTATACAGCAGCTCTTTGATCGCCTGACGCCGGGCGGCATTTGCCTCGCGCGTACTCTTCAGCTCGACCGCGTCCATGTGGCCCTTGCTGACCGGCTCGTCGGACTCGGGCTCGCTACACCGGGGACAGCGGTTGGCGAAGCCGGGCTTGTCCGGCTTGAGTTCAAACTCCTCTTCGCACACCGCGCAGATTTTGATGGGAAACGGCATTGAAACTCCTCGAAAACGAATGCTTCATGATACGACGCTCCTCCGCAAAACTGAACCCCAAAAACCTCACGGCCCGCGCCCGATACCGCGCGTTCTCTATTCCCATCCGGCTCGAATCGTTCTATCCTTCTCGGATACCCTGAACCGTTAAACTCCTATGCCTGAACCCGGCCCCATCGTCGGAACGTCGCCCATCCGCAAGGAGGGCCTCGCCAAGGTGACGGGCCGCGCCCAGTATGTTGACGACATCACCGTGCCCGGCATGTGGTATGGAGCGACCGTCCGCTCCACCATCGCGCGCGGACGCATCACGTCCATCGTGTACGATCCCGCCATCGACTGGTCGGAGTTCACCATCGTCACGGCCGCCGACATCCCCGGCGAAAACACTATCGTCCACCTGGTCAAGGACCACCCGTGTCTTGCCGCGGAGTTTATCAACCACCCGGCCGAGCCGATTTTATTGCTGGCCCACCCGGACAAGGCTGCGCTCCACGCTGCGGTCGAAGCGGTCCACATCACGTACGAGGAGTTTCCCGGAGTCTTCAGCATTGAAGAATCGGAGGCGGGCGCAGCGGGCGACCAGTCCAAAGTGATCTGGCGCGGCGACGATCCGAAGCACCACGCTGCCAACACCTTCAAGACCTTTCTGATGCAGACGGGCGAGGACCCCGCCGTGCATGAGTCCGCGGTCGCCGCTGCCTTCGCCGCCGCCGACTTCATTGTCGAAGAAGAGTACCGCACTGGCGCGCAGGAGCAGCTTTACATCGAGAACAACGGCATCATCGCCGAGGCTTTTCGTGCGCGTGATGGGAGCCTCGAATCCGTCACCGTCTCCGGCTGCATGCAGTGTCCCTACTACGTTGTCCACGCGCTCGAACTGGTCTTCAACCTGCCCGCCGAGAAGTGCCGCGTCATCCAGACCGAAACCGGCGGTGCCTTTGGCGGAAAGGAAGATTTCCCTTCGGTCATCGGCTCGCACGCGGCGCTGCTCGCGATGAAGTCCGGCCATCCGGTCAAGCTTTGCTACGATCGCGCCGAAGACCTGATCGCCACCACCAAGCGCCATCCCTCGCGCACGCGCCACCGAACCGCGGTGTCGCGGGATGGCAAGCTGCTGGCGGGCGAGATTGAGGTGGTCATCGATGGCGGCGCGTACGTCACGCTCTCACCCGTCGTCCTCTCGCGCGCCACCATCCACGCGCCCGGGCCGTACCACTGGCCGCATCTGACGGTCCGGGCAAAAGCGATGGCCACCAACGTCGCGCCCCACGGCGCCTTTCGCGGCTTCGGCGCGCCACAGACTCTATTCGCGCTGGAGCGCCACATGGACAAGATCGCCCGTACCATCGGCCTCACGCCGGAGGAACTGCGCCGCCGCAACTTCCTCTCGACGGGCATGCACACCGCAACCGGCCAGCATCTCTCCGACCCGGTCGACATGCAGCACCTGCTGACGCGCGCCCTCAATGAATCCAACTACCACGCCAAGTGCGCCGGGTTCGAGCGGACCAATCCCACATCGACCATCAAGCGTGGCATGGGCTTCGCCGCGTTCATGCATGGTTCCGGCTTCACCGGCTCTGGCGAGCGCCGCCTCAACTCGCTGGTCAAAATCGAGCTCACGGCGGAAGGCCGGCCGAATATTCTGGTCTCCTCCACGGAATTCGGTCAGGGCACCAACACCATCCTTGCGCAGGTCTGTGCGCAAACCCTGCGCATCCCATACGAAGAGGTCCTGGTCGCCCAGCCGGACACGAAGTACGTTCCGAACTCCGGACCCACGGTCGCCAGCCGCACCGCGATGATTGTCGGCAAGCTGGTGGAGCGCGCGTCGGAATCGATGCTGGCGACGCTCGCGCCCTACCTGGCGAACTCCGCGCAGATTGCAGACTTCGACTACTCGGTCGCGTGCGAGGTGCCTGCGAACTATACGCCGGCTGATTTCAAACGCGCGGCCCGGGACTATCTCGCCCAGCACGGCACGCTGGTCGCCGAGGCCCGCTATGAGGCACCCGGCAACATCTTCTGGGATGACGACCAATACCGCGGCGACGCCTACCCCACCTACGCGTGGGCGGTTTACGTCGCCGAGGTGGCGGTCGACACGC
Organism: uncultured Acidobacteriaceae bacterium; assembly: GCA_963787905.1. Classification (GTDB taxonomy): domain Bacteria; phylum Acidobacteriota; class Terriglobia; order Terriglobales; family Acidobacteriaceae; genus Edaphobacter. The sequence continues at coordinate 1,113 of CAWBFL010000115.1, read as the reverse complement.
TTACCTACTCCGTCGAGGTCAAGGACTTCTACGCGCTGCAGGAGGTCGGGAAAGTGATACACCCGGTGCTGGCCAAGGGCCAGATTGAGGGCGGCGTTGCCCAGGGCATCGGCTACGCGCTCTACGAGAAGTGCGAGTACAAGGACGGCCTGATGCGCAACAACCAGATGACCAACTACATCATGCCCACCTCCGCCGACCTGCCGCCCATCCACGTCCACTTCGAAGAGACGCCGTCGATCCACGGACCCCAGGGCGCCAAAGGCATCGGCGAGCTGCCCATGGACGGTCCAGCGCCCGCCATCCTCAACGCCATCGAGCACGCCACCGGCACCGCCTTCACCGAGGTCCCCTTGCTGCCCGAAGACATCTTCGAACGCATGACCCGAACACCCGCCTCCGGCAGCGAAGACCTGAATCCTGCAATTGACCGTGACACCCGCACCGAGACCGAGGTCCCCGCATGAAGATATCTGCCATCGCTGCGATCCTTCTCATCGCCGTTCCAGCAGCGGCGCAAAATGTTCCCGACATCAAGCCCGGAGACACCTGCAACAAGCTCCGCGCTACCTATGGCGCCGAGTCCTCGCAGGAAGGCCCCGCCCACGTCTGGATGCGGGACGCGGTACAAATCAGGGTGCTGGTCAGGCCCAATGGCCCCTGCGTAGCAGGTTCCGTCGAGTACTCGATCCAGCCCGGACACACCTTCAGGACCCGCGACGGAATCATCCTCGGCAAAGACACTATCGCCGAAGCCGGCACGAAGCTGCGGGGCCGTATCGACGCCAACAGCTACATGTCGCTCCGCGGAGAGGGCAAGGCCTATGGGCAGCTGGTCGTCCCGCCCAGCGCGCCCTTTCCTTTCAAAACCACCTATAGCTGGCTACTGAATCCCGCCATCACGGCAAAACTGAACGCGCCGCCCAGGCTCACAGACTTCACCAACGAGCCGGTCGTCTACTATTCCATCGATCTGCCGGACCCGCAGTGAACGCTAAAATGTCTGCCATCACGCTCACCGTTAACAACGCGACCCGCACCGTCACCGCGCCGCCGATGAAGCGCCTGCTCGATGTACTGCGCGAGGATCTCGGCCTCACGGAGCAATGCATC